>JBBSGA010000455.1:0-4605 GCA_038254585.1 Chloroflexales bacterium | reverse complement strand
TGCGCTCGGCCGCCGGCTGCAACGGCGGCGAGGGGCGGCAATCCGGCAGCAACCAGCCGACGTCCGGCAGAAACTTGATCAGCTCGGGCGCGAACGGCCGGAATAGCTCGGCCCGAGTTTGAATCTCTTCGGGTACATTCCCCGCAGCTTGCTGCGAAAGAATGGCTGCTGCGCCGTTGATACCCCGCAGCTTGCTGCGGCGCAGTTCATCGTCGAGCTGGCGCAATAGGGATCGGCAGGCGCTCACGAAGAGACCATAGCTATGATCACGATCCGCCGGCGTCGCCCGCCCGTCGATACACAGCGCGCGCGCGCGACTCGCCGCAGAGACGGCTCTTGCCGGTACCGACGTCGCCCGCGATCGCTGCGAACCGCCCAGTGCCGGCCAGCGCCGCGTCGAGGAGTTGAGTCAGCCGGTCAAGTTGCGTCGAGCGGCCTACCAGGACCGGGCAGGGGAACTGCAATTCGATCATGGGGTATCTTCCCAGACCCAGCGCTGCCGTGAACGGACCAGCGGCATCCGATTGAGGTGCAGCGTCGCGACTGTTGCGCGTCCGGTTGGGCTGAGACCTGCGATCTGAGTCCCCTCTGAAGTCCACACAAAATGCTCACGCCACGCTTGATGGCGCGGGTCAAAGAGGCGCACTTCCTCGCCCGATTCTGGATCGATGCCAACGATGCGACCACTCTTGTGCTCGTTGCACAGCGAGCAGGCCAGCCACAAGTTGTCGGCTTCCGTTGGGCCACCCAGGACTTCCGGGATGATATGCTCGATCTCCATCGGCGTCCCGACGATATCTGCCGCGGTCAGGCAGTAACCGCAGCGCTGGCGTGCCTCCGCGGCCACCTGCTCGCGCAGTGGCTTTGGTATGTAGGCCCGACTCACGTGTGCGGTGGATCGCTCCGCAATCCTCCAACATCATAGCCACGTTCCTTCAGGAGTGCGGCTGCCTCCGCGCGGAGCACCATGATCCGTTCATAGGTTCCGGTGAGGCCACGCGCCTCGTCTGCCTCGTCCACCCTGAGCCCCTCGCGCTGCCGCTTGAGGTGCAACGCCTCCAGCCGCTCCGCATCACCGGGCGCCAAATGTTACACCAGACCATCGTGTGAGCGGGGTCGACAAACTCTGTCTCGGTGTCGCCGAAGGAGGCGATGTGCACCATACGCGGCACGAGGCTCCTCGCAGCTGCAAAAGCGTGACTCGCCGCCCGGCTTGACGGCACGGGGGCGCGCTTCGTCATTGTACGAGACGCCCCTTCGCTACCGAACGATCCTTGATTGGCTGCGCTGAGGGCTAGCGGAAAGGTCCCACGCGGCGGGCGTCCGGCCCGTCGCCGGGGGCTGGCCTGAAATGTGGATGGGTAGACGCCGCTCGCGCAAGCCAGTAGGGGCCGGGGGCAGCGTCCGGCCGCCGATCGGACACGTAGGCACTCAAGTGTCTGTGCCTGGTCGGGATGGAGACGTTTGCACTCGATCTCCATAAGCGTATTTTTCACGCGCCTCGGCCTGATGGCAAGAGTCGAAAAACAGGCTAACGTCACGAGCTACCAGATGAACGGTACCAGGCGATACCTTACCTTTTCCTGATACCCTGAATAGCCCGAAAGGTTTTTAGCGAGAAGCTTCTCCTCGTCAAGAAGTCTCCACACGATCACAAGTGCGATCGGGATGATCGTGAGCAATCCCCACCACGAGCCAAGCGCGAGAGGAACGCCCAGCAGCATCACAAGACCGCCGATGTACATTGGATGACGTACAAGCGCGTATGGTCCCGTCGATATGACTTTCTGCTCAGTCTCGACGTCGATAATTGCAGAGGTATAGGTGTTTTCTTTGAATACGAAAAAGATGATGAGGAGCCCGAGCCCGACAAGAATATCTCCAACGACGACAATATAGGGCGGCACCGCGGACCATGTGAAGCGACGATCGATTCCGGGAAAAACGATCACTGCGAGAAATGTTATCGTCGCGGCGAGCTGGATAGGCTTTTGGCTCTGCTCTTTCTCCGCACCCGGCCCGGTATTCATCCGCCGCTCCAAAAGCTTTGGATCGTGTTGCATAAGGTACAGGGTGATCGCCAACACGGATACGGAAAATACGGCGAGAAAAAGCCACGCCTGCCAGTAATCAAGGGTCCACGCCGAAAGGAAGAGCAAAGCTCCCAGCGTGATGATAAGGCGTAAAAGCCCCACAAATGCTTGTCTATTCAGGTCTTTCATGGCTCGATACCCGTCCCGAGTCCGCTGTGAGGGTGGATGCAGGCAGTTTGACCGCGTGGGCCGGATCGCCCCGCAATCCTCCGATATCGTGCATATGAGCCGCCTGCCATGGGGCAGTGGCGTCAAGGAGGCGTCGTTGTGCGATTGGGGCGGTGATCCCTCCGTTGCCATCGCAGGCCATCTTTAGCCCGGCTAGCTTCACAATAGCATTGGCGGGGGAGAGAGCGCAAGCGGGCGAAGATCGACAATAGCCAAGCACGGATTCGGACCGGTGCCGGTAAACCGCGTGGTGGCGCTGCTGGCAAGGATGGTAGCTGAAGGTAACACTGCCTACACTTGAAATGGTACAGCCGGCGCAGGCACCGATGGGAATGGCGCGCGAAGGGCCCGTGGCGGTATGATAGGCCTGAGCTCGCACGGGCGGAAACGGCGCCGCTCGATCACGGAGCAATAGGATGAAACGATCAAATCGACGATGGCTCTGGCTCATTATCGTGGCGGTGGCGATCGCCAACGAGCTGCGGAAGCCGGCGGGCGAGCGAACCTGGCATGATCGCCTGTTCGGTTTCCTGCCCTACGATTTTCGGCGTCCGACGTTCGAGCGCCTCAAGCAGACGGTCTGGAATACCGGCAGTGACCGGATCCTTGTACCGCAGGTCTTCGGCATCGGATGGTCCGTGAACCTGCACGGGTTGTTGACACGCCTGGGGCTGCTACAGGGAACCTAGCGCAGGCCGGTCCCTTCGGATGGCGCTCCTAGCTCGAGGCGCATGAGCCACCGTGGGAGCCCGGCACTCCGGGCAGACGTTTGTATGACCCGGTGGAAGCCCGCCTGCTCGAAGATGGGGAGTGTGCCGACGTAGGCGAAGGTGGCGTCGATGCGGGCGCCGCCGGTATCCGACTCGCACCAGGAAGCAGACGATCGCCCAGACCGGGCGATCGTCCACCTTCGGGATCGTGCGGGAGCGGACGAGCCGCTCCATCTCGTGGCGCGGGCCAATGCCGCACCACCCGGCGATCCGGCCGTCGACGTAGGCGAGCATGCCCGGAGCTGCCGTGCGCTCCATCTGATTGCGGAGTGTCTCCTTCCGCGGTGTGCCACGAGGACTTTGACACCGCCCTATTGCCACGGCGTCTATCCTTGATACCTCCCACAAACGTATACTGCAAGCCAAGTGTGGCTACCGGCCGCCGACGCAGCGGGCGAGCCGCACGGAGAACGGTGGAAGAGTCATGGCGATGACGCGAGCAATTGACAAGGGCGAAGCATATGGTGTTGTCATCCGGCTGATGCAGCTCCGCGATCTGTTGCGCACCGGCCCACGTGACTTTCGGGCGGTCGCCGAAGAGCTGCCCGGCACCTATGATGACGGCGAGGCAGGCAAGCGCCGCTTCCGGCGGGACGTGCACAACCTGGGCGCGCTGGGGTATGCCGTCGAGCGCACGGGGCGCCCGGCGCGCTGGCTCATCTCTGGCGGGCCGTCCTTCGTCTCGGACGAAGATGTCGAGGCGATGGCCCACGTGCGTGATGCCTTTGCCACCGGCCATCCACAGGCGCCTGCCGTCCAGCGCTGGCTCCAAAAGCTCAGCGGCCAGCTCTCGGATGGGCAGGCGAAGCGGTGGCGGCGGCGCCCGGCACTGCGCGTTCCGCTCCGGCCGGCGATCGATTACACAGCCAGCTCGTCGCTGATCGAATGGCTGGAGACCGCCATCGATAAGCAACAGCAGATTGCCTTTCTCTACCGAGCGCCGACGAGCGCTACCCTGGTGCCACACCGGAGGCTCGACCCATACGAGATCGAATACACGGACCGGCACTTCTATCTGCTCGCATTCGATTACGACCGCGGCACGACGCTGACCTTCCGCGTCGACCGGATCGTCCAGGACCGAGCAGAGCGCTCGCCCGAGCTCCTACGGTCGCATCAGCAGCCCCGGCACGAGCCGAAGCCGATTCACTTCACCTACCGGCTTCCGGCTGCATTGGCCGACAGCGGCGTCAGCGAGCGCTTCACGATCCATGCAGTCCACAAGGACGAGCAGTACGTCATAATCGAGGCCAGCGACCCCAGCGAGTTCAAGATTGTGCGCGTCCTACTCGGATATGGGGAATCGGCGCTGTTGCTGGATGGTCCACCAAGCCTTGTTCAACGGATGCGTGAGAAAGTTGCGCTGATGAGCCGGCAGTACGGGCTTCTACCGACCGGTTCCACTCAAGTTGACGAAGAGCAACGTAACGACATTTGAATCCCGTTCGGGTTCATTCCCCGACGCTTGCGTCGTTCCTCCTTGATGGTCTATTGTGGCAGAATGAGCCAGTATATTCACAAAAGTCACAACGTCTCAGTGCTGATCTACCACGCGGTTTGTCCAGCGAAATATC
>JBBSGA010000454.1:0-4622 GCA_038254585.1 Chloroflexales bacterium | reverse complement strand
TTCCGGCGCCACTACCGCAGTCTAGCATACTCCGGGTTTGTTTCGGTAAGCGTGGGCCGAGCGATCGACAGTACGCCGCTGCTGTGGCGCCGGCTGTCAGCGCGCAACCTTGTCACGTCTGTCGTTTACCCGCGTGGGCTTGTGTATCGGCGAGCAGCTGGCGGAGCGGAGCCAGCCGATCATCGGTGCCAGTCGAGGCTGGCGTCACGCTGACTACGCGGTAGTGTTGCTCGCGGTCGAGCTTGACCTTAGGCAAGCCGAGGTAGGAACGCTGCTCGCCGTCGGGCAGAACAAACGTTGGGCTCCCCTCGACCCGCAGTCGCTCCCAGCCGTCCTGTGCCTCCTGCAGCACGAGGCGCTTGCTCACACCACTATCGAAGTCGTCGACGAAGCGCGCCAGGTCGAGGCCGATCCCCTCGGCCAAGTCCAGCAGCACGTGGCGCATCGAGATGCAGCGGCTATCGGCGAAAAACGCCTGGCGGATCGCCCAGTCGAGATCGGCGGCCAGCTCCATGTCCTGCCGCTCAGCGCACTTGATCGCTTCGAACGCCGGCCACATTGTAACCGGCCACTCACTTACGGGCCGGTGCCATGGCTGGTAGGGAATATCCGGCTCCTCCAACATCAGGATCGGGGTCTCGGTGTCGAGAATCGGCTTGGGCGTCGGCTGTTTGTTGACATATTCGAGGGCCAAGCTTCTATGCACGATCTGCACCTTCCCCCGGTATTGATCGCGCAACGTGCGCAGACTGAACGCGGTTACATAGGCATAAGGACAGTGGACGTCCGAATAGAGCGCAAGGGTCACTTGGTCAGGCATTTGCTTCTCCGTGAGATCTTCCAACGATAGCCGCTGCTGCTTTCCACTGCAAAATGCGAACCATAGTTGATCCGCCGGCTCCAGTGTCGCCGAGCCGCGCAACTTCTACCGCGAGTGCCTCGTGGACGACTACGACATCTCGTACGGCAACGTCTGCGCGGACTGGCGCGAGCTGGCAGCGCGTTCGAAGTTCGCCGACGGCGTCATCATCGCGACCCAGGACGCCATGCATACCGATCCAGGGGTCGCATTTGGCGATCTAGGCTACAACCTGCTGCTTGAAAAGCCGATGGCTCCGAATCCTGACGACTGCCGGCGAATCGTCGACGCCGCGAAGCGGAATGGCATCATCTTCGCCGTTTGCCGCGTTATGCGCTATACCCACTACACCCATACGTGCGAAAAGCCACGCGGAACGTGCTGACCGAAGGATCCACAATGTGCCGAGGCACTACTGGTCAACGTGGCCGGCGCCTCGTGACGTGGTACGGAGCAGCGATGATGGCGCGGAGGCCAAGCGCGTGCTTGTCCGGCGGTGAGGGCACATCGTAAATGCGGGCGGTGTGCAGGGTGATGAAGGTGAACGTGTGGAACAGGCCATCGCGGCCGAGAAATGGGGAGACTGCCATGACATTGACCTCTTCTAGCGATACGGTCACTTTACGCGCTGACGGCTCCTATTGCATCACGCAAAAGTACCGACTTTCGCTAGCGCAATTGCGGGACGAGGGCAGGAGCAGTGCGGATGTAGCCGCCGAGAGCCTCCAGGAAAGGCAGATAGGGTGGCATCCCCTCGGCCGCGGAAGCCCCGCCGCGCAAGACGAGTGCGCCGACCTGCCCCGCGTCCTCTGCGATTTCCTGAAGGAGGCGCGTCTTGCCAATCCCTGGTTCGCCCGCCAAGAGTGTGACGTGGAGGCGACCGGCAGTGGTCGCCTCCAACTGGCTCCACAGCGCGGCGAGTTCGCGTTTGCGCCCGAAAAGGCGGGACTCCCGATTGGCTGTTCTCTGTTCCATCACGCGTTCCCCTGATCCTGCTTGTGGGCCCAGCGGACATTCGGCAGGTTCTGTCGAAACCGACAGGGATCGATTATACTGCCCTTCCGTTGCGGATCTGTGAGTGGGAGCAGCAGGTGATGGCGTGTCCACGATGTGCGAGTGATCAGGTGCGGAAGAACGGCAAAGATCGGCGCGGGACACATGTCTCCGAATGTCGAGCCTGCGGACGCTCTTTCACCGCACTGACCGCGACGCCATCTGCGCATCGTGGCTTTCCACCCGAGATTATCGCACTCGCCGTTTGTATGACTTTCCATCATCGTGGCTCTTCCAAGCTTTTGATACCCCCTGAAAATAAGGTTGCTCAGGCGGCGAGGCTAGGAGTACTTGCTCTACGGTGGAAGGACACGGTATAGCCGAGGCGCTCCAGGCGGCGAACCAGTCGTTGTTCCACCCGTTGTCGCTCCAACTGATCAAAGTATGCGACACCGAGTTCGTGATAGGGCTGACGCCGCATGAGGATGTGGTAGATCATCACCAGGATCGTATGCCCGAGCGCGACGAGTGCACGCTTTTTGTCCCGGCGAGCAGCAATGCGGCGATACTGCTCACTGCCTGTCGGGCGTGTCCGGTGCGCGCCCACTAGGAGAGCAGTAAAAAGTCGGGGGTAACACAAACGTTCGGAGTGGAATCGCACGCGGGAACGCAGGAGCCTGCGCCACACGCTCGTCTACCGATGCCTCAACCCGGAGGCGAGCAGCCTTACGTACCTGGTTCCCTGACGAGGCTCATACCTCCCCGGAAGATTCAGACAGCTCCTCGGAACTATGATCGTGCCCGTCGGGCTGTCATACCCCCGACTTTTTACTGCTCTCCATGAAGCTGTCTATCGACTCAGTTGCCGGGCGTTGGCTACGGGCAAACGGCAGCCCATCCCACTCGTTCGCCGCGTAGGTGTCGCACCAGGGAATCTCTCCAGCATACATGTGCATAACGCTCGGGACGTCAGGGACCATGAAGCCCCCTATGTTTTGAGCCTGTAGGCGCTGCACGATCCGGTCGGCATCTTGTGCCTTGACCAGAAGACCCCGGATCATGGTCACAAGGCTACGGTCACGCCCCTGTGTCGGCTACTTGCGTCATCCGTTCGTTTAATTCACCTTCCTCAGTGACATAATTAGAGGCTGGCTGGCGTTCGTCTGGCTGTTCATCGCGTTGGATGAAACAAGTAGCCGGCACAGGGGTGTACCGGGCGATAAACCGCGTACATGTTGTCCCTGATCCACCCGGCGTAGAGCAGGCAGCGACGGGGCATGCCCCCGTCTTGCAGACTGGAACTGGAGAACTCCGCTACCACGTGACCTGCAAAGGACCCGAAAATGCCAGGGTGTGGGACGGAGGACGGAGGCGGCGTAGTAGCCAAAGGCCGGGCTGTAATGGCCCGGACAGGGCGAAGGTTCGCCAGGGGAAGCCGAACGAAACGGACGCCAACGGATGGAGCGAGGAATGCAGATGATGGTAGGCATCCATAAGCCCTGCTAAGTACAACCACGGAAGTTATGCGGCCTTCGATCCAATAACCCGCTGCACAGCTTCTGGCGGCGTGGTGATAAAGTAATCGAGAAATGCCGCTTCGAGGTCATCAATCGTTAGAAAGAGCTCACAGTGGGTAACGCCATAACGCATGCTGCGCCAAAGCATCTCGATAGGATTCAGCCATGGGCTATAGGTCGGCAAGTACAATAATACAAGCCGTCCATTCGCTTCTTTCAGAATAACTTCGATGTCACCACCAAAATGAGTATAGCTGTTATCCCAAGTAAGATAGATGATCCCTGTCGTATGCTGTGCGAGGAGCGCACGAAGAAAGATGCCAATATCGAGTTTACATGTATGATCACGGGTAATCATCACTGTCTCACCCGTAAAATAATTCATCCCTCCTATTCCGTATGCACGCTCGTCTTGTCCATGCGTCGGGATTTGTACCTGTTGTCCACGGTTCGCCCACATCTTGCGCAATGTTGGAAATAAGCTGAGGTTGACTTCATCACCATAGTAAAAGTGATCTCCAGGGGCTACGTTGTCTCTTGTGTCTTCAACCTCCTTTTTTTTTGGATGTACTCTGTATCTGGGCTCGACACTTTGTGCTGCGGGCGACGAAAGGAAATACCATTGTCCCGTAAGTGTCTCCGGATGGTCTCATCAGAGACCGTAATCTTCGTCTTTTCTTTGAGGTAGTCAATCAATCGTTCCAACGTCCAGATAGAAAAGTTCTGACCAAGCGCACGTGGTCGTTGACGAATAGTTTCAATTGCTAGGTCAACATATTCAGGCGTAGCCGTGCGCGGTCGCCCAGTTCGATCACGATCTGGAAGACCAGATATTCCCTCATCACGATAGCATTTTATATGATATCGCACACGTTCTTGGTCAAGGTCGACAATCTTTGCGATTTCTGGTGCTGATATGCCGTCAAATGCTAACAGAATCATTTGTGCTCGTGTGCGCACGCGTACATCCTTGGTACTATGATATACTTCACGTACTTCAGAAACTTGTTCCAGCGAATTTGGTATAAGGCGAAGCATTGTTTGTCTCCCATACGCTGGAGTAAGTATACACGATATTCAGAAAATACTTCTAGATTTTCGTGGTTGTACTTAGAAGCTGTTTAAGAACCAATTCTAGTCGCCATTTCCTGATTTTGGTCAGGTGGGTCGAGATTGGCTCCTTGTTCTCGGTGGCCTCGCCCTTGCTGCCTTGGCAACCAGGAGGGCCAAGACAATGACAAGAATGCCATACG
>JBBSGA010000453.1:0-4625 GCA_038254585.1 Chloroflexales bacterium | reverse complement strand
AGCTGCTCCAGGTCGGGGTAGTCGGGGCCGGCCTCCAGCAGCAGCACGGCGCGCCCCGGGTCCTCGGTCAGCCGTGCCGCCAGCACCGCTCCCGCCGAGCCTGCGCCGATGATGATCACGTCGTACTGCATGGGAAGACTCCCCATTGTGTTAGACCTATTGACAGACGGTACCACCGATCGCCGCGGAACCTCTGTCAAGTTGTTAGCAAGTGCTGTCCAGTAAGTCCAACTCTCCGGCAGGTTAGGATTAGTTGTTTCAGTCAGTTATTCGTATCCGTGATATAATAGCAGTATGGAACACGACCGCACACAGCTCCACCAGCAAGCCGATGCCCTGTACGACCAATACGGCACACCGCTTGAGGCCGAGCACCGGGGCGAGTACGTCGTCATCGCCGCCGACGGTCGAACCGTCCTTGCCCCGACGCTCGTTGGCGCCGCCCAGGCCGCCAAGGCTGCCCTCGGTCGAGGCACCTTTGCTTTCAAAATCGGAGAGCGGTCCGTCGCGACCTGGAAATGACAGACGGCCGCGTCACCTCGAACCGCATCCCATAGCTGCCGATCGCCGTGCCCGGCTATTTGGGCAACGTCGGGATTGGCGAGATCACGATTGGGCCGGTATTGGTGATGGTCATGGGCGACGAAGCGATCATCGGGCATGAGGTCATCACCCAGTTCAGGCTGACCATCGACCACAATGCCACCCTAACGCTTGAGCCGTAAGCGCATCTCCTCCCTTCTTCGGCAGATGCCGAATCATCGAACCGCATCTGCTCCACAGCCTGTCACAGCAACTCTTCTGAGATATGGATCTCGACGCTGGCACGCTCTTCTTGCAGCAGCATGCTGCCGCGGGAGTCGCGCTTGCCCCAGCTGAGGTCGAGCGTCCTGGTCAGGTACTCCAGCGAGCCCGCAACGATCGTACCTGCCCAGACTATCCGAGAGCGCCAGGCCTGCGGCACCGGAAGCTGCGTTGCGCCGGTGGGTGGATTGATAGCGCAGCGCCGTCCGCCTGCGCTGGGTGTCCGCGTATACTGACGTTGACCGTTGCTGGTGGGACATGCGCCGAGCGCGCTGGAGCCGCGACGATGACGCGTCGGGTCTTTACGCTGGAACCGCCGCTCTATACCTTTCGGGTCCGCCTGCCCGGCGCGGGTGCTCGTCGTGGCCAGGGCGTCTGGCGCGAGCTGGAACTCGCCGCCAATCAGACGCTTGCCGATCTCGGCGAAGCGATCCCGCTGGTCTTTGGCTTCACGGACGAGCATCTGTGGTCCTTCTTTCTGAGCGGTAAGGCCTGGGACCGCACGACGGAGTACGCTCTCCAGCCGACTGCGGGCCTCTTCGGTGAAGCACCGCCTCCCGCCGCTGGCCGAACGCCGCTTCGGGAGGTGCCCTTCCCTGGCGCCGCGGGCAGGGGGGAGTTCCTATACCTGTTCGACTACGGCGACGAGTGGCGCTTTCGCGTCAAGCTGGTGCGGGTAACGCCGACGCTGACACCTGGTGAGCGCTATCCCCGCCTGGTCGCCACCCATGGGGATGCCCCGCCGCAATACGAGGCCTTTGAGGACGACTGAGGAGACGTGAACGACCTTCCCACCGAGGTGACCTGATGGCTTACGTCAGGCTCGACAATAAGGAGCGCTTCCGCGTCCCGCGTGTGGCGCGCGAGGCGCTCAACCTGCACGCCGGCGACTCGATCGCCTACGCCGTCGTTGACGGTGAGCTACGCCTCCGTAAGGCTGAGGACCCATACGCTGGACTCGGCCCGGTCGCACGGGGCGTGGAACATGAGTTCGCCGAGCGCCCCGAGCGATTCCAGACGCTGGACGAGGTGATGGCCGAGAGGGGTATCACCCAGGCCGACCTCGACGCGGTCGAACCAGAACCGCGGCTCGACGACGAGTAGCCCGCGGGACAGCGGGCAAACGTCAATCAGTGTGCGGCCATCGTTGACATCCAGTGAAACTCCTGCGGCTTGCCCCGCGAACGGTTGGAGATCATCACGTTGACGATCGCCGGCTTCGGATCTGCTATCGCCGACTCGAGCGCGGACCGTAGCTGATCTGGACGCTCGACGAAGTAGCCGCGGCCGCCAAAGGCCTCAGCCATCAGCTCGTAGTGCGCCTGCGGCGTGAAGGCGCTGGGCGGAATCGGAGTGTCAGCCTTGAACTCACTGGGGCCGCCACCGATACCGTTGTTGTTGACGATGATGAAGGTGATCGGCAGGTTGTAGCGACACGCCGTTTCCACCTCCATACCGCTGAAACCGAAGGCCGCATCACCCTCCACGCAGAACACGTGCCGATCCGGGTGCACCACCGCGGCTGCAATCGCATCGCCGAGGCCGACGCCCATCGTGCCGTACGTGCCCGCATCCAGGCGGGTGCGGGGCAGGTAGTTCGGCAGCACCTGCCGGCCGATATCCATCGTCGAGGCGCCCTCGTTAACCAGGATCGCGTTGCGGGGCATCACGTCGCGGATCTCACGCAACACGCGATAGTAGCCCATCGGCACGCTGTCGTCGTTCAGCAGCGGCTCGGTCTGCGCCCGGTTCGCGGCGATCTTGTCGGCGATACCCGAGCGCCAGCGCGTCTCCGTCGGATACTCCCAGGGTTGCGCCTGAAGCGCCCGGTTGAGCTGGCCGAGGATCGCCTTGCCATCGCCCACCAGCGCCACCTCGGCCGGAACATTGGTGCCGATCGCCTCCGGCGCGATGTCGAGCTGCACCACACGCACGTTGGGGTCGAAACGCGGCGGCAGCCCAAAGTGCAGAATCCAGTTGAAGCGGGCGCCGAGCAAGAAGACAACGTCGGCGTTCTGGAGCGCGTAGCTGCGGGCGGCACCCACCGAGAGCGGATGGTCATCGGGGACAATGCCCTTGCCCATCGGCGTGGCGAGGAACGGCACCTGCGTGCGTTCGACGAACTCGCGCACATCGTCCTCCGCGCGGGCCCAGGCCATCCCTTTGCCAACGATCACCAGGGGGCGCTCCGCAGACCTGATCGTCGCCAGCGCCGCCTCCACGTTCTCCGCCGGCGCCGGAATACGCGGAGCGTCCGGCACACGAGCCTTCAACTGCAGATCCTCCTCCTCTGCCTGGCCGCGAATGATGTCGTCGGGCACGTCGAGATGGACGGGCCCGGGGCGGCCGTAGAAGGAGCTGCGCACCGCCTGCTCGACGTAGTAGGGGATGCGGGCAACGCTATCGACCCGGGCGGCATATTTGCAGAACTGGCGCACCGCCTCGACCTGGTGCTCTTCCTGAAAGGAGCCCATGCCATCCTGGTAGGTCGGTGAGGCGCCGCCGATCAGGATCATCGGCCAGCAGTTCGACTGGGCGTTGGCGAGGCCGGCGATGGCGTGGATCACGCCGGGACCGGTGACGGTGAGGCAGGCCTGGGGACGGCCGGTCAGGTAGCCGGCGGCTTGCGCGGCGTATGCGGCGCTCTGCTCGTTGCGCATGCCGATGTAGCGGATGCCTTCGCGCTGGGCGGCGTTGGCGATGGCGTGAACCGGAAAGCCGACAATGCCAAACATGAAGTCCACGCCTTGCGTCTTCAGGGAGCGGGCAAGCAAGGTGGCGCCGTCAATCGTGGCCATGCTGGTGCCTCCTTCCGTATCGGCTATATCGGAACGTGGTGTCGCGGCCATCGTACTCCGCGGCGAACGATTCGGCGTCGGCGTCTGCCATGTGACGACCGGCCGCGGCTTTACGCGGTCTCACTGTCGAGGGCGGCGCTCACTAGATCACCCCGTCGTCCCTGAGTCGGTGAATCTCGTCCCAGCTACAGCCGAGTTCCTGCAGGTAGTGCTCAGTGGCGTCACCCAGCTCGGGCGATGGACCCTGAGGTACGGTGACCTGGCGGCCGAACTGCAGCGGCGAGCCGGCCACACGAATCGTGCCCAGCACCGGATGCGGTAACTCGGTCAGGTAGCCGTTGGCCCAGGCCTGTGGGTCCGCCAGCACGTCGGCGTAGCTCTGCACGGGCGCGCCAATGATGTCCTGCTCCACGAAGCCCTGCAGCCAGTAGGCGGTTGGCTGCTCAAGGAAGCGCACTTCGAAGGCATCGGTAATCTGCGGGATGGCGTCCGCCCGAGCGGTATCATCCGCATAGCGGGCTGCCAGGTCATCCAACCCCAAAAACGAGCAGAGCCGCCGGAAGCGGGGAGCGTTCACACCGCCGAGCACCAGGTAGCCATCGGCCGTTTGAAAGGAGCGCCAGACCCCGCGTCCTGAGATCAGCGGATGGCCCTGACCGGCCCGACGCGACTCTCTGCCGGTCATCGAGGCGTGATCCAGCTCCCACGACTGCAGCGCGATCTGCGAGCCGTACAGCGAGACATCCACCTCCTCGCCCTCACCGGTTCGCTCCCGTTTGACCAGCGCGGCCAGAATGCCGGTGCAGAGGAAGATCGCCCCCACCTGGTCGGCAATCGCCGCCCCGGCCGGCATCGGCGGCGCTCCATCCGGACCGGTGACCGCCATAATGCCGCCCATCGCCTGCCCGACGATGTCCAGTCCGGGCCGTTTTGCCTGCTCACCCAGCGGCCCGAAGGCCGAGGCACTGGCGTAGATGACGCGAGGGTTGACGGCGCGCACGTCCACGTACGCGAGCCCCAGTT
>JBBSGA010000452.1:0-4631 GCA_038254585.1 Chloroflexales bacterium | reverse complement strand
TGTGCTCGCGGCCACCCACTTCAGCGAGTTTCACTCGGGCTACCGTGCGTACTCGGTAAACGTCCTCAAAATGGTTACGCTCGATCACTTGACTGCTAACTGGCACTTCGACACGCAGATTATTCTCGAGTTCCTCAAGCGGGGGCATCGTATCGTGGAAGTTCCTATTCCTGCCTATTATGGGGACGAGATCTGCCGGGTCAACGGTGTGTTCTATGCCATGAACTGCGTGCGGGAAATAGCAGCTTATGCCCTACGCCATCGCCTACGGCTTGGGCGGCTGGTCGGAGCGCAGGAGTGCGCGTAGCAGGCCAAGCTGGCGAAATAGATCTCCCTTTCCGGTCGTGCACGCTCAAGGACATTGCAGATGAGTGATCAATCGCCTACGCGCCCGCTTTTCGGCACCGATACCCTACTGTTGCTCGCGATGCTCTTTCCCGTCCTCTTTGTCGGCGGCGGCGTCATGCGCCAATTCACACTGACCTCAGCGGTGGCCTACGGATTGACCCTAGTATATCTGCTGGTCGATGTGCTCGGCGGCGATCACGACACCTACCGCTTACGTCGCGCGCTCGTCTGGTCGACGATCGGCGTGGTGGTGGTCGCGCCGGCACTGTTGTTCATCTTACTCCGTCATGCCGCCGGCCCCCAATACTGGGTGCACGACAATCCGTTACAGATCGAAGAAGCGGCGCGCATGCTGGTGCACGGCATTGACCCGTATGGGCAGGATTACTCTAAGACGCCTATGGCGCTCTGGTCGGGCTACGGAGATTTCCGTTGGAGTGCTAATCCTCATGCCGTACCGCCACCCGATTGGAAGGTCAACCCGGCACTGTTTCACGTAGTCAGTCTTCCTTTCGGGCTTCTCGTCGCCGTTCCATTTTATGTGTTGTCAACCCAGACGCTCGGGTGGTTCGACGCGCGCGTGGTCTATGTCCTGGCCTACCTGCTCGTGCTGTGGCTAATAGTGGGTACAGTGCGCAACCGCGAGCAGCGGCTCCAGGCGCTGATCTTGGTGGGTCTGAACCCACTCCTCGTGCCGTTCCTGATCGAGGGACGGAACGATATCCTCGTCTTCGCGCTGCTGCTGAGTGCTGCGGCGGCTTGGCAACGCGATCGGCGTATGCTGGCGGGTCTGTTGGTCGGCCTTGCCATAACGACCAAGCACACGGCGATTTTCTTCTTGCCGTTCTACATGCTGTTGGGCTGGCGGACGGAACTGCCTTGGCGCGCACGTATCCGTACTCTAGCGTATCACCTGCTTGCACCGGGGTTAACTGCTTTGGCACTGGTATTGCCCTTCTTGCTATGGAATGCGCGATCCTTTGTCGACGATACCTATAGATATTTGGCCGGGACACTGGCGACGAGCTACCCTCTCGAAGGCATCGGCCTCAGCGATATGGCCGTTGAGCTTGGCTGGGTGCCGAACGCCGCCGCGCCCTTCCCGAACGCCCTTATTCAGGCTCTGACAGCCGGCCCGCTGCTTGCCGTCTTACTTTGGCGGCAATGGCGAACGAATACGATGCGGCAGGCACTCTTTGGCCATGGGGCGTTTCTGCTGGTCTATATGTGGTCCTCGCGCCTCTTTAACGACAACTACCTCGGGTATATCGTCCTCGTATTGCTTGTCGCGCGCTATTGGCCGGCTGTGATGGCACGGGCGCCTGAGCCGGCTCCCACGCCCGCACGGCAAGGACTGCCGGGCGCCGGTGCCGGCAGTTTAGCTCTAGCTCAAGCGGCGGGCCATCAGGCGTGGCAAGTAGCAGACAAGGAAATCATGCGATGATTTCGGCTTACTCCCAAGCACATCCTTCGATAGTGCGGCGCCGCCCGTGGATTACACCCGCACACGTTACCGGCGTCGCGACGCTCGTCGCCCTTATCACAGTTGTCCTAAAGTTAGTCAAGCACCACTACGACCCAACGGTCTTTGCTGACATCGATGGCCGGTTCGTGCTAAACCTGGCCCGGACGTTTCCGTCGCTGCGCGCTGAGCTCGACGTAGCGCCGTACCGTGCGCAGCGCATTCTGCTGTCTGCGCTCGCGGCGCCCTGGGGGGTCCACGCGGCCTGGGGCATCCTGGCTGTGAATATTGCGGCGCTCGCGGCCGGAACATATGCGCTCGCGCTACTGGCGCAGCAGCAGAACATGTCGCCGGTGTTGGGTCTGCTTTTTGGGCTCTGGCTCGGCTCGTTCTATGCGCTGCATCTCGATCTCACCGAAGTGCTGACCTATGCGCTGATTCTGTGGGCGATCGTATTCTGGGAACGCCAGCAGTTCCTAGGGACCGCGGCGCTGTGTGGCGTGGCGGCGCTGGCCAAAGAGACGGCTGTGCTCTATGGTCTGGCATTCGCGCTCGCACCTAGCCGGGGGCGCTCGGCCGGGTGCCTTGGGCCGGCACAGCTTGGCGCACGAGACTCAAGTTCTGCATCTTGGCCTTTGGGCCGGCCCTGGTCTGGCAGGGGGTTCTCCTCGCGACCTTTGGCGAGGATGGCTTCCGAGCAGCCACGCGCCACGGCAACGCCGGCGAAGGCATGCGGCCCTTTGTGGGTCTGCTCACGGCGCAAACCCCGAACTGGAGTATACAGATCCTCTGGGTGCTCGTGCCCGCACTTTTTGCCATCCTATGGAGTGTGCGGTTGCTGTTGCATGGGGAATGGTCACCCGTTACGCTAGCACTAGCGCTGAATGGCCTCTTCGTCCTCTCGTTACCGGACAAATCGACGGCATATCTGGTGCACTCGACGCGTATCGAACTAGCGGTCGTCGTCGCCTTGGCTTGGGCAGTGTTGCAAACGCGCGATGATCGCCGATCGCTCCTGCTGCTGGTGCTCTTGCTCGCGCCGTCGGCTCTGTTCCGGCCGGATAGCTACATGTAGGCATGCGTGATGAAAGGAGCAGCAGTGCACTTGCCATTGGTACGCTCGCGCTCTAGGCTCGCCCGCATAGGCGACCTCTCGGTGATCGCTCTCTTCGCACTACTCGGCTGGTATCTCGGCGCGCCTCCGCACCAAGGCGACTTTTTTCTGAATGCCTGGCTCCCTGCGCGGCTGCTGTGGCGCGGCCAATTCAGTTACCACCCGGCGGATGCCCTTGTGAATAGCCTCTTGGCCGAACAGGGATACCCCGGCGTCACACGCTATGTGGGTCGTCTACCGGGCTATCACATGATCTATCCGCCCTGGATCTACGGCCTGGTTAGCCCGCTCGGGCTGATGTCATACCGCGCCGCGATCACGGTATGGGCGGCTGTAGGCGGCTCGGTGATCGCCGCAGGCATCCGTATTGCGCGGAACCGGCTGGGAGGTCTGCTGCTCGCATTGATCTTCTGGCCGATCTACGTTCACCTCACCTATGGCCAGTACTCGCTGCTGGTTCTGGGCTGCCTGATCGTCGTCTGGTGGGATCTGCGCCAGATGGAGGCTCCTCAATGTGGCGCCCTGGCAGGCATGGCATTGGCAGTTGGCACCGTCAAACCTCAGCTGATCTGGCTGCCCGCCTTGACGGCGACTGCTCTGTGGCTGTGGCACCGGCGCTGGCGTGAGCTGGCAGGAGTTGTTGGCGGCGGAGCTCTCCTCTATGGCCTACCACTCCTGATCGCACCGCGCTGGCTCTTCGATTGGCTCGGGATCGCCGTCCTCGGGAAGGAGCGCCAGTCGACGCTGCTGATGGACGTGGCACCCTCAATCTGGGGGCTCGGTCGCCTGGCTGGCTGGCCGGATCTTGTCAGTGGGTTGATCGTGCTGGGGATCGTGTCAGCCTTTGCAGTTCTCGCTTGGCGGCTCCGGACCGGAGCCGTCGAGAATGTATTTGCGCTGGCGGTGATCGTCGGTCTGCTGGCGACACCCTACCTGCTGGGCTACGACCTGGTCCTTTTGCTCTTGCCAGCCTGGGTCCTGCTTGCGATGGCGAAAGCGCATCATCCGTCGACGGCTCGGGCACTCCGAATAGCTTCCCTGATGAGCTGGGCCGCCATCGTTCCTCTTATTTCGTTCGGCATCAAGCTCCCCTTGCACCGCGAAACGCCGGATATTCTGGTAATTCTGGGCCTGCTCGGACTATGGCTGCTATTTGGACGGCGCGACGGGCGCGTAGCCCGGCCCCACCTAATGAGGTCTTGCGAGTCGCGGATGCGTAGCGACACCACTATCATGCTCAGGCCAACGAACACCACCCGCGGGAGCCGGCGCTGCTTTCACCACCGCGCTCGGCAAGCCCGCTAAACGTCGCCGCTCCGGCGCCGGCCGCGCCGCGGCCTCATGCCTGCGTGTTCGATCGGATGCCTCGCCAGTGGCACCCAGGTGAACGGCGCCGCAGCTTTCTCAGTGCTGAACCTTCTTCAATATTGTCTATGCCGGTCTTTTTAGCGCAATGGGACAATGGGACAGTGGTCCGCTGATCCCGCCCTTGCGTGTGCTACAATACAATGTCCCGCGGGTCTGGGCCGCGGTTGTGAGAGCTGAGAGGAAACAGATCCGGTATGGTGCACGATGCCCTGTCCGAACCGATAGTTGGCGGCGCCGACCAAGCCGAGACTTCGCGCTCGCTCACGACCGACTGCCTCGTCATCGTTCCGACGTTCAACGAATGCGAAAATATCGTCAACCTGCTGCCGCGCGTGCTCG
>JBBSGA010000451.1:0-4664 GCA_038254585.1 Chloroflexales bacterium | reverse complement strand
GGTATCGTGTTGGCACGCACTACATCAGCTTTTGTGACAGAAATGAGCGACATCATGGAGGAGGGACCATGGATTGGAAGCCTAACCCTGAAGGCTGGCGCCAAAGCTACGAAGAGAACGGTTTCCTGGTCGTCGAGAACGTTGTCGATCCTGATCGGTTAGAGCACCTGCGCGAGGCGCTCGAGCGCATTGAGCGCGCGGTGGCAGCCGACACTGTGCCGCCCCACTTGCGGCGGTGGGTAACGCTGGAGCGCGACCGCGTCGATCGGTACATGAGCCCCGTGGAGAGCCAAACGATCTCCAACATCATGGAAGTGCCCCTTTTCGATCCGGTCTTTCGTGACCTGATCATCTACCCGCGTGTGTTGGACATTCTGGAGGCACTGTTCGAGACGACCGAGTTTTCCTTCCACAATTACAAATGCATCTTCAAGATGCCCGGTGGCCAAGCCGCTTTTCGGTGGCACCGTGACCTCCCGTATCTCGCACACACGTCGCCAAATTTGATTACCTGCATGCTGTGCATCGATCCGATGACGGCGGACAATGGTGCGACGGTAGTGTGCCCTGGCTCGCACCGTGTTCCCTACGAAGACGTCGATCCCGAAGACATGGATATGCCGGAGTCGAAAGTCCCACACAACCGTGTGACGGTGGAATGCCCCGCCGGGTCGGCGGTGCTTTTCCACATCAACACCGTGCATGGAGGCGGCCCAAACTTGAGCCAGACCAAGCGCCGCAACGTGATCGGCATCTGGGCTGGCCCGGACACCCACCCGACAACGGCCAATCGCTACGCGTACGAGTTCGTCATGCCGCGCAGCAAAGATCGCGAGCGGCAGAAGCAGATTGAGATGACCTTCGGGCACACATCGTAGCTGTGCGCTCAATTGCGATGCCCGTAGTGAGCGATCTTATGTCCGGTCCCTACCGCAACCACCCTCTGCCTAGCTGTACCGGCTTGTATATTGGACTCATACGAAGTGCTCGCCTCCATCATTAATGATGGAGGCGAGCACGAGTAGACTGGCACCTGGGAGGGCCAATGACGGCTCTGTGCCGGCTGGAGAGCTCGGCTGCCCCTACAAGTAGAATCCGATCCTCGCGCCCAGGTGGCCTGACCCGATGAGGAACGTTGGGGCTGGCAAGATGGCCAGGACCCGTGCAAGGAGGGTGTATGCGAACCATCGGCATTGATGTAGCCCTGACCGCGGCGCACAAGGTCGTGATCCAGGCCGAGGCGCGGATGGTGCCGGAGCGGTATCACGTGCCGGCCGAGGTGCGACGGCGGACGACGCGGCGGCAAGGGCAGTGGCGGAAGGACCAGCGGACGGAACAGTCATATGAAAGGGAAAGCCGCCTCAGATGTGAATGCTGCAGCTGCATTGGATGGAGTTTCCGCGCACTACGCCGTGCGCACACGGGTGGCACGCTATGTGCACGACATGACTAGTCTGAGTGTTCCACACGCGAACCGAGCAGGAGGCTGTACGATGGACCTACTCCAAAACATTCTGGGCGGCGGGCAGCAGCGGCAGCAGTTTCAGGACTTCGCCAACCGCTATCAGCAGGGCGCGCCCTACGACGGGATCTCGGATCAGGAGGCGCTGCAAAACTATCAGCAGGTAGCACCGCATCTGCCACCCCAAATGTGGCAAGAGGCGGCGCAGGAATCCTTCTCACGTCTGGCGCCGCAACAACGGATGGAATTAGGCCAGTATCTCCAGCAGGGCGCCCAACAACAGGGCGTGAACTTCCCCGATATGAATCGCGATGGCGTGGATGACCGCATGCAGGACCCAGGCTATCTGGCCCAGATGGCCGGCCAAATGCGCCAGCAACAGCCCGGGCTCTTCAGCCAGTTGTTGGGCGGGGCATTGGGCGGCGGCATGACGGGGAGCAGTGGCGGCATGATGGGCGGTAGTGGCGGAGGATTGGGAGGCGTTGGCCAGATGTTAAACAACCCGATCGCCAAAGCGGCGCTCGCCGGGATCGCGGCCACCGCCGTGCAACGGATGATGCAGAGCCGGTAGCGTACGCGCGACCCTACCGCGGCGGCGGTGACTTGTGGGCGATCGGCGTGGGGAGCGATCTCGAGGTCGGGCCGACGGCCGGCGCAGCGGATCTGCCCGACCTGCAGACGATTTTGGGCATCGGCGCGCCGGCGCAACCGCGCCGCACCGGCTCTTTCGACTCGGCTGGCTCTGGCGGTTGGTGCAAAGGCTGCGGGGCCGGGCGCTGCCGTTGCCCTCTCGCCTTGTGCCCGAACTCTGGCCTGATATTCCCCCACAACTTACGACGAGTCTGCCGCTGCCCAAACCCTTATCCTCCTTGCAGAGCAGCCTACGAGCTTCTTAGCCATGGCTCGCCCCAGAGGAACGCACGAATACGGGCGTCGTGCGCTGCCTCATGGCAGGAGGAGCCGCAGCTCCTCGGTCATCTCCTGGACGAGGTCCGGTCTTCCATGCAGCTGAGCGGGAGTAGTCTGAAAGAGCGCGATGCGCCATGCACCGTCGCGCTTCACCGCGACGAGGGTTTGAACCGCGTTGAGCGCCGGCTCGATATCGATCTTACCCGGCGGCACCATGCCCGCGATTGCGCGTAACACGGCTACGCCGGGAGTCAACAGGCGAACACTTCTGACGCTGCTCAGGTAGGGCGCCGTGACGTGGTCGCCAAAGATACCCTGGAGCGTGGCTGCGATCTCGGCGCGACTCGACATCTGGCTGCCGTCGAATCCGACAATCTCGCCATCCTCTTCGAACGGGGCCGCCATGGCCTCGGCGCTGCGCGCGTTCCAGCCGTCCAGCATCCGGCGGTAGAGCGCGCGGACTTCGCTCTCATCCGTAGAGGGCGCCGCGGGCGGTGTATGTAAACTCATCGTCGACTCCTCGCTTTAGCATCGATCGTGGACGACCGGGCGGATGTGCACGTCGTAGCTCTCCCGAATGTGCGGGCTCCTGGCCCACAAGCATACTCGGAAATGCGGAACGGGGCGCTGCGCGAACGATCGAGGAGACGCCGGCCTGATCGGCCGGAATGCCAATACGTTGCACATAAGATCTTCACATCTTCTAAACACCGCTTCAGTATCCTTCGGAGCATGCAAGTGGGGCATCTGGTTCATCGGCGAGGTGCCGGGCATCAGAAGAGACAGGAGAAAAAGAGATGGACGTCGAAATGCACGAGGGAGCAGCACGCCGGTATCAGTTTGCGGTCTGGATGGGGATCGTCCTGATCCTGATCACGGGGCTCGTCCACTTCGTGGATGCGTCGAGCAGCTTTCAAGACGCAGCCTATAAGGGCGTGCTCTTCGCCGCCAATGGGATCGGCAGTCTCGTCGCGGCCTATGGGATCAGCCGTGGGGAACGGCACTGGGGCTGGGGCCTGGGCCTGCTCGTCGCGGGGGGGCGCACTGGCCGGCTACGTGCTGAGCCGCACCGCGGGGCTCCCCGGCGGCTTGACCGACGATATCGGCAACTGGCTCGAGCCGCTCGGCGTGGTCTCGATGGCGGCCGAGGCACTGTTCGTGATGCTGGCAGCGCGCGTGTTGGGCGCGCAGGCGCCGGCCAATCGTCCAGCTATAGCCGCGGCGCCCCACCGCTCGTAGCCTACACCCAGCACGCACACACATTCAATCATGGAGGAATCGGATGGACAACGACGATCGACAACTCGGCCGGATTCTGAGTCGACGCGAGGTACTCAAACTGGTCGGGGTCGCAAGTGCGGGCCTGCTGGTGGGCTGCGGTCCGTCCCAGGCGACAAGCACGGCACAGCCCAGCAGTGCAGCTACGATCAGCGCCGAGGCGCAGACGGCGGTTGCAATGGAAAACAAGCCGAGCGCTGTCGCCGCGGCCTCGGCGGACGTCGCGACGGCGGTAGCTGCCAATTCGGCAGTGGCAGCCGCCAATGCGACCGCGGTGCCGGCCTGTGTTGTGCGGCCGGAAGTCACCGAGGGACCCTATTACGTGGCCGAAGACCTCGTGCGCTCCGACGTTCGCTCCGATCCCAGTACCGGGAGCGTGAAAGATGGGACGCCGCTGCTCCTGACGTTCAACGTCTCACAGGTGAGCAATGGAAACTGCAGCCCCCTCAAAGGGGCGACGGTGGAAATCTGGCACTGTGACGCGGCAGGAGAGTATTCGGGCGTGTCGGATCCGGGGTTCAGCACCAAAGGGCAGAAGTGGCTGCGCGGCGCGCAAGTCACGGATGCGAACGGCACGGCCACGTTTACCACGATCTACCCCGGCTGGTATCGGGGCCGCGCCGTCCACATTCACTTCAAGGTGCATCCCGACACGAGCAAGGTCTTTACCTCGCAGCTCTTCTTCGACGATGCGCTGTCGGATCAAGTCTTCACGCAGGCGCCCTATGCGAGCAAAGGGAAGCGCGGCACGCTGAATAGCAACGACGGCATCTACAAGGACCTGCTGTTGCTGACCGTCAACAAGACCGGCCAGGGCTACGCGGCGACGTTTCCGGTAGGCGTGAGTGTCTAGACGCCTGGCAGCGGCCAATCCGGTGGACCGGACGCGCCCCCGCCGAACCCCCGCCGGCCGGGCACGACGTATGGTTCAAATCAGGCGCCGGCCGATTGACGATCTGGAGGTGGGGGGGGGTGGCGGGGGGGGGTGGGGGGGCCCGGGCAACCCCCGCCCGCC
>JBBSGA010000450.1:0-4669 GCA_038254585.1 Chloroflexales bacterium | reverse complement strand
TGGCTTCTGGATCGCCCCGACGACATCTACTGCAAGCTGAGTGGAGCTTCGCGATGCGATGGTAGCCTGCGGTGTATCGAGCTCAGGAGCCGGAAGCAGCAGCGCAGGGTCCGGCCGGGACGATACGTGCCACCACGCATAGATGGCAAAGAGTGTTAGGCCGAGCACGAGGACGGTCAGCAGCCAGCGAAGCTTCTCATTTGACCCCGTCGCTTCCATAGACAACTCCATCGGGTATGTGCAGGATGCCCGGCATTGTACTCGTTCCCGCAACCCCGTACAAACACATGGTATAGTGGCTGAATGCTCGGGAAATACGACCTACTTTGTGCGGCAGCCTGCCAACCATGCGCTTAACCCTACTTGGAACCGGCACGTCGATGGGCGTCCCGGTGATCGCCTGCACCTGCACAATTTGCCGCTCGACCGATCCGCACAACAAGCGGCTCCGTACCGCGGCACTGGTAGAGGCCGGCGGAGCCACGGTGCTGATCGACGCGGGGCCGGACATGCGGGCGCAGGCGCTCCGGCACGATGTGCGCCAACTCGACGCGGTGCTGCTGACCCATTCGCATGCCGATCATATCCTGGGCATCGACGACCTTCGTCCGTTCACGATGCGGGATCATCGCAACTTGCCGATCTATGGTGACCGGGCGACACTTGCACGGGTACGGCACCAGTTCGACTACGCCTTCGACCCGCGGCCGTCGCTGTCGACACGGCCGCGGCTCGATCTACGCGAGCTCGACGGCCCATTTCGCGTGGGCAGGCTCGACGTCGAGCCCTTCGAGGTGCGCCATGGACCGCACGCGATCACGGGCTACCGCTTCGGGCAGCTTGGCTATATTACCGACGGCAAAACCCTCCCTTCGCGGACGATGGATCGGCTGCGCGGCCTCGACGTGCTGATTATTAACGCCCTTCGCTACGCGGATCACCCGCTGCATTTCACGGTCGACGAGGCTCTGGCGATCGTCGAGGAGCTCAAGCCACGGCAGGCCTATTTCGTTCACGTCACGCACGACCTCGACCATGCCACGGCGAACGCGCAGCTCCCGCCGTATGCGCAGCTGGCGTATGATGGGCAGATCGTGGAGATCGCGGAGGCGTGATGGTCGACGCGACGCGCGAGATCCGCTCACCACTGCGGGTCGCAATCGATGCGCGGCTGAATGCATATCGGGTCGGCGGCATTCCGCAATACACAACCCAGCTTGTCACGGCGCTAGCTGCTCTCACCCCCGAAGACGAGTATACGATCCTCGAGCATCGCACCGGGAAGCAGCCGGTCGCGACGGCGCCCAACCTGAAGCGATGTCGCTGCTGGACGCCACCCCATAACCGTTGGGAGCAATGGGCGCTGCCGCTCGAGCTCCGGCGGGTGCGGGCCGACGTACTCCATTGCCCCGATTTCATACCGCCCTTCCGCCGCCGGCTTCCGGCAGTGATCACCGTGCACGATCTGGCCTTCCTGCGCTATCCCGAGATCCTCGACGACGACGCGAAGCGCTACTATGGCCAGATCGCCGCCGCCGTGCGCAGCGCCGATGCGATCATCGCGGTCTCCGAGGCGACCTGTCGCGACATTCAGGAGCTGCTGCACGTGCCGGCCGAGCGTATCGCCGTCGTCGCAGAGGCGGCATCGCCGATCTTTCGGCCGCTCGACCTCGATCCAGAAGCTGAGCGCGAGATCAACGGCGTCCCTCTTATAGCCGGCGGCTTCGCGCTCTTCGTCGGCACGATCGAGCCCCGCAAGAATCTCGAAACGCTGTTACGGGCGCTTGTCCAGGCCCGCGCGACCTCAACCGACGTACCGTTGCGGCTCGTGGTCGCCGGGCCGCGAGGGTGGCTCGACGGCCCGATCTTCGAGCTCATCCGCGAGCTGAAGCTCGGCGATCATGTTTCTCTGATCGGCGGAGTGGGCCAGGAGGAACTGCTGTGGCTCTACAACGCCTGCCGCTGCTACCTGCAGCCCGAGCTCTACAGCGGGTTCGGATTACCCGTGCTCGAGGCGATGCAATGTGGCACGCCCGTCGCCGCGGCCGATACGTCGGCCTTGCCCGAAGTCATGGGCGAGGCCGGGCTGCTGGTGGCGCCGACCGAGGTCGAAGCGTGGAGTGATACGCTGCTCCGCCTCTGGAACGACGCCGATCTGCGAGCGAATCTTCGCTGCCGCGGGCTCGACCGCGCTTCCCACTACACCTGGGAGCGCGCGGCCCGCGAGACACGCGCCGTCTACGAGCGAGTCGCCAGGTAGTATTGGACGCTGCGGCCGATCGAGCTTAGTACGCATTCTCTACAACCGTTCCAATGCTGCTTGACAGCCTACTAGCCGGGAAGTACCCGTAGCTCGCGCGGAAAGGTCGTGAGGCACTCGCCGCCGTGAGCCATGACGACGACGTTGTCCTCGATGCGTACGCCCCCGACACCGGATACGTAGATCCCGGGCTCGACTGTAAATGTGGTTCCTTGCCGAAGCGGGGCAGGCTCGCCCGAGTGCAGGTAGGGCGGCTCGTGAATCTCGATCCCCAGGCCATGGCCAGTGCGGTGTAAGAACTGCGGGCCGTAGCC
The DNA here is from genome assembly GCA_038254585.1 of Chloroflexales bacterium. GTDB lineage: Bacteria > Chloroflexota > Chloroflexia > Chloroflexales > Kallotenuaceae > JBBSGA01. Next base: position 2,095 of record JBBSGA010000450.1, on the reverse strand, counting down.
ACCGGCCTCGATCACCTGCCGGGCGGCGGCGTCGATCTGCGCGCCGCTGCATCCCGGACGAACGGCGGCTGCGCCCGCGCGATTGGCCTGAAGCACAAGATCATAGATTGCTCGGCCTTTCTCGCCGAGCTCGCCGACCGCGACGGTGCGGGTGATATCCGAGCAGTAGCCATCACAACGTGCTCCCGCGTCGATGATCACCAGATCCCCGTGTTCGATCCGGCGGTCGCTCGCCGTGTGGTGGGGGTTGGCACTATTAGGGCCGCTGGCGACGATCGTCGTGAACGACGGCTCGCTCCCGGCGGCCTGCATCGCGTGATCGAGGACTGCTGCGACCTCGCGCTCGGTAACCCCGGGGCGGATCGTGGCGATCGCCTTGCCGAGAGCGGCTTCGACGACGTCCACCGCCGCGCGCATGGCGCGAAGCTCGTCGTCATCTTTGACCATGCGCAGATCGCCAAGCAGTGGTGTCGCATCCACGACCTCTACCTGGGCGGCCGCCTCGATCGCTCGAAGCTCGAGCACCCGCATATTGGTGTACTCGACGCCCAGGTGCTCCCCCAGGCCGCCCTCACTCAAACACTGTTTGAGCACGCCACCGTAGCCCTCGGCGTCACTCCACGGATAGAAACGTGCCGGAACGCGGGTCTCCCCCTCGGCGCGCGGCCGCTCAAGGGCAGGCAAGACGATACGAACGCTGCCATTCTGTCCAAAGAACGCAATCGCCAGACGCTCGCTGCTATGGATGGTCAAGCCGAGGAGATACTGGAGGTTCGGGCCGGGCACGATCGCCAGGCTATCGAGTCCCGCGGCATGCATTGCGGCGAGTAGCTTTTCGTGGCGTGTAGCCATCTTCATGTCCTTCTGATAGCGCATGCCGGCTCGAGGCAGGCACAGCACGTACGAATGGCCGGACAGCTAGACAATTCTAGCATACCATACGCCCGCATCTCGGACACCCGGGTCCACGAAAGCAAGAGCCGGCAGGGGCTTGACAAGCCGCCGACGTATGCTATATTTCGGTATATGGCGAAATGCCGAAATATCATGCGTAAATGAATAACGACGTCTATCGAGCACTGGCCGATCCAACCAGGCGGGCGATCTTGCACCTGCTCTGCGAGCGGTCGCTCACGGCAGGTGAGATTGCTAGCCGGTTCCCGCAATCCGCTTCGACGATCTCCGGCCACTTCTCGGTGCTGATGAACGCCGGGCTGATCGTGCAGGAACGGCAGGGTCAACGGCTGGCGTATCACGTGAATATGTCGGTGTTAGAGGAGGCCGTGGCAGCGCTGCTCGCATTGACGGAGTCCGGCAAGGTGGATCCGGCCGCGATCCGGGAGCAGCAAGCGCCGGAAAATCAAGGATGACGAACCAAACGCCTGCTTCAAGTGATCGCCGGCTCAAGCTCGCGCTCGTGGCCCTACTCGTCGCCGCCTGGGCCGGTGCGCTGGGAGCAATACCATGGGCCCCGGCCCAGGTCCCAACCCACTGGGGGCTTGACGGAAACTCAGATGGTTACATGGCACGGGTGCCCGGACTGCTTCTTTTTCCGGCTCTCACCACGGCGGTAGTGGTTCTCTTCCGGGTCCTGCCGCGGATCGATCCACTCCGTGCCAACTACAGATCCTTCCAAGGCACCTACCGATTCATACAGCTCCTACTGGCGTTCTTCCTGACCGCGATGCAGTACCTGGTGATTGCGAATATCCTTGGCTGGAATGTCAACATGCCGACCGTGATTACGATTCTCGTCGGGTTGCTCTTGATTGGCCTGGGAGACGTGATGGGCAAGCTCCGGCCAAATTGGTTTGCCGGCATTCGCACGCCCTGGACGCTATCATCACCGGATGTCTGGACCGGAACGCATCGCGTATCGGGCCGCCTCATGGTCCTGCTGGGCATCGTGACGGTTCTCGCAGGCATCTTCGTACCGCCGCCGGCCCAAATGGCAATACTACTTGGCGGCGTGCTCCTTCTTGCGGTCGTCTCGTTCGCCTACTCCTACTGGCTCTGGCACAAGCTCACGCACGGCCAATTGGAGCCGGGTCTGGACAACGATAGCGAGCCCACCTATTTGGACAATGTTAGATTT
>JBBSGA010000449.1:0-4678 GCA_038254585.1 Chloroflexales bacterium | reverse complement strand
TGAAGGGCACGGAGATGGTGAATACTGGCGATACCCTCTGGCTCTATAGCCCAACGCAGCACCGGGTGATCACCGGTAAGCTTCAGGATCTGCAGCAGGGCCGCGTTGGCTCGCAAGATCCGACGGCGCAGATGATGCGTATGCAAGAGCAGCTACAGCAGTTGCTGGACGGCTCGAACGTCACGATTGTCTCGGAGCATGAGACGATCGCGAACATGGATACATGGCAGGTTAAGCTGACGCCGAAGCCGGAGACCGCGCAGCAGATGCAAATGGGAAGCCTGGTCGAGACGCGGCTGTGGGTCGCGCACAACGACTACCTCCCGCTTAAGGCTCAGGTAAACGCTGGAGACCTCGGCAAGCTTGATGCAACCGTCCGGACGATCGCGATCGATAAAGGTGTGGATGCAAAGCTCTTCACCTTCACACCCCCACGCGGTGCGGAAGTCACCGACGCGGCGGAGCTGGCGAAGAAGGCCCGGCCCACGACGACAAACCTTGCAGATGCGCGGAAATCCGCGTCCTTCCCGGTGCTCACACCTGGATCCCTGCCGGCGGGCGTCAAGCTCGAAGAGGTGCAAAAACTCAGCATGGGCGGCGAAGCCGTGATCCAGAACTATGGGGGCGCGAGCGCCTTTAGTCTGGTCCAGACGAAGGGCAAAGGCGGCTTTGGCGAGCGCGATATGCCTACCGGTGCGAAGAGCAAGCCTGCCACGGTACGCGGGCACCAGGGAATCCTTATCACCGGGACCGGGCAAGAACAGGGTACGATGCTGCGCTGGCAAGAAAACGGCATCACGATTATCATCGCAGGCACATTGACCGGCGAGCAAGCACAGGCAATCGCGATGTCGCTGAGATAGAGACCACGTCTAACCTTTCTCCGGGAGGAGTGCGGGCAGCGATCACCGCTTTGAGGTGACCGCTGCCCGTACTGCTGAGCGGATGAGAGGAGCGACGGCCTCGATTCGGCGGCGACGGACAAGGAAGTGTATGGGCGAAGGGGCGTTGATTCGTGCGCGCGGACTATCGCGACGGTATCTCATGGGAAAAGAGCCGGTAGATGCACTCGCTAGTGTGGATCTCGAGGTCGCCGTCGGCGAGTTTGTCGCGCTCGTCGGCCCGTCCGGCTCCGGCAAATCGACGCTTCTCAACCTTCTGGGAGGGCTGGATCGCCCGACCGATGGTGAGGTCTGGGTCGACGACCTCGAGCTCGGCAAGGCATCGGACAAGCGGCTCGTTCGCTACCGCCGCGAGCGAATCGGCTTCATCTTCCAGAGCTTCAACCTCCTCGCAACCCGCACCGCCGTCGAGAATGTCGAAGTCCCGCTGATGCTGGCCGGAATCAGCAGGCATATCCGCCGCGATCGGGCACTCCGGCTCCTGGAGCAGGTTGGTCTCGGCCGCCGGGCGAACCATCGGCCGAATGAGTTGTCAGGCGGCGAGCAGCAGCGCGTCGCCGTCGCAAGGGCCTTGGCGAATAACCCGCTGCTCTTGCTTGCCGACGAGCCGACGGGCAACCTCGACTCGAAGACGGGATCGGAGATCCTCTCCCTGCTCCAGGCTTTGCTGGAGCAGGGAGAGCGCTCCTTGGTGCTTGTGACGCACGATGCGGGTGTGGCAGGACATGCCGACCGAATTGTGCACTTGCTCGACGGCAGGATCCAGCGCATCGAGACACTGCCGCAAGCGGCGGGCCGCCTGGTCTACGAGCTGGAGGAGACCGCGCGATGACCTTCGGCGATATGGCGCGCTCGGCACTTTCGAATCTCGGCCGGCGCAAAGTACGGACCGTCCTGACCGCGATCGGCGTGATCGTCGGAATCCTGACCATCGTGACCATGGTCTCGCTCGGCATTGGGGTCCGGACGGAGCTCAACAAGCAGTTCGCGGCGATCGGTCTCGAGCGCATCTTCGTACGCCCCGCCGAAGAGGATCGGAACTTCTTTACCCAGTTTCGCACTCCACAGCGGACTAAGCCGATCGTGGACGCGGATCTTGCGCGGTGGCGTGCCCAGCCGAACGTTACGGAGGTCACCCCGAGTGTCGACCTTCCACTCGGCGTCGGAAGCCTGATTACGCTGAACGGGAAGACCAACGGTGTCGGCATCACCGGCCAGAGCGTATTCAATACCCCCTTCCTGCGGCCCCCGGCGGCGCTGGCGGGCAAGCTCGATCTCCCGCCAAGCGGGGGTGCAGTGGTATTACACAAAGGCGTGCTGGACGAATTCAAAGCGACGCTCAGCCAGATCGAGCCGCTGATCGGCCAGCGCCTGAACGTCGTTTTAGAAACACCCCAGGGGCAGTCACGGACCTTCCCACTCATGTTGATCGGGATTTCTAGCGACGAGTCACCCATGATCGAGGTCGCGGTTCCGGACCGCGCGGCGATGAAGAGCTGGTGGTTTAATAAGCCGGATCTGCTGGCGACCGAAGGCTACGACCAGGTGATTATTCGCGGCAAAGATACGAGCGCTGCGAATGCGCTTGGCGCGCAGATCAAGGCCGAGGGTTTCCGAGTACAATCGCTCCAGATCCTGCTCGACCTCGCCGATCAGGTCTTCTCGGTCATCAATATTATGCTTTCATCTGTCGGCGGACTTGCCCTTCTGGTCGCGTCACTCGGCATCGTCAACACGATGATTATGTCGATCTATGAGCGAACTCGTGAGATCGGAACGCTGAAAGCCATCGGCGCATCACGGGGCGACATCCGGGCAATGTTCATGCTCGAGGCAGGCCTGCTCGGATTCATCGGCGGTATTGTTGGACTTGTGCTCGGGTGGGGCCTTGGCAAGATTCTCAACCGTGTCATCCTATGGTATATCGAACGCCGAGACCTTCCTATTCGTGGCAACTTCTTCGTAGTGAGTCCCACACTTGCACTCGCCGCACTCGGTTTCGCCACGCTGGTCGGGATCGCCGCCGGGCTCTACCCGGCCAATCGCGCGGCGAAGCTCGATCCGCTGCTTGCGTTGCGCCATGAGTAGCCGACAGAGGCCGTGCGTCACGATCTTCTTCCAGACGGCACCCTCCACGTGTTGACATCGTGCACGTTAAGCGATATTCTTCCGTTAGTTAGTTTATCTAACTAACTAACGAGGATTAGTTGTGGAAGCGCTGTCCCGGTGAACAGCGCCCGGCCGCAGGAACTGAGCGGCTACAGAAGCCACCTAGGTCGCCGACTTATACCGAAACGGGGCGGGTTGCGCAACATCGCGCGATCGGCGGACGTATCAATTGTGCCAACGAACAACGCATGCGCGGTTTGCACCCCGTGGTTTGTGCGAGCCGGTGATCGACGGAGGTCCACGAGTGTCAATAGGATTACTACAGCGCGCGGGCACGCTCACTATTGCAAGTCTGCTCATGGCCGCCTGCGCCGGGCCGGGGGCCGCTGCGACTAGCAAAGTGAACGCAGATACCGTTCGCGTTCAGCGCGGATCCCTTCAGGTCAATGTAACTGGTAGTGGAACGGTTCAACCCGAGCAATCTTCCAACCTTAACTTCGGTGTGAGCGGGACGGTTGATAAGGTCCTGGTAAAGGAGGGCGTCACGGTCAAGAAGGGCCAGGTGCTGGCCACGCTTGATCCGCGCGACCTCGACCAGCAGGTTCTGCAGTCGGAGGCGAACCTCGAGACGGCACGAGCCAAGCTCGAACAGGCCAAGACGGGCAATGCGAAAGAGCAGGACAAGCAGGCGGGCCAGGCGAGCGTGGACACTGCAAAGGCTCAGCTTGACAAAGCCAAGACCGGCAACGTGACCCCGGCCGACATCGCCGCTGCAGAGGCTGCAGTGCGTAACGCGCAGGCCGGCGTCCAGCGAGCGGCCAACGGCAATATGACCCCGGCTGATGTGTCCAGCGCAGCGGCAGCACTCCGCAACGCACAGGCGAACCTTCAGAAAGTCCGTACCGGCAATATGACCCCGGCCGACATCGCCAGCGCCGAAGCACAGGTCCGCAACGCACAGGCGAACCTTCAGAAGGCCCGTACCGGCAACGTGACCCCGGCCGACATCGCCAATGCCGAGGCCGCCGTGCGCAACGCACAGGCGAATCTGCAGCGTGCGCAGACGGCCAACGTGACCCCGGCCGACATCGCCAATGCCGAGGCCGCCGTCCGGCAGGCCGAGTCCCGGCTGCAGGCTGCCCAGGCGGGGCCAACGCCCGATCAGGTCAGCACGGCGCAGACGCGGCTTAGCCAGGCACAGCAGAACCTTACCAAGACGTCGTCTGCCGACTCCGCGAACAAGAGCAACGCCGAGCAGAGTATGTACCAGGCGACGGACAGCGTTCGACTTGCGCAGGACGCCTACAGCACTGCATACTGGAACAATCAGCAGGCGCAAAACGGCACCGACCCGAAGACCGGCAAGAGCTTCAAATCCGAACACTTGGATGAGACAGTTCAGAAGCAGCAGTACGCCGATGCCCTGACGACCGCCGATCGCCAGCTTCAACAGGCCAAGTCGCGGCTTGAGCAGGCGAAGATTGCCTTCGAGAATGCGAAGCAGCAGGAGATCGACGACGTCGCCAATGCGCAGGCGCAAGTGAGTGACGCCCAGGTACAACTCGACCAGCTTCTCAAGGGCCCCAAGGCGACAGATGTGGATGCAGCGCAGGCCCAGGTCGACCAGGCCAAGGCCCAGCTCGCCAAGCTCCACCAGGGCGGGACGC
>JBBSGA010000448.1:0-4685 GCA_038254585.1 Chloroflexales bacterium | reverse complement strand
GGTCGGCACTACCCCGGAAACAGTGACTCGCGGGGTCGACTGCACGGATGGTCACAACGCGGTAACAAGTGGCTCGCTGACGTTCGTGGTTCCCAGCGACGGATCCGTCGATTACACGCTGTCTATCACTGGTATCACCGCCGGTACCAGCGCGCAGACCGCGTTCAGCGGCTACAACTCCATCCTGAACCGTGTGGTGCAGATCAACCCGCTCACGGGTGCGACCATCGCCCAGGCTCAGTCCATTTCGGTACAGCCGCCGACGACCTTCCTGGTCCCGGAGGCCCCGCTGGCGATCCTTCTGCTCCTCACCGGTGGCATTGGTGCTGCGTGGTTCGTCAGCCGACGCATGCGCTCTACCTCCGTTCTCACTCCGGCCAGCTGACTCGGCCGACCACAAAAGCGGTGCGGACTCGACGGGCACAAGGCCCGCCGGGTCCGCAGTCGCGTATCCCATGAAGGCACGACCATGAGTGTCGTCCGGGTCGCCGGCGCCCTGCGCACCGCTCCTTTGCCGCTGCGTGCGCTTGCGGTGCTCGCTGTCGTAGCCGTTGCTTACAATTACTCGCTCTCGACGCTCGTTCGTGGCCTGACGCTCCAGACGCCGCTGGCCTACCTGGCGTTGGTGCCGCTGATCGCATTGCTGCTCGCCTGGGTTCGTCTCGCCGGCGAGCCCGCAGGTCTCCCGATTCATGACCGCCAGGTTGATTACATCATCGGCCTGGCGCTGGTGATGGTCGCGGGCGCCATTTCCATCCTCGTTCCGCTGACGCTCACCGCCCGATTTTGGCTATACCGCGTTGACCTGCTGAGCATGCCGCTGTTCGTGGCCGGCGTGGTGACCTTGGTCTATGGCGTGCGTCGACTCTGGGCGCTGAAGTTCCCGATTGCCTTCCTCTTCCTGGCATGGCCCCTGCCATATGCGCCGCTGGTTGGCGATGGGATGCGCCTCTTCACGGATGCGACCGCCGGCGCCCTTACATTGGTCAGTCATATCATCCCTGTGGCCGTGGCGACCGGTGGTGACGAGTCTGTCTTCTTCGTACGCCACAACGGATTTTCATTCCCGCTGAGCGTCGGAGCGGCATGCGCAGGGGTGAACTCTCTGGTTGGCTTTATCCTGGTCGGCGGCGCCCTGAGCTACGTGGTGACGGGCCGCATCCTGCGACGCATCGCATGGCTGCTAGCCGGGCTTCTTGTCGTCTGGCTGCTCAACGTCGCTCGTATCGAGGTCATCTTCTTAGTCGGTTGGGCCTTTGGCAAGGAGGTCGCCCTCGACGTCCTGCATCCAATCGCCGGCCTTGTGGCCTTCAACCTGGGCGTGTTCGCCATGCTGCTCGTTGCGCCGCGTTTCGGCCTGAGCTTCGTGCGGTTGTCGGGCCGCGCCGAGGCGCCGAGGCGCCAGCCATCGCCAGTGCGCCAGATCCGCGTGGCCCTGGCCCTGGCGCTCGCTCTCGCGGTCGGGCTCGGCGTGGTGAATTCGTCCTTCGCGCGATACGAGCAGATCGCAAATCCACTCGGCCAGCCGCTGCTGGTTCCCTTTGATATCAGGACCGCCCAGCTCGCCGGATGGCAGAGTGACTTCGTGGCCAAGAACCCGGCCGTGAAGCAGTTCTTCGGTCAGGATTCCACTTGGGATCGAATTCTCTACACATCGTTGCCGCGTGCGCCGCTGCAGTCCTCCCTGCCGATCTACATCGACGCCATCACCACCAGCGACGCGGGCAGCTTCTCCGCCTACGGTCTGGAAGCCTGCTATACCTTCCACGGCTACCAGATCCAGTCGACGTCGTTGGCCGATGTCGGCGCAGGTGTCCGCGCGCAGGTGATCGATTATCACAACTCACGGCTCAACGCCGACTGGTCGGCACTCTGGTGGGAGTGGCCTTACCAGGACAAGGGCGCGACGCGCTATGAACGCATCGTGATTTTCCTGGCGAGCGGGCCAAGGGGCGTCTACAGCGGCGCCGCAACCGACGCGCCCGACGCCGAGAAGGCACGCTTCACCGGCACGGATCGGTTCTTAGTCGCCATGGCGCGCGGGCTGGTGCAGAGCCAGCTGAGAGCCTCGCGCACATGATCATCCGATTTCCCGCGTCCCAACCAGCTTCCGACGAACCGGCCGCGTGCGCCAATTGCGGCTTCCCGGTCATGGGCAGCTTCTGCCGACGCTGCGGGGAGAGTGTCACTCCGCTGGCGCCTGCTCCTCCGGTCAAACCGCTCATCTCCGCTTGGGAACGGCTGCGGCGACCCGTGAGTGTCCGGCCCGCCCGTCGCACGCTGGTGCCGACGCAGGCCCGGCACCTGCCGCCTCTGGCCGATGAGCTCTCGGCGCGGCAGACCTTCAGCGGCGCACAGGTGATCGTCGCGCGGTTGGCGGGCGTCGTCCTGCTGCTGGCCATCGTCGTCAATGCCGGGGCGACGTTCGTGGGTCTCATTGCCGCGGCCACGCTGTTCTACCTTGGGGTGCTCACGTACCGCATCCGCACCTTTGCGAAGGCGCTGCAGGACCCGGCGGTGCTGAGCATTTCAGATGACGTTGCGGGCGCAATCTGGGACTGCTCGCTGCCGACCTATACCGTGCTGGTCCCAGCCTATCGCGAGCCCGAGGTCATCGCCGACCTCTTGGCCGAGATCGACCGCATCGAGTATCCGCGCGATCGCCTCGACGTGAAGCTCCTGCTCGAGGCGGACGATGAGGCGACGATCCGTGCGGCAGAGGCGACGCGGCCGGGACCCCATATCCAGATTGTGCGGATTCCGCACTCGCTGCCGCAGACCAAGCCGAAGGCCCTGAACATCGGTCTGGCGCTCGCACGTGGCCGCCTGAGTACGGGGCTGGTGACGATCTACGATGCGGAGGATCGACCAGATCCGCTGCAGCTGCGCCGAGCTGTGGCCGCCTTCCGTGGGCTGGGTAGCGAGGTCGCCTGCCTGCAGGCCAAGCTCGCCTATCACAACGCGGACCAGAACATGATCACGCGCTGGTTCACCGTCGAGTACTCGATGTGGTTCTCGCAGCTCCTGCCAGGGCTGGTCGACCAGCAGGCGCCAATTCCATTGGGCGGCACCTCGAATCACTTCCGCCGCGCGGCGCTCGAGAAGGTCGGGGCGTGGGATCCCTACAACGTCACCGAGGACGCGGACCTGGGCATCCGGCTGCACCGCGCTGGATATCGGACGCGAGTGCTGGAGACGACCACCCTCGAGGAGGCGAACAGCGATTTCGTCAACTGGGTCAAGCAGCGTTCGCGCTGGTACAAGGGATATATGCAGACTTGGCTGGTGCACATGCGCAATCCGGTGCGCCTGTGGCGCGAGCTTGGACCGCGCGGCTTTCTGAGCTTCAACCTGTTCGTCGGCGGGACTCCGCTGCTGGCGCTGCTCAACCCGCTCTTCTGGGCACTAACGGCCCTGTGGTTCATCGTACGGCCGGATTTCGTGGAGGCACTCTTTCCGGCATGGCTCTACTACCTGAGCCTGCTCTGCCTGGTGCTGGGCAACTTCGTCTTCGTCTACACATCGATGGTAGCGGCGCGCAGCGCTGGTTCACCGAAGCTTGTGCTGGCATCGGTGCTGTCACCAATCTACTGGGTCATGATGTCGATCGCGGCGATCAAGGCCCTCGTCCAGCTCTTCCATGCGCCCTCGCTCTGGGAGAAGACCTTCCACGGTCTTGACAAGCCCCAGGCGGAGCAGGCTCGTGAGCGCGCAGCAGCCTAGCTCGCTCGCCGTTTCGCCAAGTCGCTCGTTCCCAGCGTTTGCCTTTCGGTTTACGCGGCTGACCGAGGGCGCGGTCCTATTCGCCGTAGCCCTCGCGGTGTACCTGTCGACAGCGATCATCATCGTCCTGCAGATGCACCTCATCGTGGGGGACGCACTCAGCCGCGTGGGCAACGCCTACTACGTGCTGTTCAGCCGCGACCCGCACCTCGCCGCGATCGGCTTCGTTTGGAATCCTCTGCCATCCCTCCTGGTAATGCCGCTGCTGCCATTCAGAGTCATCTGGCCCGCGTTGGCCGCGGACGGTTTTGCTGGCTGCATTGTCTCCGCGCTCGCAATGTCTGCGGCGGTGTACCAGTTCCGTGGATCGATGGCCGACTGGGGCATTCCGAGGGTGACCGGGGTTATCCTCACGCTTCTTTTCGCTCTGCACCCGATGGCGATTCAGTACGGCGCGAATGGCGACAGCGAGGCCCTGTTCCTGCTGTTCCTGATCGTTACCGCTCGCTATCTGTCTCGGTGGCTGGAGTCGCGGAGCATCGGTGCGCTTGTGGTCGCCGCCATCGCGCTCGCGCTCGCCTACCTCACGCGGTATGAAGCGGCAGCGGTGGCTGCGGGAGTCAGCGCGCTGGTTGCAAGCATTTCGTATGTTCGGGCGCGCGGTTTTCGCGCGTCGCGGCTTCGCGAGGCCGCGGCAGACGCCCTGATCGTTGCGAGTCCGTTCGCTCTTACCTTTATCCTTTGGGCGTTCGCGAGCTGGGTCATCGTTGGCAACCCGTTCGAGCAGTTCTCATCGGTGTACGGGACTGCGTCTCAGCTTCAGGCAGGGAGTGTCGTCACAGACCTGCCGCTGTCGCGTAGCGCGCTCGTGATGGGGCAGATCCTGGGGCTGGAACCGTTCCTTCTCGCGCTCGTCGTGGCCGCCGTGGCACGCGCGATCGCGACCAAGGACATCCGTGTGG
>JBBSGA010000447.1:0-4686 GCA_038254585.1 Chloroflexales bacterium | reverse complement strand
GGGACCAGGTGATCGAGCGATCGTCGATCTTCGCCACCACTATCCGCTAGAAGGCTTCCCGCCGTACAAAGCAAAAACGGCTGTGGCCGAGGCCACAGCCGTTTTCGGATGATGGAGGCGACGACGGGATTTGAACCCGTGATGGCGGTTTTGCAGACCGCTGCCTTAGGCCACTTGGCTACGTCGCCGCGCCGGGTTATGCTTGACGCCGACCCATGAGGCCGGTCTATTTTACCACAATTCGCGCACCCGCCCTGGCGCGACAGGCGACCGTCGCGGCTGCGCTGGACCAGGACTTTCTTGCGCAGCTTGCATCTTAGCGGAGAAAACCGCATACTGGGTTTCTGGGACTGGCGCACAGTTGTCAATGCCTGGTTTGGCTGATGCCAATATCGGCGAAAGGTGTCTGCATCGATGAACTACCGAACTGCCTCCAAGCAACAGCTTCTTGCCGAGCGAGCCCGGCTGATGAATGGGTATCGCAAGGCGGAACAACGCCTTGGGACGAGCACATTCACGAATGCCACGGGCGGGAGCGCCGCACGCCGGAATCGCGGCTCGACCCGCGCGCCACAACACGAGGCCGAGCGCCTAGCCGATCAGCTGGCGATGGTCGAGGCTGAACTGAAGCGGCGAGACGAGCAAGAGGCCCCACAGGCCACTCCTGCCTCGGTTGAGGCGGCAGGAGAACCGTAGTCAACGGGCCGCGCGACCCGACGCGGCCCAAATGTCATAGCCGCCGATGGTGGCGCTCTGCTGCAGCCCCTGCCTGCGGGCCAGCTCTTCAAATCCGGCTGGCATGAACCCGTGGTAGAGAACAAAGAGTGCCGGCGGATTGCGTTGAAGCTGGTCTATCAGCGCCTGCTGCGCGGTGGGTACGAGCTCAAGTGGGTAAACGTAAATGTAGCGCGCGGCGGCCATGCGTCCGGATAGGACGTAGATCTCGGGCTCGGAAGCCCAGACGAAGATCTTTTCTCCTTTCTTCGTCTTCTGCATGATGCGAGCGGCAACCGCTGCTGCGGGTCCGAAATACTCCCTCCCGTCGATCCCGTAGAGAGCCTCGGCCTGTTGTGCCGGGCTCTTGCCCAACATATGGAGATTATCGCGGGCAGGTGGAACCATCAAGATAGTGAGCAGCGCGAGCGGCGCCGCCATGGCCGCGATACGCTGCCACGAGGTTCGCGCTCTCCTCGCATTCCTCACAAGCATGGTCACAACCGGTGCTGTCAGTAGAGCGAGTCCAGGCAGCGCCGGATAGTAATAGTGAATATAGGGGCGTAGCCCGAGGATCGCCGCCCCCAGCATCGCTCCGGTCCAGAGGACGATCGCAGTGCGCTGTCGTCGCCTTGGCCCGCCCCACCCTGCTAACGCGATACCACCGAGTGCACAGACCAACAATGGGCCCAGCGGGGCGACAGTGTCGATGAGCGCCGCCCCGCTCCACCGCCGCACACTTTCCGACGCATAGAGCCGGTTATAGGTTATGAGAGCAAAAACAACGCTGTTCCAGGCGCCTGCAGCCCCCCAAAGCGCCAGCATAGGGATCCAGGGGAGCACCGTGCCGGCGGCCGCGAGCGCGAGACTAGACAGGTGCCCACGCATGCCGCGCATTCGCGCGAGCAAGATCAGCGGCAACAGGAGCGGGATGGCGGTCGGTTTGATCAGGGCGACTAGTCCCAAGCAGATGCCATAGAGCACCGGCCACCGCCACGACGGCGTTTCAATCGCTTTACAGAGCGCCCAGAGTGCGACGAGGGCCGGGAGCACTAAGGCCTGCTCGCTGTTGAAGATCAACCCCTGCAAACTGAAGGTACTGCCCGCTACGGCATAGAGGAGCGTCGCAAGGGCTGCGCTCCATCCATCCCAGACATGGCGTGCGAGCAGGAAGACGAGGGGGAGCTCGATCAGGAATAGCAGCGATGACCAGAGCCGGACCGAGATCGCTCCGGGCATGGCGGCTATGATCGCAGGCATGTAGAGTAGGTATAAGAGTGGCGGCTTATGGTCAAAGACATCACGGTATGGAAGACCGCCGTGCAGCCATAGTGCCGCAATATAGGCATAGGCGCCCTCGTCCCGCTCCAGAGGCAGTGCAAGAACGGGTAAACGCATAAGTATGGCGGCTGCCACGGATGGGAGTAGCGAAAAGGCGGCGACGCCGCGGCGTCCGGCCGATCGCCTCCCACGGTGCTGTTGCGCGACAGGCACGCGGGGATGTGGTTGCATTTAGGATCGGCGGGCTAGATGCATACGAGCGTATTATACGTGAGGCCCAGGACGTGATAGGGCAGCCTTGGCTCCCGGAATCAGCGCGGACGCGCGGCTAATCGCCTTTCTCTTTAGCCTTGCCCTTGCCTTTGCCTTTACCCTTGCCCGGATTCGTGTCCTGATGGTCGCCGGGCGGCAGGTTGTCCTGCGCCTGCGGCGCGGCTGAGGCGGCAGGGCCCGCGCTGATGCGGAGTAGTACGCTGCTGTTGGGCATGAGGGACGTGCCTGCCTGAGGGTCGCTTTGGAGCACGATCCCCGCCGCTTGCGCGTCCGGCTGTGCGGCAGCCATCTGCGCGACGAGCCCTCGCTGCTCCAGCATCTGCCTGGCCGCCTCAAGCTGGAGCCCGACGACATCTGGTACGGCCACAATCTCCTGAGCGGTCGCAGTCGCCAGCGTCGATATTGCCGGCTCTGACGCGGGAGCAGCCGGCTGCTCCGGTGGATGCGGTGCGCGCGCAATGCCAAAGCCTAGCAACAGGAGCAGGAGTAGTGGAACGGCGCGCACGGCGATCCAGCGGCGCCAAGCCGGGGCGGCGGTCCATACCGCCGCCACTCGCTCCAGTCCCGGTGGCAGCCTTGAGCCTCGCGGTACAGTCAACGATGTACCGGCGGCTGGCGGTTGGGCAGCAGCGGCGCTCCCGGAGGGCGGAGCGATCGCGACGGTCGGCTGGGCATGGACCGCGTTGCCGGCAGCGGCTGCGAGATCGGCTGCGGCCACATCGGCCGAGACATACCGCTCCTCGGGCCGCTTGGCAGTCAGCCCGGCGATGATCCGGTCGAGTACGCGGCCAGCCGGCTCCGTGGTCGAGAGCGGGGGAACGGGCGTCTCGATATGCTGCTGAATGATGCCATGCAGGGTAGTCGCGTCGAACGGCGGATGACCGGCCACGGCCTGAAAGAGCACGATGCCGAGAGCATAGAGATCCGAGGCGGCCGTCGGAGCCGAGCCCTGTGCACGTTCAGGCGCCAGATAGTGCGGCGTAGCGATCAGCGTCGTGGTGTTCGTGCCCTCGGCTCGTGCGATGCCAAAGTCAAGCAGGACAGGCACGCCGGTATCCTTGATCAGGATATTCTGTGGCTTTACATCGCAGTGGACATAGCCACGACCATGGATATAGCCTAGCGCCGCGGCGATACCATGCAGAATCCCGGCTGCGCGACCCGGTGAGAGTGGCAGAAGCTGATCGAGCGTCCGGCCTGTCAGAAACTCCTGGACTAGGTACGTCCCTGCCGGATCATCGCCCGCATCGTAGGTGCGGACGACGTTGGGATGAACGATCTGCGCGGCAATCTGTCCTTCACGCAGAAAGCGCTCGCGTGCCGCCCGATCCGCCGCGAGATCCGGGCGCAGGATCTTAATCGCTACCTCGCGCCCGAGCCGGTTATCGTGGGCACAGTACACGGTGCCCATGCCACCATGCCCCAGCAGCGACTCGATCTCGTATCGCTCATTGAGTATCGTACCTTGTTGTAGCATCGCTCGATCTTGTATCAGTAGTGAGTGGTTTCGGGCCGGCATCTTTTAGGTACGAGCTGCCGACCACGATCCGTTACAGCAACTTTCGGCCCAACGGAAAGGGGCCACGACCGATTGCCGTGGCCCCTTCGTGTCTTGCGAGCGTCGGATGCTATGTCCTTTCCTGCTCGATCAAGCCGTAGTTGCCGTCGTTGCGGCGGTAGACGACGTTTACTTGATTCGTTACCGCGTCTGTGAAGATGAAGAAGGTGTGGCCGAGCAGTTCCATCTGCTCGATTGCCTCGTCGCTGTGCATTGGTTTATAGACGAACTGCTTCGTTTTGACGACGCGTGCCCCTGCTTCATTCGACTCGGCCGGGTACTCGGCCCCGTCGCCGGAGGCGAAGCTCTCGGCGCCAGCTCCCCGCCGGAGCCTACCCCTGCGGTAGTGGCGGTCCTTATATCGGGTGATCTGGCGCTGGAGGGTGTCGTGGAGAGCATCAA
This sequence comes from Chloroflexales bacterium, assembly GCA_038254585.1. Classification (GTDB taxonomy): domain Bacteria; phylum Chloroflexota; class Chloroflexia; order Chloroflexales; family Kallotenuaceae; genus JBBSGA01. The sequence goes on along the minus strand of JBBSGA010000447.1, from coordinate 458 downwards.
CGGCAGCTCTGAACTCAAGATCACGCTCCTCAGCCCGGATCATGACGCCGCGATCGGCAGACAGCGTTGCTTGAACGATATGGACTTCGCCGGTGCCGCGCTGCTGGCTCCGGGCTAGATCGACATGAACGGCGCCGATCTCGTCGAGGTAGCGATCCAGCTTTTGAAGCTTTGCCTGGAGATACGTGCGCTCGTCCTCGGACAGCTTGCCGTTACGACACTTGATCTGGATGTTCATACTGGCCCCCTCCGGTTGGATGCGGCCACAACGCCGCTGCTCCAACGCCGTTAACAGTTAAGCAGGGCTGCCGGGGCGGCCGCAAGCCCGCCCGCCGTTGCGGCTGGTGGCGAGCCGGCCGGGCGCGCCGCGCTATACCGGGTTCGCCGAGGCGCAACTGCCGCTGGCGGGCGGCCCGGCGGCACGCGCGCTGCCCGCGCCGGAGCACGCGCCCGAATAT
>JBBSGA010000446.1:0-4694 GCA_038254585.1 Chloroflexales bacterium | reverse complement strand
GTCGAGATCCTGAATGGCTCACCGGCCCAACTGAGCCTCTTGTCTGAAGCAGCCAGTTAGGAGAAGCAAGATGGAAGCTACAGTCACCGCGTTCGCTCCGCAGGCTGCCTCGGATTCGCTTCTCCTTCGATAAAGCGCTGCCTGCCGCTCCATCGTTTGAAGCTATACTGTTCCTTATCAGAGCCGACAAGCGTCACACGATGGCGAGAATGTGAAGACCACGCGGTACTTTGAAGAGCAGGTCATGCGGAAGCGGCCCTACATTCGACGTGAATGGTGCGAGCAAGCCCTGCTCCACCCAGTACGGCGTACCGTGCAACCGGACGGACGGGTTCGACTATAGATTTTCGTGCCTGAACTAGGGAGACATCTCCGCGTCGTTACGCTTGAGGATGGTGAGACCGTCCATAATGCATTTCTAGAGCGTGGCTTCGAGGAGACTAAGTTGTGAAATTCCATTACTTCCACGATACCGATTCCCTCTATATTGACCTTTCTGACAAGACGAGTGTCGACTCCAAAGAGGTCGCACAGGGGGTTGTGTTGGATTTTGACGCCGAGGGCCGTCTCGTGGGTATCGACATTGACCATGCGAGCAAGACTGTCGACCTCTCCCGCCTTGATGCCCAAGCTTTGCCCGTCACCAGCGTCTCGCTCAACAACGCCTAAAAAGGAGGAGAGGCGCGGCTATCAGCGAGCATCTCGCCTCCGTCATCAGAGCAGCATATCGATCATATGGCTGCCGCTATCCATCAGCATACCCCCGCCCGACAGGGCCGGGTCCTGTCAGTCCTACCCGTAGACGCTGCATCCAACTACCTTTCTCACTCCACTTGGAGTGACACATGCGCAGGGACAGCACTGGAGTTTCCATGCCGTCCCTGCCATCGCACTACTTACGAGCGATCCCGATCTCGACAGTTCCATCCTCGACGACGACCTCGGCGTGGTACGCCTCCGGCGGCACTGTGCCCAGGGTAAGCTCCGTGGCGAGCGTCTCCGCCTGGACGGTTGCGCCATATTCCGCCGCCAGACGGTCCAGCATTCCGGCTGCACCGTTCTGGGCCCGCAGATACAGGGCGATCCGGTCGGAGATGGCTAGGCCTGCCTCCTTGCGCGCATCCTGGATCGCCCGCACGAGGTCACGCGCCACGCCTTCCAGCCGGAGCTCAGGCGTTAGCGTCGTATCGAGCGCAACCAGAACCCCTCCGTCCTCCGCCACGGCGTAGCCGTCGGGCGCCGAGGTTTCGAGGATCACCTCGTCCGGCAGCAGCTCGATCGTCTGGCCGTCCAGCTCCAGCGGAAATCCGCGGCCTGCCTCGGCGCCGCGGCCCGCCTCGGCGGCGGCATCGCCGCGCAGCCCTTCGAGCGCCGTCTTGATCGCCGGCACGAGCTTCCCGTACTTCTTACCCACAGCCCGTAGATTGGGCTTGAAGCGATACTCCACGAGCCCGGCTCCGCCTTCGAGATACTGCACCTGCTTGACGTTCAGCTCGTCGCGCAGGTCATCCTCGAAGCGGCGCAGCCCTTCGTTGGCGCCGGGCATCGACGAGCGCACCAGCAGCGTCTGGAGCGGCTGGCGCACCTTGATGCCAGCCGCCTTGCGCGCTGCCCGACCGGCAGTCACCGCGCTGAGCAGTGTCTCAGTCGCTTCGAGCAAGCCGGCGTCGACCAAGGTCTCATCCGCCGCCGGCCAGACGGCGAGATGGACACTCTGCGGGGCTTGAGAACCCTGCTCGGCGACCAGGTTGCGGTACATCTCCTCGGCCAGGTAGGGCGTGAACGGCGCGAGAAGCCGGGCCAGCGTTTGCAGGCAGGTATACAGCGTCGAGTAGGCTGCCTGCTTATCCGCGTCGCTCTCGCTCTTCCAGAAGCGGCGCCGGTTGCGGCGAACGTACCAGTTCGAGAGCTCCTCGACGAAGCGCTCGATCCGCTTGGTCGGCATATGGATATCGTAGCCGTCGAGATCGGCCGTGACCTCGCGCACGAGCCGGTTGAGCGACGCGAGCGCCCAGCGATCGATCGGCTGGAGCGCATCGCCGGCAGCTGGCGCCTCCGAGGGCTGCCAGCCGTCGAGGTTGGCATAGGTCACGAAGAAGCTATACGTATTCCAGAGCGTCAGCAGGAACTGCCGCAGCATATCGCCGACCATATCCGGGGCGAACCGGCGCGGATTGTAAGGCGGCGCCGAAGAGAACATCCACCAGCGGAACGCATCGGCGCCGTAGCGCTCGAGCACAACCCACGGATCGACGACGTTGCCGCGCGACTTCGACATCTTCTCGCCGTTGGCGTCGACGATGTGCCCGAGACAGATCACGTTGAGGTAGGCGGGCCGGTCGAAGAGCAGCGTCGAGAGCGCGTGCAAGGTATAGAACCATCCGCGCGTCTGATCGATCGCCTCGGAGATGAAGTCGGCCTGCTTGGCCACCTCGAAGCGCTCACGGTTCTCGAAGGGGTAATGCCACTGGGCGATCGGCATCGCGCCGGAGTCGAACCAGGCATCGGCCACATCGGGAACGCGCTGCATCGCGCCGCCGCCACAGGCAGGGCAATCCCATGCCAGCGCGTCCACGTAAGGCCGGTGCAGGTCCAGCTTGGAGAGGTCTTGCCCGGCGCGCTCGCTGAGCTCGGCGACGGAGCCGATCACCTCGATCTCACCGCAGCTTTCGCAGGTCCAGATCGGCAGCGGCGTGCCCCAGTAGCGCTCGCGGCTGACGGCCCAATCGATATTGTTCTCGAGCCAGTTGCCGAAGCGACCATGCTTGATGTGGTCCGGCACCCAGTTGATCAGCTCGTTGTTGGCGATCAGCCGATCCTTCATCGCAGTCGTGCGGATATACCACGAACGCTTGGCGACGTTGAGCAAGGCGGTCTTGCAGCGCCAGCAGAAGGGATAGGTATGCTTGATGCGCCCAGCACGGAAGAGGAGCCCGCGCTGCTTCAGATTGGCCGTGATCAGCGGGTCGGCATCCTTGAAGAAGATCTGACCGAAGCCGAGCTTATCGAACTCAGGCAAGGTCCTGCCCGCCAGATCGACCGAAAAGAGCGTCGGCAGGCCGTACTTGCGCCCGATCTCGAGATCGCCGTAGGCCGGCGCGATATGCACGATGCCGGTGCCGTCCTCGAGCGAGACGAAGTCGTCCGCGACGACGCGGTCGGCGCTGGCCCAGTCGACCATCTCGCCGGGGCCGGCTACCCCGTCGAGCACATGCTGGTAGTGCAGGCCGACTAGCTGCTCGCCGGTGAATGTCTTGAGCACCGTGTAGCCCTGGCCGAGGACGCGCCCGGCCAACGCCTCGGCCAGGACGAGCCGCTCGCCGTCATGCTCGACAAGCACGTAGCTCGCGTCCGGGTTGACGGCCAGCGCCACGTTCGCCGGAAGGGTCCACGGCGTCGTCGTCCAGGCCAGCAACGAGGCGCCGGCCAGCTCCGCGGCATGCGGCTGGGGCAGATCGGCAGGGGCATCCGGCGCATCGGACGACACCCCGTCGGCCACCCGGAAGCGGATCCACACGGAGGGATCGTCGGTCGCGTCGTCGTAGCCCTGGGCGACCTCGTGGTCGGAGAGCGAGGTCTCACAGCGCGGGCAATGCCACGTCACCTTATAATCGCGGAAGAGCAGCCCTCGATCGGCGAGCGTCTTCATGATCCACCACAGCGACTCGATATAGCTGTTGTGGTAGGTCACGTAGGGATCGTCGAGGTCGAGCCAGAAGGCGATGCGCTCGGTCAGGCGCTCGAACTCCTTGATATAACGCCAGACGCTGGCTTTGCACGCCTCGTTGAACGCCTCGATGCCGTACTTCTCGATATCCGGCTTGCCTTTGAAGCCCTTCTCGCGCTCCACCTCGATTTCAACCGGCAGTCCCTGGGTATCCCAGCCGCCGCGCGCGCCGATCACGTGCTCGCCGCGGAGGCGGTGATAGCGCACGACGATATCCTTCGAGACGCGTGCCTCGACGTGGTGAACGCCCGGCCGGCCGTTGGCGGTCGGCGGACCCTCGAAGAAGATAAAGGGCCGCTCCCGATTGCCGCTCTCGAGCGCCTGCCGAACGATGTCGTTGGCACGCCACCAGGCCTCGACCTCGAGCTCGAGCGCCGGAAACGAGACTTTCGTGTCGACGGGCCTAAAGACCATAGATCACCTCATACTCGATCATGCCCGCCGAGCGTGTTGCGCTCGGCAGCCTGCTCAGACGACAAAAAACCCCGCCCCCAGAAGGGGACGAGGCATAAACCCCGCGGTACCACCCCGCTTGGCGCAGACGCGCCCGCTCGGCTGAGATCGGGACGCACGCACGGCGCGCCGCAACCTCCATCCGGATAACGGCGGATGAGGCCGGGCAGGTCTACTTCGAGTCGACGGTCCCCACTGACGGACCATCGCCCGGTTCGGCTGCCTGCTCAGGGGCGATCTTCGTCGAACCGGCCGCGTTCGGTCGCACCAACCCCGAACTCTCTGCCGCGGCCCTGGAACGCTTACTGTTCCCCATCGTCGCAATTGCTGCCAGAAGTATAGCCGTGCTAAGCAGCCGCGTCAAGTAACACGATCAGGGCAATCGCATCTTAATTTCAGGGTAACGGCCAATGGGGTTCCCACATAGAGGTCACAATACGACCCGAACTATGACAATGTTCCCACTTCGCGCCTACCAGGAGCGCGTGCCCGATAAGCACCTATGGTTAAGTGG
>JBBSGA010000445.1:0-4704 GCA_038254585.1 Chloroflexales bacterium | reverse complement strand
GTGCTACCTGTACCGTGCCGTTGACCGGGCGGGCAGAACCGTCGACTTCAGGCTGAGCGCCAGGCGCGATGTCGCGGCTGCCAAGGCGTTCTTTCGCAAGGCGATCAAAAGCCAGCAGCGCCCGCCGCAGACCATCACGCTGGACGGCTACGCCGCATCTCACCGTGCGGTGCGGGAGCTGAAGGCAGATGGCTCGCTGCCCACGGACACGAAACTGCGTTCGTCGATGGCCGGGGATGCGGCGGGACACCGCCTACGTCACCACCGCCGACGGAACAGGACCGACAACGCTCGCCAGCCCCGAACGCGAAGCGCCGCCTTCCTTGCAGCGATCCGGCGCGGTGATGTGGCAGCGACCGACGCCGACGCTATTGGCGAGCGCTACGCCGCGCGTGGACGAAATGGCGATCCCGGCCATGAGCAACCCGCAAATTCTCAGGGAACTGCGCGCAAAAACGGGTTAATGCGAACTCACCCCGGCGATAGCCAGGGAAGATCGGACGCTCGGGTAACACATGGAAAGCTCATTGCGAGAGCCGCGGACACGGCAGGTCGGGCGCGGCTGGGGCTGGGCCGCGCCCGGTATCGCCGGCGCTCTCATGGTGCTCGCGCTGCTGGCCGCGGGCTGGAACCTCCTGGCGGGCGAGCGGACACGCGTGGCGGCAGCCGACCAGGTCGCGCTCCTCTCCCAAGAACTGCTCTCCTCCATGAAGGATGTGGAGACCGGCGAGCGCGGATTCCTGATCACCGGGCAGGCCTCTTACCTGGAGCCTTACACCGCGGGATTCGCCATTGCGCAGGCGCGCCTCGACGAGTTGGCGCGGCTCGTATCGTCGCCCGCGGAGGCCGGTGCGGTCGAGCGGCTGCGCGAACTGGTCAAGACAAAGATCGACATCGCCGCGCGCGCCGTGGCGCTGCGCCGGGCCGATCCCGGCAGCAGGGCGCCGCCGCTGCTGGAAGCCGCCGGCCAAGACAAGCCGGCGATGGACGCGATCCGGGCCGAGACAAGGCAGCTGCAATCGGACGCTCAGGCCCGCGAGCGGCGTGTGCGCCGGAAGGATGCTGCCCGGCGCGACCTGCTGATCGCCGTCTCGCTTGGCCTCTTCCTGCTGGCCTTCCTGCTGCTCGGCGTCTACGCGCTCGCCCGGCGCCGAGCGGAGCGCGCGGCACGCCAGACGCTTGAAGGCGTCATGGAGAACGCGCCGATCGGCCTCGGCTTCCTGGACCGGAGCCTGCATCTGCGCCAGGCCAACCGCGCCCTCGCGGCTATGGGCGAGCGCAGGCTAGGCGTCGAGGTCGGCGAGGATTTGGGCGTGCTGCCACCGGACGTGCTGGCGCAGATCGATCCCGCACTGCAGTCCGTGCTGGCGGAAGGCAAGGCGCGGTCGAACGTAGAGGTGGAAACCGGTGTGCCGGGCCAGCCGGACCAGAAGCGTTTCTTGCAGATGGGCTTCTTCCCGCTGCGCGCCGGGTCTGGGGGCGACGTGACCGGCGTCGGCCTGGTTGCTCAGGACACGACCCGGCGCCATCGGGCGGAGGAGCGGCTAAAGCGGAGTGAGGAGCAGTTCCGCGACATGGCGAACGCCATCCCGCAGCTCGCCTGGATGACGAACGAGACCGGCGCGGTCATCTGGTTCAACCAACGGTGGTATGACTACACCGGGACGACCCTCGAGGAGATGCAGGGCTCGGGCTGGGAGAAAGTGGACCATCCCGACCATGCGGAGCGCGTCGTTGCCAGCTTCCGGCGCGCCTTGAAGACCGGCACGCCCTGGGAAGACACCTTCCCGCTGCGGGGCAAGGACGGCCAATACCGCTGGTTCCTCTCCCGCGCCGTGCCGATCCTTGCCGGGGGCGTCACGCGCTGGTTCGGCACCAACACCGACGTCACGGACCAGCGCGCGACCGAGGAGCAGATGCGGCGCAGCGAGGAACGCTTCCGCTCCGTGCTGGACGCCTCGGCCGCGATCATCTGGAACATGTCCGCCTCCGGCGAGTTTGAGTGGATGCAGCCGCGCTGGACCGCGTTCACCGGCCAAGCCTTCGAGCAGCTCCGTGGCTGGGGCTGGCTCGACGCCATCCACCCCGAGGACCGAGAGCGCACGGCCGAGATTTGGCGGCACGTGGTGCAGACGCGCTCGCGCTACGAGACGGAGCACCGCCTGCACCGGGCGGACGGCGAGTGGCGCTACATGGAGGTCCGTGCGGTGCCAATGTTCAACGAGGACGGCAGTGTCCGCGAGTGGATTGGCACGGACACCGACGTGACCGACCGCAGGCTCGCCGAGCAGCAGCTCGCGGCGGCGAAGGAGCAGGCGGAGGCCGCCAATCGCGCCAAGAGCCAGTTCCTCGCCAATATGAGCCACGAGCTGCGCACGCCGCTCTCGGCCGTGATCGGCTACAGCGAGATGCTCTCCGAGGAACTGCAGGACCTGAATCAGGAGCAGCTCCTGCCGGACGTGGGCAAGATCGAGTCCAACGCCCGGCACCTGCTCAGCCTCATCAACGACGTGCTCGACCTCTCGAAAATCGAGGCGGGACGCATGATCGTCTCTGCCGAGGTATTCGAGGTGCGTACGCTGGTGGATGACGTGGTCTCCTCGACCTCCCCCCTCGTCGTTCGCAAGGAGAACCACCTCGCGCTCGACCTCGGCGACGATCTCGGCACCATGCACACCGACCAGGTCAAGGTCCGGCAATGCCTGCTGAACCTGATCGGCAACGCCTCCAAGTTCACCGAGGACGGTATCATCACCCTTGCCGTGCATCGCGAGCATGAAGGCGGCGGGCGCGACTGGCTCCGCTTCGACGTCAAGGACACCGGCATCGGTATGAGCGAGGAGCAGCTCGCACACCTGTTCCAGCGGTTCAGTCAAGCCGACGAGAGCACCACGCGGGAGTATGGCGGCACCGGCCTCGGCCTCGCGATCACGCGCGCCTTCTGCAACATGATGGGTGGAGAGGTGAGCGTGGTGAGCACTCACGGCGAGGGTTCAACCTTTACGCTCCGCTTGCCTGCGGAGCTGCCGACCAGCGATTTCGCCGAAGCGATCCCTGCCGACATCGAGCCGTGCGACGAGCGGTGTGTGCTGGTGGTGGACGATGACCCAGCGCAGCGCGACCTGCTCACGCGCTTCCTGAAGCGCCAGGGCTTCAACGTCCGCACCGCGGCCGACGGCCAGGCGGGCCTGGCCCTCGCCCGCGCCGTCCGCCCGACCGCGATCCTGCTCGACGTGGAGATGCCGCGCATGGATGGCTGGTCCATGCTGCACGCGGTCCGCTCCGACCCGGCCCTAGCCGAGACGCCGGTGGTCATGGTCTCCGCGCTTCACGAGGAGAGCCTGGGCTATGCGCTGGGCGCCACCGACTACGTGACCAAGCCGGTCGATTGGGCCCATCTCAGGGATGTCGTGAGCCGTTTCTCCGAGACCACACCGGATGGGGCGTTGGCGGAGGCTGCACCCGGCCTGGCCCTCGTCGTAGACGACGATGCCGACCTCCGGGCGCGGCTTCGCACCCTGTTGGAGGGCGGCGGCTTCCAAGTCGTCGAGGCGGCGGACGGGCAGGCAGCGCTTGCCGAGGTGGACCGGCGCGTACCGGGGCTGGTGTTGCTCGACCTGACAATGCCCGTCATGGATGGCTTCAGCTTCCTCAAGGCGCTGCGCGCCCGTCCACACGGGCGCGACGTGCCCGTCGTCGTGCTCACGGCGAGGGACGTGACTGCGGCGGAACGGGCCTCGCTGGCCGAGGATGCAGATCGGGTGGTGGTCAAGGGGAGCGTGAGCCTGCGCAAGCTGGCCAAGGATCTGCGGGAACTCGCGCCGCCCTCGGGACGGTCCTCCTGAACCTGCCGAGGCACCGTCGCGCGAGACCGAGGCGCCTGCGGGTGTGCGGATCGACGCGCTTCCCTCGCGAGGGCCGTTGGGCGAAGGGTCTGCCAGATATTCGGTCACAGTGAAGCCGGTATGAAGAGGGCCACCCCGGCCTGACTGGCCCGGCCGAGCATAAGCCGGTAAATGTCGCGGCCTGCGCTTCACCGTGCGCCATATTGGGCTATCTGTGTGCGCCTGTCTCAAGCTCCTACAGTGTCGATTTCATGTGCGGTCGCTTTGCCTCAACTCTCCCTCCGGAAGCCCTTGCCCGGATATTCGGGACACGGAACCGACTGCCGAACGCCGCAGCGACATGGAACCTGGCACCCAGTCAGGATGCCATGGTGGTCCGGCGCCCTTCGAGCGGCGATCGGCATCTGGATCTGCTGAAGTGGGGCTTGCTGCCGTTCTGGACCACAGACCCGGCTAAGTTCCAGCGACCGATCAACGCCCGTGCCGAGACGGTCATGTCACCCGGCATGTTCAAAGACGCGTTTACCTCACGGCGATGCATCGTCCCGGCCTCTGCGTTTTACGAGTGGCGCAAGACGGACGGTCGGAAGCAGCCCTTTGCGTTCGCGCGCGGGGATGGGCAGCCAGTCGCCCTTGCCGGGCTCTGGGAAAGTTTTCGCTGGCCATCTGGGGAGGTCACGCGCACCTTCGCCATCATCACCACGGCCGCAAACGAGATGATGCTATCGATCCACGATCGGATGCCGGCCGTGCTGGAGCCGGAGGACTGGCCCGTCTGGTTTAGAGGGCAGGCGGAAGATGCAGCGGCCCTGCTTCACCCGGCGCGGGAGGGAGTGCTGAAGCTCTGGCCGGTGAGCCC
>JBBSGA010000444.1:0-4740 GCA_038254585.1 Chloroflexales bacterium | reverse complement strand
TAGCAGAACGACGAAGTCGAGGCCGCGTTCGATGGCATACTGATACCCACGGCGCCGATTGCCCCCGTGCATCAGATTGACAGGATTGCGAAAGACCGCGATGCGGGACATGCGATGTGCTTCCTTGCATCAGAAATGTCGGACCCACGCTGCGCCGGCAGACACCCCAGCTGCCAGGCGGGCGTAGTACTCTGAATACTAGGGAGCAGGGGAGGCTGGAGTTAGAACCGTTAGTCCCTTCGGGCGAAGGCCATTAGGTTTGCACGTCACATACCGGTGACCGGGCCGCATGCGACGATGCCATCGACGGCGACTAACCAGCACTCCCACCACGGTATCCACCAAAAGTTTCCGCCGCAGGGTACGTAGGGAGAGCGCCTTTTCCCGGCATACAGCCTATACTGGCTGTGCCTCTGTATGGCCGGTGCATCACCAACTCCTGGCGGAGAGTACACCCGTTGAGCCAATCCTCGATTCCGATTACATCTCGGGCGCTCGCTCGATCGTCGCAGCATGCCTGGCCAATATTGGCCCACATCTGGCTGCTGATGGTCCCAATCCTGGTCGCGGTCAAAGTCCTGCTGACCCCCATCGCACCCTATGACTTCTGGTGGCATATCGTCTACGGGCGGGCAATCATCACAACCGGCCACATTCCGACGACAGATCAGTGGTCGTGGACGTTGCACGGCGTGCCGTATGTCGACCAGCCCTGGCTGGCCCAGGTATTGATGTACGGGATCTACCAGGCGTGGGGCGCCGCGGGCACGCAAATCGTCCAGGCTCTGCTCGTCGCCGGAACCTATTGGCTCCTGCGAGGAACGATCGAAGCAGCCGGAGTCTCACGTCGCTTCGCGGCGCTGGCAACGCTGCTGGCGGCTATCGGCGCGGCCGACAACTGGCACGTGCGGCCGCAGACCTACGTGCTGCCGCTGTGGGTCGTGACGATCGCCTTGCTCGACCGCTGGCGCCGCACCGGCCGCACGCCCTGGCTGCTCATTCCGATCCTTGCCCTCTGGGCCAATCTCCACGGCACGTGGACGCTGCCGCTGGCGCTCGGCGGCGCGTTTGTCGTGGGCGAGGCGCTGCGCGCACGGCCGGGTGGGCCGGCGACAGCGAATCCGCGGACACCTCGCCAGATTTTGGACCTATCGGGTGTGCTCGTGCTGTCCGGGCTCGCAACCCTGGCGAACCCACACGGCGCCGGCCTCTGGGTGTATACGTTCAAGCTTCTCGGCAATCGTGCCGTCACGACACTCGTCAGCGAATGGGCCAAACCGGCGTGGGGATCGGCGAGCGGCTTCATCGTGCTGACACTTTTCGTTCTAACGGCAGTGGCAACGCTCGCGCGGCGGCAGCGGCTGAGCGCCACCGATCTTCTCGCGCTTGCACCTTTTGCCCTGCTCTGCACGCAGGCCGTACGAAACATCATCTGGTTCGCGGCTATCGCACCGGTGATTCTGGCCCCACTGTGGCAGCAGGCACGGCCTGCTGCGCGGCGAATAGAGTCGATGCTGCTCAACCGCTTGATCCTTGGCTTGCTCGGCACCTTGCTCGTGCTCTCGCTGCCGATGTTCAAGGTTTATCTCAACTTGCCATCCGGCATCACAGCCGTCGTGGATATCGAGACGCCGCTGACGGCCGTGCCGATGCTCGAGGCCAGACCTGACCGCCCGCGCCATCTGTTCAACGATATGGGCTTCGGCTCCTACATAATGTGGGCCGCGCCGGAGCAGCCGGTCTTCATCGACCCACGCATCGAGCACTATTCGTACGCCCAATGGCAGGACTATATCCAGCTTGGACAGGGCAAGAACATCGACACAATCGTCGCCCGCTACGGCATCGACGGCTTCCTGCTGCACAAGGAGCATCAAGAGGACCTGATCAAAGCGCTGCGCAAGGACCCGCGCTGGCACGCGATCCTGGCAGCAGATGAGGCCGTGCTCTTCCTACCCGAGAAAGCGGTGCGACGATGATGCAGATGCTTGGGCCAGCCGCGCCAGCTCGCACGTGGCACCGCCATCTCCTAATCGCGTCCGCGGTCGCCGCGCTCGTCACCGGCCTGTGCTTGGTCCGGCTGCAGCTGGCAGAGACACAGGCCGCCGACTTCACATGGGTCTGGCGTGGCGCACGGGAGCTGCTGCAGGGAGACAATCCGTATCTCGATCCGTCGATCGGCACGGGGCATCCGTATCCGGCCGACGCGCCCCTTTACTACCCGCTGCCGGCGCTGTTCGTGGCAGCGCCGCTGGCGTTCCTACCGGCAGCGGTCGCCGGAGCAATCTTCTTTGGGATCTCGACCGGACTGCTCGTCTTCGGCCTTCTTCGCGAACCCGGCCGAGTGCAGGGTCAGAGACCGTGGCGCTGGGCGCTCTTCCTCGCGCTTCCATTCTGGAATGCCTTCGGCTGGGCGCAATGGTCGCCTCTAATCACTGCAGCGGTCTTGCTGCCGGCCCTCGTACCGCTGGCACTGGCCAAACCGTCGGTTGGCCTTGCCGCTTTCGCCGCGCGGCCCACAAAGCGCGGCCTGGCTGCCTGCCTTGTCGTGCTCGCGATTAGCCTGATCATCCTGCCGTCCTGGCCGTGGGACTGGCGGGCCGGACTGAGCCGGCACGGAAACTTCGTGCCGCTGCTGGCTCTGCCATTTGGCCCGCTGCTTGGCCTCGCGGCGCTCCGCGCACGGACCGATTGGCGTGCGCGCCTACTGCTGGCCATGGCAATCGTGCCCCAGAACTCCTACGACCTGGTGCCGCTCTGGCTGATCCCCGAAGGTCGCAATGCGAGCACCAGCCTGGCGGTCCTGAGCTGGCTGGCCTACTTCGGCACCCTGGCTGCGCCGCGCCTCGGCCTGCAATGGCCGGTCGTCTGTATCTATCTCCCAGTGCTCGGCATAGTACTCGCACCACAGGTCAAGCGCGCCATTACGACCGGTCTCCGGCGAACGGCGAAGGCACCGCGTGATGAGCGCATACGCCCAACAGCATGATTGGTCACGCATAAGGCTTGGCGATGCTTACAGAGCTACGCGATCGTCAGCACATACTCCATCGTGACTCTGCTGCCCGCGCTTAAGCCCCGAGCCAACGTCCGAACGCTCGCGGGGCTGGGGATCGCGGGCATGCTGCAGGGACCGATGACCCCAATCACACTACCGCTGATCCTCTCGGGCCAACTCGTAGCCGCGTGGTGTCTCGCAGGGCCTGGGGCATACATACCCGGCCGGAGCGCGATCCGGCAGGCATTAGGAACACGACTGGAGCGCCAGGAGCTATGACAACACAACCGCTTACGGATCCGGCCGAGATGGGACGAGCCTCGCGACGCAGGCGAGTCCCGAGTCTCGCAGATTCAGATCGATGGCTCGTGATCATCGGACTGGCGATGGCAGCGGCCTTCGCCCTCAAGCTACAGCTTGCCATGGCAACGTTCGGCTCAACCGACATGTGGTACTGGCAGACCTTCGCGACGACTCTACGGGAGTATGGCGGGCTCGGAGTCTACCAGCGGATAGCAGACTTCAATCATCCGCCGGCCATGCTGCATATCCTGGCGGTCGTGAACTGGCTCTCCGACACGACCATGCCACCTTTCAACTTCTGGATGCGCCTCCCAGCGATCGTGGCCGACCTCGGCACCGTCGCGCTATTGTGGAAGCTGCGCGAGGTCAAGCCGGAGCTAGGAATCACGCCCGGAGCCGTGGTCGTCGTAGCGGCTGCACCTGCGTCGATCATGATTTCTGGCTTTCACGGCAACACCGAATTTCTGTTCTTGTCCCTGACACCCGGATTCGGCATCCAATATCTAGCCTGGGCTATACCGTGGATCGCGACGCGTGGCAGATGGGGCAAGCTTTTCGCCGGCACAAGCGGACTCTTTCTGTTCCTGGTGTACACCTACTGGTCGCATGGACTGCCGTGGAATGCGGCCAGAGCGTGGAGCCTTCCCGGGTCCATCGTCGTTTTCGAGGTGCTCTGCTGGGCCTCGGTCGTTGCGCTACTCGCAGCATCCGTGCGCGCAATACGTCCAGAGATCCTCCGTTCCCATCAATGAGCAGATGCCCCGTAGCACTGGAGCTCAAGCTGCTACCTGCGCTTACCACGTCCGGTGAGAGTGACACCGGCGCGTAGCGGCGATGAAGCGTGGCCGAGCGCGATCGCGTAGGCGTGCTCCGCCGTCTCCGCGAGCCGCGACCAATTCCACCTTTCTGCCACACGTCGCGCTGCCTCGCGTCCCAGTGCGAGACGGTGTGGATCGTCGTCCAGGAGATGTAAGACACCGCGGGCGAGTGGAACACCACCGGGATCGACGAGAAGGCCGCTGCGCGCGTCCTCGATATACTCGGAGGCCTGGCCGACACGACTGGCGACGACGGGCAGACCGGCGGCGAGGAGCTCCAGGAGCTTGACCGAGCACTTGGCGCGGTTCACCAGCGTGTCGGCAAAAGGCGCCACGGCCACGTCGGCCGCCGCCATGGAAGCGTCAATCGTCGCCTGATCCGACCAGCCCCGGACGTCAGCCATCGCGCCGAGGCCGGCGCGGCGCGCCAGGCGCCTTAGCTGCGCCGCCTCGCCCCGCTCGCCGTCGCCTACCACGAGCAGGCACGTATCAGGGCGGCGTGCCTGGAGCATCAGCAGCATCTCCACGACGAGCTGGAGGGGAAACTCCCAGAAGCGGGTATAGAGCAGGACGGTCGGGCGGGACTGCAGCCCGAGAGCGGATCGAGCGGCGGCGCGCGAG
>JBBSGA010000443.1:0-4741 GCA_038254585.1 Chloroflexales bacterium | reverse complement strand
ACTGGCGTAGCAGCTTGAGCAACCGCCGGTCGCTGACGCGGCGCCCCACCAATTGTTCGAGCACAGGTTGGTCAACTTCGTCGAAGAACGCCGCGATGTCGGCGTCCACCACCCAGTTCTGCCCACGGTTCACTGCCTGGCTGTAAATTTGTCTGCTTGGTGGCGGGCTTTTTGGTACGCTTTCTGGCGGCGTGCCAGGCAAAATCCGCACACGTCCGCGCGTGCTGCAGGAGCAGCGCGGCTCGCGCGGTATACTGGCGCGGACGCGCTGCGCCAGGCGGGCGCGAGAGGAGCCCCGCCATGAAGCTCACCCTCCTCGGCACTGGCGTACCGATTCCTGACCCATCCCGGCGCGGTCCCAGTCAGGTCGTTGAGGTCGGCGAAGAGCTGCTCCTCGTTGACTGCGGTGCGGGCGCCATGCATCGCCTGTTGGAAGCCGGCTATGGGCAGCCGGGGGGTCGTGCACTTCGCCTGCCGCTCCGTACTGTGGCGCTCACGCATCTGCATTCCGACCACGTCACCGACCTCCCCAACCTGCTGTGGGCCGGTTGGGTCATGGGCTGGTGGGTGGAAGCGCCGCAGGTCGTCGGTCCTCCGGGTACAGCAGCACTGGTCCACCACCTGCTGGAGGCCTTTGCGTATGACATCGACGTCCGGTGCAAGGGCGAAGATGCTCGCCGCGAAAGCTTGATACCGCGCGTCGTGGAAGTCGATGACGGGTGGTGCACAGAAGGAGACGGCTGGCGGCTCACTAGCTTCCGGGTTGACCATGAGCCGGTGGACCAAGCCTTCGGGTTTCGTGTGGACAGTGGAGCAGCGGCAATCGCCATCTCTGGCGACACCCGCTATTCCGAGAACCTGATTCGCTACGCGCACGGCGCCGATGTGCTCGTGCACGAGGTCTACTCCCGGCAGGGGATGGAGCGACGCCTCCAGGTCGCGGCGCAGGCGGCACGGCAGCGCCACCTTGCAGAGCTGATTGCGAGCTACCACACCCCCTCAGACGAGGTCGGCAGGATTGCGACCCGGGCCGACGTGAAGCAGCTCGTGCTCAGCCATCTCGTACTGGGGATAGGGGGCACGCCAGCGGACATCGCGGCCGATGCCGCCACGGGCTTCAGCAGGACAGTGACAGTCGGGAAAGACCTCGACTGCTTCGAGACGCACGCAGCACAGTAGGTCCGGGGCCCGCCAGAGCACCTGCTGACATAGGGCAGACTACATGCCTCGCTGCGCCACGGCTGGCCAGGTTGCCGCTTGACGGCCTGGCCGTACTCTTTGTATAATATACACCAATAACTAATATTAGACGGAGAGTGCGGCAAAGGCCCACTCACGGGCATGCAGCGGGATTCGCTGTTAACGCCCGAAAATCTCTCCGTATAAACTGAACACCTGTGATTAGAACAACGGCACCACTGACCCCAGCAATGACTCCGGACACCAGCCCGGAGGTTGGGTTGTTTGTGCAGGACCTTCAGCGCCAGGAGGTCGCAGCCAAAACCGTCGTCAACTACCGCTCCGACTTGCGCTGCTTCGCCCGCTGGTTTCACGGCGTGAACGATGAGCCGTTCACCGCGGCGGCGGTCACCCCCACCGACCTGCGCGACTACCGCTCCTTCCTCATCCAGGACGAGCGCCGGCTGCCCGCCACCGTCAATCGCCGCCTCGCCGCGCTGCGCAAGTTCTTCACCTGGGCCAGGGCGACCGCCCGGATAGACGACCTGCCCACCGCTGCGGTGAAGGGCGTCGAGGCGAGTCCGCGGGCGCCCAAAGCGCTGGAGAAACGCGAGCTGGACCGGCTCCTCCGCGCCGTCGAGAAAGAGGGCAAGAAGCGGGACCTGGCCATGGTCCTGACGCTGCGCCACACCGGCCTGCGCGTCAGCGAGCTCTGCGCTCTGCGGCTGGGCGACATCGATCTCGGCGACCGCAAAGGCAGCGTCACCGTCCGTAGCGGCAAGGGCAGCAAGTTCCGGGTCGTCCCCCTCAACGTCGATGCCCGCAACGCTCTCCTCGACTATCTGGTCGTGCGGCCGGCCGTCTCCGACGACCACCTGTTCATCGGCCAGCGACACGAAGGCCTCAGCCCCCAAGCCGTGGAGAACCAGGTGACGAAGTACGCCCGTCTCGCCGGCCTGACTGACGTGACCCCCCACACGCTGCGGCACAGCTTCGGCAAAGGCTTGCTGGACAGCGGCGTGGACCTTGTGGCCGTGGCGGCACTCCTGGGCCATAGCCGGTTAGAAACGACCGCGATCTACACCCATCCGAGCACCCGCGACCTCGAGCATGCGGTCCAGCGCCTCGAACGCGATGCCGCACCAGAGCGACCACACGCTGCCCGCTGATGCCGGCGCAGCGCACCCATGCGCACCAGCAAGGAGGGCTGCCGATGGCTGACCGGCCCCCCCTGACCGCACTCTCGGACGACACGCGGATGCGTGCCCTCGCTCGCTTTACCGCCCTCAAGCCCCACCTCGAAGACGGCGTGCCGCTGCCGCGTGTGGCCCAGGCGGCCGGCGTGCCGCTGCGCACTGCCGAGCGTTGGGTCCACCAGTATCGGCAGCACGGGCTCGCCGGGCTCGTTCGGCAGCCGCGCAAGGACCGCGCCTCCCACCGGGTACCCAGCGACCTCGTCCAGTTCATCGAGGGGCTCGCGCTGCGCAAGCCACGCGCGACCGCAGCTGCGATTCACCGGCAGGTGGCCACGGTCGCTCCCGCACACGGCTGGCCGACACCGGGCTATGACACGGTGTACGCTATCATTCGCTCCCTCAACCCCGCCCTAGTGACCCTGGCGCACGAGGGTGGTGCCGCGTATCGGGAGACGTTCGACTTGCTCTACCGTCGCGAAGCCACCCGACCCAACGAGATCTGGCAGGCGGACCACACGCAACTCGACATCTGGGTGCGCGATGGCGATGGCAAGCCCGTGCGACCCTGGCTGTCGGTCATCCTGGATGACTACAGCCGCGCCGTTGCCGGCTACCGGGTGAGCGTGCAGGCACCTTCGGCCTTGCAGACTGCCCTGACCCTGCGTGCGGCGATCTGGCGCAAGCCCGACCCACGCTGGCACGTCTGCGGCATCCCGGGCACCTTCTACACTGACCACGGCAGCGACTTCACCTCCCGCCGCCTCGAGCAGGTCGGTCTCGACCTCAAGATGGTGCTGGTCTTCTCCGAGGCGGGCAACCCACGCGGTCGCGGTCGCATTGAGCGCTTCTTTCTCACCGTCAATCAGCTGTTGTTGAGCACCTTGCCGGGCTACACACCGCGGGGTACCGCGAAACCGGCGGCGCCCACCCTGCCCCTGACCGAGCTCGAGCAGCGGCTGCGCACGTTTCTGCCGGCAGACTACAACGGGCGCGTGCATAGCGAGACCGGTGAGCCGCCGCAGCTGCGCTGGGAAGCGGGCGGTTTCCTACCGAACCTGCCGGAGTCGTTGGAGCAGCTCGACCTCTTGCTGCTCACGGTCGCGAAGTCGCGCAAGATCCAGCAAGACGGCATCCACTTTGAAGGGCTGCGCTATCTCGACACCACGCTCGCAGCGTACGTCGGCGAGTCCGTGGTGATTCGCTATGACCCGCAGGACCTGAGCGAGATTCGCGTCTTCTACGCGGACCGCTTCCTCTGCCGTCCGGTGTGCCAGGAGCTGGCCGACCACACGATCAGCCTCAAAGACATCGTGCACGCCCGGACCCAGCGCCGTCGGCAGGTTGGCGACGTCCTCCGGCAGCGCACCAAGCTGGTGGACGCGGTGCTGCACGCGCAGGCTGCTGCACGCGCGCGCGAAACGCCGCCACCGGCACAGCCGCGGCTCAAGCGCTACGTCAATGACTGAGCCAGCCGTCGCACCGCCGCCGTTCGTGGAGACCAAGGAATATCGGCGCTTCGCCGAGTTCTGCGAGGCGTGCCGGCAGTACCGCTACATCGGGCTGTGCCACGGCCCGCCCGGCGTTGGGAAGACCCTCTCCGCCCGTCACTACGCCCGCTGGGAAGAGCTGCAGCCGCTGCTGGACGCGGACCGCTTCTATGGTGAGCCAGCGGTGCGGCCGGACCTCGCGCCGTGCCGGACGGTCGTGTACACCCCGTCGATGGTCACCACCCCAAAACGGCTCGACAACGAGTTGTACAGCCTGCGGATGCGGCTGCAGTACCTGGTCGCTGCGGCGCACTACACGGGCGAAGGCCAAGCACCCTTACCCGATTTCGATCAGCGCTGGACGGAGCTGGTGATTGTCGACGAAGCCGATCGGCTGAAATTGCCGACGCTCGAGCAGCTCCGCGACACCTACGACCGCAGCGGGTGCGGGCTGGTGCTGATCGGCATGCCGGGCATCGAGCGGCGCCTCTCCCGCTATGCGCAGTTCTACTCACGGGTAGGCTTCGTCCATCAGTTCCGCACCCTCTCGGCGGACGAGCTGCGGTTCTTGCTTGAGCAGAAGTGGCACGAGCTCGGGATGCCGGTGGACCTGAGCACCTTCGACGATGTCGAGGCGATGACGGCCATCATCCGCATCACCGGCGGCAACTTTCGCTTGGTGCAGCGGCTGTTCGCCCAGATGGCCCGCATCCTTGCGATCAATCAGCTGGACCGCGTGACGACAGCGGTCGTCGAGGCAGCGCGCGAGATCCTGGTGATTGGCACGACCTGATGCCAGCAGCCCGCCAGCAAACGCCCAAAAAAACCGCCATAAAGCGACCAAATTTACAGCCTGGCGGACCACCTCCAGCGCCTGGT
>JBBSGA010000442.1:0-4756 GCA_038254585.1 Chloroflexales bacterium | reverse complement strand
TGCACGTCCATCGACAGGTGGTCCGGCGTCGAGAGCTCGTAGGCGTGATCCATCTTGATCGCGTCGAAGGGGCAGACCTCGGCGCAGAAGCCGCACGACATGCAGGTGTCGTACTCGATCACGAACTCGTCGACCGCCGGGACGGGCTTGCCGGTGTTTGGGTCTTTGGCCTGCTTGATATGAATAACCTGCGGCGGGCAGACACGCTCGCACTGGAAGCAGGAAGTGCAGAGCTCCTGGCCGGTGGCATCGTCGTAGAGCAGGATCGGAAAGTTCCGCGCGGCCTCGGGCAGGAGCAGGCGCTCCTCCGGATACTGGACCGTGAACATACCGATCGTATCGTCCTTCGAGTCGACGGTCGACGTGAAGGACTTGCCGAAGTGAGCAATCACACGCCGCATGCCCCGCCACATGCCTTGCCCGGCACGAATCCGCTCGTCGTGCCGACGTACGACCACGACGCCGATGCGCGCCTCCGGGCGCTCTACCTCGGGCGCTGGGTACACCGTCATCGATCTACCTCTCCCATCACGATATCGATCGAGCCCAGGATCACCACCACGTCGGCGACCTTATGCCCACGACACATATCGCTGAGCGCCGAGAGGTTGATGAATGATGGAGCCCGAATCTTATAGCGGTACGCATTGCCGCTGCCGTCGCTGACCAGGTAAAACCCGAGCTCGCCCTTGGGCGTCTCGACGCGTGCGTAGGCGTCGCCGACCGGCGGCTTGAGCGACTGCTGCTTGACCTTGGGGTTGACGTGGCCGCCCGCCGCATCCGGCAGCTGCTCCACCGCCTGCTGGATGATGCGGTAGCTCTGGCGCATCTCCTCGACCCGCACCAGGTAGCGATCGTAGATGTCGCCCACCGATCCGACCGCCACGTCGAAGTTGAAACGATCGTAGACGCTATACGGCTCGGCCCGGCGGACGTCGTACGGGATTCCCGAGCCACGCAGCAGCGGACCCGTCACGCTGTACGAGACGGCCAGCTCCCGCGGCAGAATGCCGACGCCGCGCGACCGGATCAGCATGACCTCGTTGTCCGTCAGCAAACGCTCGAACTCATCGAAGAAGGAAGGCAGGCCCACCATCAGATCGTTGAGCTCTCTGGTCCACGCTTGATCGATATCGCGGACGACTCCGCCGAAGCGGAAATAGTTACACATCATGCGCGCGCCCGAGACGCTCTCGAAGAGGTCGAGGATCTTCTCACGCTCGCGCATACCCCAGAGCAGGGCGGTCTGCCACGCACCCATATCGTTGAGCATGAAGCCGAGCGCGGTGGCGTGGTTCAGCAGGCGCGTGAGCTCGGCCATGATCACGCGGATATATTGCGCGCGCTCCGGAACTTCGATCTGCGCCAGCTTTTCGACCGCGAGCGCGTAGCCGAAATTATTGGCCATCGAGTTGAAGTAGTCGAGCCGGTCGGTGAAGGGCATATTCATCAGGTATGAATTAGCCTCGCCGAGCTGCTCGTGGTTGCGATGGAGATAGCCGAAGACGGGCTCGAGATGGACGACCGTCTCGCCGTCAATGGTTGCGACCAGGCGGAAAACGCCGTGCGTAGAAGGATGCTGCGGGCCGATATTAAGCTGAAGCTCTTCCGTTTTTAGCATAGACGCCACGTAGAGCGAATCGAGTCCTGTGCCTGCCCTGCTGCGCTGGCTCCGCGATCGTGCGCGGCCAGTGCTCATCCAGCGCGTACAAGACTCGGTCTCTACTCGCCTCCTGTCTCGTGGGTATATTTGTCGCCCGTCTTGGGGAAGTCTTTGCGCATCGGATAACCGACGAACTCGTCCCACATATAGATCCGCCGCAGGTAGGGATGGCCCGGAAACTGGACGCCGTAGAGGTCGAACGCCTCGCGCTCCTGGAGCATGGCGCCGGGCCACTCCGCTGTGAGCGTCGGGATGACCGGGCGCTCGCGTGGAACGCGCACGCGCACGGTCTGCGGGCCACCGCCGGCGAGATTGAAGAAGTGGTAGACCACCTCGATCAGCCCGTCGAGGATGTAGTCGACGGCCGTGACATTGGACAGGAACTCATAGCCGTGCCGGTCGCGGAGATAGGCCGCGACACGCGGCAGACTGTCCGCGTTGACGACGGCGTCATACTCCTGCAGCCGCGGCCGGGTCCCTTCGCCACGGATGCCTTTGGCGTTGGCAGCTGCACCTTCCTGGACCGACCCGCCATTAGAGCCGGGGTGCGGTGCCGGGGCCGGCGCGAGCGCGCCTGGAAGATCGCGTGCGAGTAGCTCGCGCAGCTCACCGCTAGCCAACATCGCCGGTTACCTCCCGCTCCGCGCCCGCCAGGGCCACGGCGGATACCTCGCGCGCAATGTCCGGCGCCGTGGCGTCCTCGACGTTCAGCGGGATACGGCTGAGCAGCGGCTTGGGAAGGTTGCCCTCGAGTACGGCAGGATCCTGGGCCCGCTCTCCGGTGCCGCCCAAGGCCGGCGACACGAAGGGCGCCATCTTGGGCAAACCCCCGACAGGATCAGCCGTTCCCTCGAAGCCGTCGACGAGCAAACCCTCGGACCCATACCGCGGGACCGCGAAGTCGGCCTCGGAGATCGCCGTCGTGCGTCCATACCAGCGCTCGTGCTTGAGCGACTGCCGATCGATCTGCTGCTGAAGCGTGATCAGGGAGTGGAGCAGCGCCTCCGGGCGCGGTGGGCACCCCGGAATATAGACGTCGACCGGAATATAGAGGTCGACGCCGCGGACGACGTTGTAGCCATCGCGAAAGGGACCGCCGGAGGTTGCGCAGTTACCCATCGAGATCACGTAGCGCGGCTCGGGCATCTGGTTGTAGAGCCGCACAATATTCGGGATCATTTTCTTCGTGACCGTTCCCGAGACGATCATCAGGTCCGCCTGCCGCGGAGAGGCGCGAAAGAGCTCCGAGCCGAAGCGGGAGATATCGTAGCGCGACGTCGCGGACGCGATCATCTCGATCGCGCAGCATGCGAGCCCAAAGAGCATCGGCCATACCGATGACCGGCGTCCCCAGTTATACAGGCGATTGACGCTTGTAAACAGGACGCCGTTTTGCTCGAGATCAAGCTGGATTTGCTCGTCGGTTGCCATACCTTACCTTGACGACGAACGACGGCCGGGGGACGACCGACGACACAGCTTCCTGGGTGCCGATCTTTCACCGATAGCCGCGGCTCGATCTAATACCATTCGAGCGCACCCTTGCGCCAGGCATAGACTAGGCCGGCCGTCAGGATCGCAAGGAAGACGGCCATTTCCAGGAGTGCGAAAAGTCCGAGCGAATTGTAGGCAACAGCCCACGGATAGAGGAAAATGGTTTCGATGTCGAAGACGACAAATGCGAGTGCGTACAGGTAATACTGAACCTTGAACTGCACCCAGATGTCGCCGATCGCTTCGAGGCCGCACTCATAGGTCGACTGCTTGACGGGCGTAGGCCGGCGCGGCCTGATAAACCTGGAGAGAATCAGCGGCAGAAGTGGAAAGGTGATCGCGGCTATAGTAAAGATGCCGATGAACGCGTAATTAGCTAACACGGCGGCTCCCTCTATCCACGCAACGCGCCTCAACCCTGAGGCTCTGTAAACGACCAAAACCGTTGCAGAACCGCTCCCGTTCGCGGCAGCGGCTCCAACCGGGGAAGACGTTGTGCATTATATCACAGCTTCCCTTGGGAGCCGCCTCGACGGCGCCCTCGTCAAGCCCGCGAGAGCTTGAGGTCGACGTGGCCAACCTGAATCGTATCGCCGTAGTCGAGCGGGGTCGGCTGAAGGACTTCCCGGCCGTTGAGCCGGGTGCCATTCGTGCTCTCGAGGTCTTCGATCGTCCAGCTCTGCCCGTCCCACTGCAGCATGGCGTGCTCGGATGAGAGAAAGCTGTCGTTGAGGGCAATATCGTTGGCCATGGTACGGCCGATCGTATTGACCGGGCCAAGCGGAAAGCGCTTGCCGGGCGCCAGCCCTGATTGGCCTGGATTGACCACGACCAGACTACCGTACTGCGAGGTCGCCGTCTGCTCGCTCCCTGCAGTACGCAGCTCGCGCACGATCACGCGTACGACCTGGTAAAGAAAGAGATAGAGCAGGAAGATGACGGCAATCCGGAGCGCCAGGATGATGAACTCGATGGATAGATTGGCGAGATTTGGCATAGCTAGCGCTGCTGAAACCTCATTTCAAGCCCGCCGAAGGAGACCGTATCGCCGTCGTGCAGCACCTGGTCGGTCGTTATTGCCGTCCCATTGACGTAGGTTCCGTTGGTCGAGCCGAGATCGCCGATGAAGTAGCGCCGCGACTTGAAACGGATCTGGGCGTGCTGGCGCGACACACGCGGATCCTCCACGATCAGGTCGTTGTTGAGGCCACGTCCCACCGTGACCAGATTGGTCTCGATCGGGAAGGCGTGCGGTCCCTCGGGCGTTTCGAGCATGAGCTGTGCCGTGGCCTGCCCGCGCGCCGCGGGCACCCCCCCGGTTGAGATGACCTGCGTATTGTCGATACCCGGCTGGTTGCCCCCCGATGGAGCAGCGCTCATCTCGGCGACGACCTGGATGCCCCGGCGCGGCACGGCGGGATCGGGCGCCACGTCGACCGACGGGTGCTCCAGCAGCGAGAAGCCGCGCTCGCCGGCCAGCTCGCGCAGGTAGTTCGCCATCTCGCGCTCGAGGTCCTCCTGGATGCGCTCGAAGGCTTTGAAATCCTCGGGATTGAGGAACGCGCGGTAGAAGGCCGGCACGATGACACGGTCGACGCT
>JBBSGA010000441.1:0-4758 GCA_038254585.1 Chloroflexales bacterium | reverse complement strand
GCCGTCATCGCGCCACCGGCCGTGGTCGCCGTCTCGGCCGTCATCGCGCCACCGGCCGTGGTCGCCGTCTCGGCCGTCATCGCGCCACCGGCCGTGGTCGCCGTCTCGGCCGTCATCGCACCGCCAGCGGCGCTCGTCGCGGCTCCGCCGCCTGCTTCTGTCGTCGCGGCTCCGCCGCCCGCCGCGGTCGTCGCGGCTCCGCCGGCTGCTCCACCGCCCGCCGCGGTCGTCGCGCCGGTGCCGGCGCTCGACCCGCCGCCACCACATGCCGCGATCGCCATGCTAAGCACGCCGAACAAGGCAATAAGGGTGGCCATCCGTTGCACACGATGTGCCATTGCGATCCTCCTCGATCCTAGGTCATCTGTCGCAGGTATACCGTCGTCGTACAATCCGAGACACGAGGTGCGCGAGCCTCCTTTCGTGGTAAGCGCTCCACAGCATTTTTCGAGCCAAGCATAGTCCTCGGACGATTTTTCCGCAACTCTTGACAATCGGCGGCTCTGACCCCAAAATCCGAGCGTGGGGTTCGATGCGGAGGGAGATTTACTCATGGCAAGCGCGATGCGTGTCTCGGCAGAATCGGTAACAACACAATTCGTCGAACGAAACGGGCGCAAGCCGGCGCTTGTCGCGCGGGGGCCGGGCCGCGTCAACCTGATCGGCGAGCACACCGACTATAACGACGGCTTCGTCCTGCCCGTCGCCATCGATCGTGCTGCCTTCGTGGCGGCCGCTCCCCGCGATGATCGTCTGCTGCAGGTGTGGGCATCGCAGTACGAGGCCGAGGCGACGCTCAATCTCGACGACGCTCGTCCGGGCGTGGCCCATGACTGGGGAGTTTATGTGCTCGGGATGGCTGCCGTGATCGAGCGCGACGGCTATCCCCTGCGTGGAGCCGATATGGTCATCGACGGGGATGTACCGAGCGCAGCGGGGCTTTCCTCTTCGGCGGCGCTCGAGAACGCGGTCGGAGCTGCGCTTGTCGCGCTGGCCGGTGTCGACGTTTCACCGCTGCGCCTCGCGCAGCTCGGCCAGCAAACCGAGCACGAATTCGCGGGCGTCAACTCCGGGATTATGGACCAGATGATATCGGCGCTTGGGCAGGCGCAGCATGCCTTGCTGATCGACTGCAGGTCGTATAGCTACCGCGCCATCCCGATGCCTGCCGACGTACGCATCGTCGTCTGTGATAGCAAGGTATCGCGCGAGCTCGCCGGCTCGGCCTACAACGAACGGCGGGCGCAATGCGAAGAGGCGGTATCACTGCTGCAGAAAGTGATGCCCGGGATCACGTCGCTCCGCGATGTCAATCCCCAGCAGCTCGCGGAGCACCAGGCGCTGCTTCCGCCGATCGTCTTCCTGCGCGCGCGCCACGTCGTCACCGAAAACGCACGTACGTTAGAAGGCGCGGAGCGGCTGCAAGCCGGCGAGCTTCGTCGCTTCGGAGAGCTGATGAACGAGTCACACCGCAGCCTGCGCGACGACTACGCGGTTTCGAGCCCGCAGCTTGACCTGCTGGTCTCGGCCGCTCAGGCCGTCCGGGGCGTCTACGGCTCGCGGCTCACGGGGGCGGGATTCGGAGGCTGCACCGTGAGCCTGGCAGCGCCCGAGGCCGTCGACAACCTCGTCGACGCCGTCGGCAGCGCGTACCGGGCTGCCTTTAGCCGCGCGCCGGATGTTTATGTCTGCACTGCATCGGATGGAGCGCGCGTGACGAGGCTGAGCTAGGTGGCCGGCAGCGCGTCCGCGAGCCAGCGAAGCCAGTTGCTGCCCATAACGTCCGACGCTTCGGCAGGACTCCAGACGGCCGCCAACAATGCCCCGCCGATCGCCGGAAGGTCGGCGCAGGAGTCGAGCTCGGCCGGGATGGCCTCGCGCCCGAAGCCGCCGTCGAGATCCGTCCCGATACCTACATGCCGGGTGTCGCGTGCGAGCTCGCAGATATGCTCGATATGCCGTAGGACCGCGTCGAGATGCACCGCGGCCTTGGAGTCACCGGCGTTCCAGGTCGGGTCGAGGAAGTGGTTGTAGAGCACGACTCCGATCACACCATCTCGGTCGACGATCGCCCGGATCATCTCGTCGGAGAGATGGCGATCGCCCGGCACGAAGCGGCGGCAATTCGAGTGAGACGCGATCGTCGGTCCATGAAATAACCGTAGCGCATCCCAGAAGCTCTGCTCCGCCATATGGCTCGTATCGAGAGCAGCGCCGGCCTTGCCCAGCTCGACCATCAGGTCACGGCCGTCGCGTGTCAATGGGCCTGGCGCTTCCGTCCCACCGCTGTAGCGCGTCGCACGCCAGGCCGGTCCCACGATCCGGACGCCTTGCTCGACCCAATGCCCGAGCTCTCCCGGCGTGCGAATCGGGTCCGCTCCCTCCATCAGCGGCACGACGCCGAGTGGGGCCGCGGATGGGTCGCGGCCGAAGGCGTCGAGCAGAGGATGGAGATCGCTCCGTCCGCCGACGAGGCGTATGTCCCCGTCGTCTTCCAGCTGCCGGTAGTATTCCACCTGCCTGGTGGCCGCCGCGTAGGCTTCCTGAGCTGTCGCGTAGCCGCGCCCGCGCAGGTCACTCGGAGCATTCGCCGGGAGGACGAAGATCGTGCCGAAGACGAGCGCGATCCCGCCGGCCCTGAGCGCCGGAATAGAGACGGTCGGCGTCTCGCCCCGCGCGGCAAGGGCACGGCCGGCATCCGTTTCACGCAGCTCTTCGAGCGGCAGGCGGGGATCCTGCCCGAGCAGGGCATTGTAGGCAAGGTCAAGGTGTGCGTCGACCAGCGGAGGCGTGCGCTTCGATTCCGGTCGTGCCTGGTTCTCCATCAGGCTATTTCTCCCTCATGCTGCTTCTTGGCTTAGAGTTCGAGGATCTTGAGAAAATTTGTAGGCCCGTGCGCCGCGAGCGGGTGGCCGCCGGTCAAGGCGACCTTGGAGCCCTTGTCGAGGCCGAACTGCGGTAGCACACGCCGGACAAAGGCGTCGAGCTCGTTGAGGTGATCGAGATGCATACACATGATCGGCGTGACGCCCCAGTAGATACTGACACGCCGCGACACGATCTCAGACGGCGTCAGCGCAAAAATTGTCACCGGCGGCCGGTTCTTGGAGACGAGCCGCGCGGTGTAGCCCGACTGGGTGAAAGCCACGATGCCGTCTACATCGGCCGATGCCACGATTGTCCGCGCGGCATGCGCGATCGCCAGCGAGGAGTTCCCGGAATCGTCGTGATGGCGCAGCCGGTACATGGCCTCGAGCTGCTCGCGGTAGCGGCCGCTCGCCTCGGTCGCCTCCGCGATCCGCGCCATCATCGCGACCGCCTCGACCGGGAACTGGCCGGACGCCGTCTCGCCGCTGAGCATCACGGCGTCGGTGCCGTCGAAGATTGCGTTCGCGACGTCGCTCGCCTCGGCGCGGGTCGGACGCGGATTGGTGATCATCGACTCGAGCATCTGCGTAGCCGTGATGACAGGGATGTTGTGGCGTGAGGCGGCCGCGATCAGATTCTTCTGCACGATCGGCACCTGCTCGGGTGCCATTTCGACGCCGAGGTCGCCGCGCGCCACCATGATAGCGTCTGTCGCATCGAGGATCGCATCGATCTCGTCCAGCGCCTGTGGCTTCTCGATCTTGGCGACGACCGGCGTCTGCTTGCCCGCCTCTGCGATCAGAGCCTTGAGCCGGCGCACATCGGCGGCGCGCCGGACGAAGGACATTGCCACGTAGTCGACACCCTGCTCGAGGCCAAAGCGGAGGTCTTCCTGATCCTTTTCCGTAATCGCGTCCGCGCTCACCGCCGATCCCGGCAGATTGATGCCCTGGTGCTCGCGCAGCGAGCCGCCATGCACGACTTGCGTCACGACGTCGTGGCCGCGAACCACCGTGACTGCAAGCTCGATCAGCCCATCGGAGAGCAAAATACAGTCGCCGGACTTGACGTCGCCTGGAAGGGCGCTATAGGTCGTCGAGACCCGCCGCGCGTCTCCCTCGCATGGGTCGACCGTAATGATGAACGGAGCACCATCCTGAAGCAGCACAGGAATATCGCTCTTGAGCTCACCCGTACGAATCTTCGGCCCCTGCAGATCCTGGAGGATAGCGACCGGTTTGCCGAGCTCGGATGCTACCGCACGAACCCGCTCGATGCGCGCCGCATGCTCCGTGTGTGTCCCGTGCGAGAAGTTAAGGCGCGCAACGTCGAGGCCAGCCTGAATAAGCTGGCGTATGCGGTCCTCGCTCTCGCTTGCCGGACCCAGGGTCGCCACAATCTTCGTACGTCGCATATCGCTCCAGCCTTAAGGTAGGGAACAGCGGATCAGGAGCTCGCTCTTCCTAGACCGCCGTTCCGAAACGTCGGGTCATCTTTTCCACACTCGGCCTCGGCCTCGCGCTTACACCTGTTGCTCTGGCTACTTGCCGCCGACCGTCACTAGGTCGCGCAAAGAGCTGAGCGTCACCGCGCCGATACCGGGCACATCGTCCAACTGGTCGATGCTCTGAAAGGGACCATGCGACGCGCGGTAGGCGATGATCTGGCGTGCCGTCGTGGGGCCGATGCCGGGCAGATCCTCAAGTGCCTGGGCATCGGCGGCATTCAAGTCGACCCGGCTGGCCGGCGCCGGCGATGCCGCGGGCGCCGGGACGGCGCGCTCCGTCTCATCTCCAACGCGCGGAACCCGCAACTGCTGCTCATCCTTGAGTCGCGCTGCGAGATTGATGGCATCGCGGTTAGCGTCCGGAGCCAGCCCGCCGGCCGCTT
>JBBSGA010000440.1:0-4759 GCA_038254585.1 Chloroflexales bacterium | reverse complement strand
GGATACGTCGAAGCCTATCAAGATAAGGAGGAGTGCCTACTGCATGTTCCGCATCACCAGTGTCTATCAGGAGTTGAGAGATTCATCCGGCCAAGTTGTCCTGCCAAAGGAGACAAGACATGCCCAGGCAACGTTTTTCACTGGTTGCGATCGCGGTTCTTATACTATCGTTTATGGCGCTCTCATCTAATCCCGCGGGAGCGAGAGAGGGTGTGGCCCGCAGGGCGGGCAAGGGAACGCTCCCCAGGTCGGTTATCAAGACCGGCGCGGTAACGCGCACAGCTCCGTCCCTTTCCGGCGGCCTCGAGGCGGTAGCAGCCGACGAGCTGCGGGCCGAGGAGGCCGATCAGGCCAGCGGCGCAGAGGGGAATCTCTCCGCTGCGGGTCCAACCGGGGGCAACCGGGGCTCGCTCGGCTGTAGCGCCCGCGACAAAGGGAAAGGCAACGCCCGAGTGAACCAGGACTGCACCTTCCGGCGCCAGGCCGAGGAGCAGATCATCTATAACCCGGCCGATCCCAATAACCTGCTGGCGGGCCAGAACGACAGCCGCGTCGGCTTCAACCAGTGCGGCATCGACTGGTCGACCGACAATGGTAGGCACTGGGGCGACATGATCCCGCCGTTCCGGCAGAAGGTGAACAACCCCGCCGGCGAAGAGCCTACTCCTCGTGATCCCAACCGCCACACGATCCTGGGCGGCCCTGGCACATCCCACACCTACGATGCAGGCAGCGACCCCACTGTCGCCTTCGATTCGCGAGGCGGCGGCTTCTTCAGCTGTGTTGCGTTCGACCTCTTCTCGGACGCGAGCATGCTATACGTAACCGCCTCCCCGCCTGGGGCGCAGGGGTCGTTCTTCTTCAACATCTCTACCTTCGACCGGCGCTTCATCGTGGCCGAGGACAACAACCCGACGGTCTTCCACGACAAGCAGTTCATCACGGCCGATACCTTTGCGACAAGTCCTAACCGGGATAACGTCTATGTGACATGGACCGTCTTTAGGTTCAGCCCGAGCTGCGGGCCGCAGCCGAATCCCGGCGCCGACGAGCGCTACTGCTCATCCCCGATCTTTGGCTCGATGTCGACCGATCATGCGCGTACCTGGTCGACGCCGGAGGAGATCAGCGCTTCATCCGATGCGCTCTGTTTCTTCGGCAACTTCTTCGATCCGACTCGGTCGCCGCATGCCTGTGACTTCAATCAGGGCTCGGAGCCGCGCGCGCTGCCCAACGGCGATCTCCAGGTTATCTTCAACAACGGCAACACGGCGGCGAATAACCCGAACAGCCAGCAGCTCGGCGTACACTGCCGGCCCACGGGGAGTTCCCCGGCGGGAACCGCGCATCTGAACTGCGCCCTGCCCAGTAAGGTCGGCGACGACGTCACGACGGGCGAGCCCCAGTGTGACTTCGGGCGTGGGCCCGAGGAGTGCATTCCCGGCGCCTACATCCGCACGAACGACTTCCCGCGGCTCGCAGTCGACCAGGCGAACGGTCACCTCTACGCGACCTGGCAGGACTACCGTAACGGCGAGTTTGACGCCCAGCTCTCCATGTCGGTCGACGGCGGCCTGACCTGGACTGAGATCGGAACGGCTAATCCCGATCGCGGCCTCGACCACTACTTCCCGGCGATCGACCTCGCCAAGTCGTCGAACCGCGATCGTGTCGGCGTCAGCTACTATCGGACCGAGCGTGTGCCCAACGAGAACATGACCCCGAGGGGCGGCTTCGCTCCGGGACAGCCCGGAGTCCAGGCACGCAACTCGGACTACGTGTTGGCCGGTGGTCGTAGCGCGAATACGCCGTACGACTTCAAGGTCGTTTCGCCCGTCTTCGCACCGCCCGACGGCAACCAGGCCGGCTTCAACGGCGATTATAGCGGCCTGACGATCAACAAGGGCGAAGATGCGCATCCGATCTGGTCGGATACGCGCAACGTCAATCCGTATCCCGAGAACGGCGTCGTCCATGACGAAGACGTTTTCACGGACAATGTCGGTCTGCCCAATGGCCGGGGCAAGGTCGGCGCCGGCCAGATCGGCCGGCGTTAGAGACCGCGACCTCGAACGGGTGCTCTCTCAAGCATCAAGTAGAGCCGTAGAGACGTTTTATAGAACGTCTCTACAACCGTTCAGATGCTGCTTGACAGGTGACTAGCACCGAAGGGCGGTTCCACGCGGGACCGCCCTTCATCCTTATTGCGGGTGCCCCCGCTCTGCCGGCTCATCTGTGAAGCCTCGGATTCTCGAACCGGTTGCCTGGCTTTCCTTAGCTCCGCCTGGTGCTGCGTGTGCTCCAAGGCGGAATCGAGCCCTGATCCTGCTTCGATGGCCGGCCGCTCTCCGCAGTCTGTGCGGCCGGTAGCACAACCGTAAAGGTCGCCCCGCGGCCTGGCTCGCTCTCCGCGGTCAGTCGTCCGCCTGCCTGCTCGACGATGATCCGGCTGATCGGAAGGCCAAGTCCCCTCCCTTCCGCCCGGGTCGTCTGCGACGGCTCGAAGATAGCGGCTAGGTTCTCCCGCTCGATTCCGACCCCTGTATCGACGACCTCGATCAGCACCTCCTCCGAGTATGCGCTCGCCCGGAGTGTCAGGTCGCCTCCCTGAGGCATCGCGGCGACGGCGTTAAGGATCAGATTGACGAGTACCTCGCGGATATCCGCGGGATCTGCTCGCGCCGGGGGGACCGGCGCTACGTCCAGTCTGATCGCGATCCGATCGCCGCGGCCCCAGACCGGCCGGGTCAGTGTGACGACGTCCTGGATCACCGCCGAAGCGATCGTGAGATTCGGCTCCTCGGCCGCCCGCGCCTCGCTGCGTGCGAGGATCCGTTTGACGATGCGGCGGCCGTCTTGAGCCGTATTCGCGATCTGCTGCAGGTCGCGCCGCATCGACTCGGACGACTCCTCGTGCATCAGCTCGGCCATTCCACTGATCAGGGCCAAGCTGTTGCCGAGGTTGTGCACCGATCCGACGGCGAGCGTCGCCTGGTGCCAGAGCTCTGTCGTCGCGGCTGCACGGGCGGTCGCAGCCAGCAGTTTCGTCCGCGCGTCTCGCAGCTCATTCTCGCGCCGCGCGGCTACGTAGCGGAGCGCAAGCGCACCCGCGAGGTGGTTTGCGATCCGGCGCTGGCTGGCCCCGATCTCATCCTCTCGCGTCGACAGCACCAGCGAGCCTACTCTCGTCCCGCTGTCGACCACGGGGATATATTCGACGGCTGCGTAACCGCGCCCCCGCAGCCACTGCACGAGTGCCGCCTCATCCGTGATCGCTTCCACAGGGGCTGGCCCGCTGCCAGGCGGTCCGCCTGTCACAAGCGGGGTCACTGTCGCGGCCGGGTGGATGTGCAGCAGAACGTCCACTCGTGTGCCGGGTAGGAGACGGGCGAGCGTCGTGCTGAGCGTCGGGGGGGAAACACGTGGATCCGCCAGCGCCACGAGGCTATAGGCGAGGAGGTCGGCCATAATTGATGGTGTCGCGCCGGCTACGCTGTCTGGCATGAACGTCCCTTAGTCGTCGCTTTGGGGACAGTGGCGGCCCGATCTCTGCGGTGGTTCACGCCGCTCGGGCACGCCTCGACGATTCATCAGCGTTCGGCTCTGAACGACGATGGACGGGCTGGCTACTGCGGCTCGGAGGTGGCAGCATGGGTCTCAATGCGGCTGCTGAACGCGTGCGTGCAGTTGCGCGGCGAAGTCGTAGATATCTGTGGCTCCACTAATGGACGTGACGAGCGCCCATTCCGCCGGCGAAAGCTGCCGTCCATGCTCTGAGTGCCGGAGCGCCAGCTCCGGCGCCGCCACCAGCTGCCGCGCAAATCGCTGATTGCTGACCGCGGCGCAGATCAGTCGCTCGAGCTCGGGGTAGCGCGGCCCGCGGCCGAAACGCACGTTCATCATCGTCCGATCCTTTCATAGTCTGCCACAGAAGACGGCCAATCCCGGCCAGAATCAGTACGTCGCCGACGCTCCAGACCGCGAGCCTGCCCAGCGGTCCGGGTAGTAGCAATCGATCGTCGAGCCAGGCGAGCCGCGCCTGATGATCCTCCAGCAGCCGGTCCTTTGAAAATGGAATCGCGGTTCCCGGCCGCGCCTGCACGTTGCTCATGCGCGCGAACGTCGCCGGGCCGATGGGCATCGTTCCGCCGTTCGCACCCATCACCAGGAGATTGAGAGTGACCCCCAACGTCGCAACCGGGAGCCCCGCGCGACGGCGGTTGAGCCAGCAGAAGATCCCAAGGAGCACCGCGCTCACCAGCAGAAGCTCGAGGCGGCGCTGGTGTGTAAAGACGCTCCCAAGCTGCGCCAGGCAGGCTAGCACGGCCAGCACACCGCCGCGAAGGCTGAAGCTGGCGAGCCGTGTGAGTCCTGCCCGTCCGAAACGACACACGAGCGCCACTACCATGAGTCCTAGTGTGGAGGGTAGGATAGTCACGGCGTGGCCGCCGGGGCGAGCTGGACCAGGCGATTCGAGAAGTCGATCGGGGCCGCGCCCGCGAGCAGCATCGAAAGAACGATTCCTAAGCCGACGACGCCCTTGATCACGCTTCGTGTACGTGGACTTCGCATCATCTTGGTTCCTCCCTTACGCCAGGTGACTACCTCGGTCGACCTTCAGCATACGCGCGAGCAGTAAGTGGCTGGTAAGCGCTCGGTAAGCTATAGACAATCAGCTAATGATCTGTAGGGGCACGCCCCTACAGATCATTAGCTGACTGTCTATAGCTGTCCTACCGGATTTCGTAGCGAGGCGGTC
>JBBSGA010000439.1:0-4785 GCA_038254585.1 Chloroflexales bacterium | reverse complement strand
CTGCTTGCCAGCTTCCGCAACAGCTACAACCCGCGCATCGCGGTGACCGTCGACATGATCGCCACCGGCACCGACGTGCGACCGATCGAGATCGTGTTCTTCATGCGCAGCGTGCGCAGTCGCACCTTCTTCGAGCAGATGAAGGGCCGCGGCGTCCGGGTCGTCAGCGACACCGATCTCCGGGCCGTCACGCCTGACGCGCGGGCCAAGACGCGCTCTGTGATCGTGGATGCGGTCGGCATCAGCCACGAGGATCTGACCGATACCGTCTCGCTCGAGAAGAAGTCGTCGGTCTCGTTCGAGAAGCTGCTCGAGCAGATAGCCTTCGGCAACCGCGAGACCGATGTCCTCTCCTCGCTGGCCAGCCGCCTGGCACGCCTGGACCGTCAGCTCAGCTCGGCCGACCGCCAGCTCCTGACCGATGTCTCCGGCGGGCACTCCATCCGCGAGCTCGCCGCGGCGCTGGTCGACGCGCTTGATCCCGACGTCCAGATCGAGGCGGCGCGGATGGCGACGGGGGAGACCGAACCACCTGGCCCTATCGGCCGTCTGGTCGCTTCTGGGTGAGGACTGCCTTTCGGACGAAGGCGTCCGCCGATCCGTAGGCCTTCCGGAGCACGTCCTGCCTCTCATCGGCAAGACGTCGAAAGCCCATGAATCGTGCACCCAAGATTTCTCGGTGCGGCCACGCTTTGGCCCACACCGGATGCGATTCTCGCAAGAGGATCACTCGCTGGAGCTCATCGGCTTCTTCGATACCCCAGATCGCCGCCGCCAGCGCATGCGATTCAATGCGCGTTCCAACACTCGCAGCTGCACTAAAAAATCCCATTTGATAAAACAGTAACCAGTCGCCTGC
This sequence comes from Chloroflexales bacterium, assembly GCA_038254585.1. Classification (GTDB taxonomy): domain Bacteria; phylum Chloroflexota; class Chloroflexia; order Chloroflexales; family Kallotenuaceae; genus JBBSGA01. The sequence continues at coordinate 3,926 of JBBSGA010000439.1, read as the reverse complement.
CGACATGTAACTCCAAGCGCGGTCGAAGCTGTGCGATCCGCGTATTGACCAAGCGTGGACGCGACCGTCCGGCTGACGAGATTCATCTGCCAACGTAGACGTCTCCGTGGACGGGTTCCCTCGCAAGGTCTCCAGACCCTTGACGACAATCCGCTCCACTCGACCCCTAGCAAATCGTGACGATGCAGCGACGATGAACAGCGAGGACCCATCTCCTGGATTTCTGCTCACGCTAGTGCGAGGCCCAGCTGCTCTGGGTCCCGATCTCGAAACTCGACGAGAGCACCCCGAACCATCTCTTCCTGGCCCGCGAGGAAGAGATGCTCTTTATTGCGCAAATGCGACACTTTGCCTACCTTTTCGCCTGATGGGTTATAGATGCCGATCTGTGCCCCGACGTAACGCTTGAAGTCCACACTTACATGCTCAACATAACCCTTTGGCTGCAACAGGTCGATGAGTTCCTGCTGGGAGGCGTGACCCTCATTATTGAACGAGACGAGGAGGAACGGCGACTCGATGCCCCGAATCAACCGCTCGAAAGCCTCATGGAAGTGTCGCGATGAGTTGAAGACGCTGCGGTTCTCCCTGGTGTCGATCCGCTTGTTCGCGATGCCATAGACGTCTGGTCGGTCGTGACGCATCAGCGACTCCCAAATGTGGTAGTTGCCGAAGTACGAGTGTTGGTTGTACGGCGGATCAACGTACGTGAGATCGAACGCTCGGGTACCGCCACTCTCGACGAATGCGATCGCATCCTCACGGACTGCCTCACCCGTTCCTGAAAGCAAGTCTGGCAGACGAAGCATTAGCGGCTTGAACGACCGCGCGGCCCAACGTTTGAGGTACGCCATCTGAACTCCAGTGGTTGAATCGACACGGTCAGCGGCCAGCATTAGGGCCGTTAGCAAGATAGCTCTTTCATGCCGAGTCGTTGGCAGCTCGTCGATGCGGTCGCGGATGGCGTCGATCCGTTCGCCATTGAAGGGCTGAAAGTAGCGCGAGTCATCGCAGAATGTACGCGTGTAGTAGCCGCGTTTTCCAGGCAGCGCGTTGAGTTCGCCGATCCAGCCGCCCAGGCGCGCCAGATCCAAACTTTCGGCGTCTGCTTCGATGTACGCCAGCGCCATCTCGTGAGAATACGTGGCGATATCGTTGGCGGCTACGAAGTAGCCGCTCTTCTTCAGCGCCTGAGCAACCCGGGTCGTTCCAGTAAAGAGATCGCATATCCGTGCGACGCTGGGCAACGCATCCACGATGGAGACGATGCGCGGAAGCAAGGTGCGTTTGGAGCCAAGGTACTTGATCAAGATCGGGATCCTTTCCGGAGGCTAAGCGGAGCATAGTGTGCGGACCCACCGCACATCTGAGGAGACAGCATGGACAGCGCCCGCCTATCTGCCCGAAAGAGGCAGCCTGGCCACGATCGAAGCTTCCTGACCTCGGAGACCAACTTCGTGGAGGCCCTGAAAGCGATCCTTGACCCAAAGCTGTATGAGGTCAAAGCCAGTCCAGCAGACTTGGTAGGCATCTTCCTCGCGGACGACGGCAGCCGCGCAAAGGGGTTGAGGCCCGAAGCCTCGATTCGAAGCCGGGCGACCGGCAGGGTGATGTTCTTTGAAGTCAAGAAGCAGGGGGATCGTGGCAATGCCGAGGAACGCGCGTTCAGGCATCACACGGTTCAGTTCTATCGGACGTTGCAAGCATTCACCAAGATGCCCTACCACGCATACTGCACCGTGTTTTGCGAACGGCTTGCCACCAACCCCAGATACACGGTGAAGTTCGGCTACCTCATCGAACGCGATCACTATTTCCTCTGGGTGGACTACAACCTGGACCTGTTGCGCGCGTTCATCGTCAACGTGGTCTGCGCAAAGTTCCTCGATGCGCCTGACCCGCCACAGGAGCCATAATAGAACAATGGTTCTATTATGGCTCAAGCGCCGTAGCGCCGTAGCGCTGTGGGCGGACTACGCCTAGCCGGAGTTGCCCAAGCGCGATAGTGACGAGCTCGAGGTCCAGTGCCGCCACACGCTCGAGGCGCTCGGGCGCGAGAAGGGGATGCTGGGCGTTATCTTCCGCAAGGCGCAGAAGAAGATCCAGGACCCGGCGAAGCTGCGCCGGCTGATCGCCGACCTGATCGATCGCGCGCAGTGGACCAGCCTGGATACAGATGTCAAGGGCGACGCCTACGAGGGCCTGCTGGCCAAGAACGCTGAGGACGTCAAGACCGGTGCCGGCCAGTACTTCACACCGCGCCCGCTGATTCGGACCATCGTCGACGTCATGCGCCCCGAGCCGGGGATGACGATCTGCGACCCCGCCTGCGGTACCGGCGGCTTCCTGCTGGCGGCGCATGACTACATCGCCGATCACCATCCGCTCGACCGCGACCTGCGCTTTGGCGCACTCCACGGCTGGGAGATCGTCGACGGCACCGCCCGGCTGTGCGTGATGAACATGTTCCTGCACGGCATCGGCGGCGACAAGTCACCGATTCGCGTCGCCGACAGCCTGGCGGCCGATCCGGGCGATCGGTTCGACATGGTCCTCACCAATCCGCCGTTCGGCAAGAAGTCGAGTTTCATGGTGGTCAACGCCGAGGGGGAGTCCGTGCGCGAGAACCACGTCGTGGTCCGCGACGACTTCTGGGCTTCGACCTCCAACAAGCAGCTCAACTTCGTGCAGCACATCAAGACCCTGCTCAAGATCAATGGCCGTGCGGCGGTGGTGGTGCCTGACAACGTGCTGTTCGAGGGCGGCGCCGGCGAGACGGTACGCCGCAAGCTGCTCGACGAGTGCGACGTCCACACCCTGCTGCGCCTGCCGACCGGCGTCTTCTATGCCCAGGGCGTCAAGGCCAACGTGCTCTTCTTCGATGGCGCGCCGGTGGCGAGCGCGCGGCGACCGAGAAGCTGTGGATCTATGACTTCCGCACCAATCAGCACTTCACGTTGAAAACGAACCCGCTGCGCCGCGAGCAGCTCGACGACTTCGTGGCCTCATACAACCCCGCGAATCGCCATGCGCGCGCCGAGTCGGATCGCTTCCGGGCCTTCAGCTACGACGAGCTGATAAAGCCGACAAGGCGTCGCTCGACGTCGTCTGGCTGCGCGACGAGAGTCTCGAGGACTCGGAGAACCTGCCGGCGCCTGAGGTCATCGCGGCCGAGATCGTCGAGGACCTCCAAGCCGCACTCGATCAGTTTGCCCAGATCGCAGCCGATCTCGGCCCTCGCGCGCCGGCCGGCGCGATCGACGATCGATAGGTCCTGAGATGGATTGGTTCCATATCGTCATTCCCGCCTTCGCGGCCACGCTCGTGATGATCCTCGACGCCCGCCGCCCAGGAGGGGTGTATTGGGCTTTCTCCCAACTGTTGCCAGGGGTGGCTCAGCTGCCTCCCTACGCTGACAGCAGCGTGTACCGAGACATGTTCGAAGGGCGCAGCCTCTTTCGCGTCGAGATCGTCCGCCGCTTCGCCTGGGGCTTACTCCCGGGTGTCTATCTGGCTCTGGTAGTTGGTGGGAGTACGTCGATAGACGCGGCCGTCGCGGGGCTACTTACGGCCGGCTTCGTCCTCTGGCCGGTGTTCTTTCATGGCCTTCCGCTCGTGAACAGCCGCCGGTGGCTCCTTCTCCTATACGCCGGCATCACAGCCCTGCTCGTTGGCGCGTCGGCCTTGGGGTTCGGTATCGCGGAGGCCTTCGGTGGCGCTCTTGCCGAAGAGGTGGCGGCTCTGCTCTTCTCCAGTGCCACCATCCTGCTCGCAGCGGCTTTCATGCGGTTAGCGTGGGCCCACCTGAGCTTGCGATTAAACCTCGTCAGGTCTACCTGTCGGCGATCTCGGCGATGATCAGCTCGCCTGCCTTCGCTGCCACCTGACGCATCTGTCCGATAACGGCACGGAGCTGCCGGTCGTTG
>JBBSGA010000438.1:0-4806 GCA_038254585.1 Chloroflexales bacterium | reverse complement strand
CTTGGCGGTAGCCCGTGCCGAGCGGCCAAGTCTCATCGTGCTGGATTTGATGCTTCCGGGCATGGACGGATTGGATGTGACGCGAGCCGTGCGCCGCGATCCCGTGCTCGTGGATCTTCCGGTCATCATGCTCACGGCGCGAGTCGAGGAGGCCGACAAACTGGTCGGCCTCGAGCTCGGCGCCGACGACTACCTGACCAAGCCGTTCAGTCCGCGCGAGCTGGTCGCGCGGGTTCGGGCAGTGCTCCGGCGGACCGAGGGCGAGCAAGCCCCCGCATCCGCGTTACGCTTCGGCGAGCTCACGATCGACCTCGATCGCCGTAGCGTGCATCTAAGCGGAAAGCCTGTCGATCTGACCGCTACCGAGTTCGATCTGCTGCAGGTGTTAGCCCGTGCGCCCGGCCGCCCTTTCACCCGCACACAGCTCGTCGAGCGTGTCTACGACGTGGCATTCGCGGGCTATGATCGAACCGTCGACGCTCATATCAAGAATTTGCGGAGGAAAATCGAGCCGGACCCGCGTGAGCCGCGCTTCGTTCAGACGATCTACGGTGTGGGCTATAAGTTCGCCGAGCCATAGCGACGAGGACGGACGTGAAAGGGCTGCTCCTACATCGATGCAAGCGCGGCGGCGCCCCGACCCGCGTCCGGCTCTTTTGGCAGCTGCTCGCCACCTTTGCCATCCTGATCGCCTTCGCGGTCGGAGGCACGACCACGTTGAACAGCTTAACCTTCAGGCAGATCACGGGCCGGAATCTTGAGCGGAGCGTCGAGCAGCTCCAGACCGTCCTGGCGGAGCCGCTCGCCGACTACTACGTCGCGCACGCACAGTCATGGGACGGCGTCCAGGATTGGCTCGACGCGCTTCTCCAGATCGAGTCTGCCGCGCCCGGCGCCTTTGCCAGTTATATCATCGTGGATGCCGGCGGCCAGATCGTTGCCGAGGGTGGGCCGCACAGTCTCGATCCGGTCGCCCTATCCACCTCGACCGGCACCCCGATTATGGTCGACGCGGCCCGTGTGGGAACCTTTGTGCTCCTACCGGTAGCCGGCCCATCGGATCCACGCCGTGCCTTTGCCCCCGAACGAGGCACATTCTTTTCACATAGTTTGCGACTTCCAACGCCGCCAGCCAAGAAAGTACCCGCGTCGGCTCCGCAGTTGCCTGTCGCGCCGGCTCCTCCATGGGAGGTCGAGCGGCAGATTGGCCGATCGTTTATGTTCGTGGCGCTGGGAATTGGAATACTGACCCTCGGGCTGGCAGTTATCATCTCACGCAGGATCAGTACACCACTCGCGCGGCTGACGGCGGCCGCGCGACAGGTTGCGGCCGGGGACCTACGCGTCGAGGTTCCCGGCTCGTCGATTCAGGAGGTCGACACGCTGGCGCGCGCCTTCAACCGGATGGCGAGTAATCTGCTCCATTCCGACCAGCTGCGCCGGAATATGACCGCCGATATTGCGCACGAGCTGCGCACCCCTTTGACGATTATCAAAGGCAAGCTGGAGGGCATCCTGGACGGAATCTACCCCGGCACCCCACAGCATATCGCCCCGGTCCTCGAAGAGGCTAACTTGCTGGAGCGGCTGATCGACGATCTGCGCCTCCTTAGTCTGGCCGAGTCTGGACAGCTTCCGCTCCACCGTGAGGAAGTAGAGGTTCGTGATCTGCTCGAAACCGTGCGCGCCGGCTTCGCGGCTGAGGCAGTACGGCAGGACGTGCAGCTGAAGGTCGACGTCCCGCGAGACCTTCCCGTGGTTGACGTCGATGCACAGCGTATGCAGCAGGTGCTCGGCAACCTCGTAGCGAACAGCTTGCGCCATACACCGCGTGGTGGCCAGGTCCAGCTTTCAGCGGTGGCTGTCGATCACCTGGTCCGGATCCTCGTCCACGATAGCGGTACGGGCATCGACCCGGAAGAGTTGCCCCACATCTTCGATCGTTTCTGGCGTGGCGACCGGGCTCGCTCGCATACCGGTAGTGGTGCCGGCCTCGGCCTGGCCATCGCCCGGCAGCTTGTCGAGGCCCACGGCGGGCACATCTCCGCGGCGAGTGAGCCCGGCCGAGGCACGCTCCTGACGATCGCCCTGCCGGCTCTTTCCTGACGGCGCAACCTGCGCCCCGGTCATAGCTCTGCTGCGAGCCTGTTCGGTGTCGAGAGCCGGCCCCGCTGCCCCCGGCGCTCGCCGCGTCGCCGGTTCCCCTGCTGGCGTCGTGTACGTCTCGTCGCATGACCTGGATGTCGCACCGTGAAGCTTAAACCGTCTGCGCCTGGGGCGTATCGCGGTAACGGAGCAAGGCTCCCACGCCCTCGTGCTGGTCGAGGTAGTCGCTGGCCTCCACGATCTGGATCGCCGAGCCCTGCTGTAGGGCACGAGCCGTGAATGCCTCGCGGAGGTCGACCTGCTGCATCTCCGTACCATCGTACGGGCACTTGGGGCGCAGTCCTGCGCGGATCGTTCCGCAGTTCGGACACTCTCCGCCCGTGCCGACGAAGCTCTGGTGCATGATCAGGGTCCGCACCTGTCCTTTCGTCAGCGCCATCGCAGTCTCCGAGACCCCGACGGCGCCCAGCCCTTGGCGTCCGACCTCGCCTTCAAGCTGGGCCAGGTCGTCCGCCTCTTGCGCGCGCTCGACCTCCCGCATCATCGGCTCGATCACCTCCATGATCGACGGGAGATTGCCCTGGATGTCGAGGTGGATGTAATCGACCAGCTTTTCCTTGATCGTGTCGGTCAAGGACGCCAGCACGGTTCCCTTGATCGAGTCGTTGCCAGCGATGATGACATGCTGGACGTCGTAGCGCTTGATGATGCGGCTGAGCGTATCCGCGATCTCTTTGGTGTGCGCCTTGATCAGATTTTCCGTCCGGCGCTGGAAGAGCATTTGCGCCCATCCGCCTGCCTGGAAGCGCTTGATATCTTCGTCGGCTTCGGTCTCAGCCGCCTGCTCGGTCCCGTTGAGCGAGAGCACCAGAATACGCGACTCCTGGGCATCGGCAAGGACGACGGCGTAGGTCTCGTAATCGTCGATGATGCGGGCCAGGTTGAAGGTATGTGGAAAGCTGTCTTCGACAATCTGGGTCGGTACCGCTACCTGCAGAGGTATTGCTTCCCAGATACTTTCGGCATCGCACGCGAAGATCGCAAGTCCCCGTGCATCAACTGGAGCTTCGTTGTTGACGTAGTTGGTGACGCGCTCGCGGTCGACATTGAAACTTGCGAAGTCATCGCCGCGGTCTTTCAGGCGATCCGCGATGTGGTCGAGCTCATCCGTCAAGACTCGAAGCGACTGGCGATCGCCGTTGCCGTCCGGCGCCCAGTCGAGATAGATGCTGAGATATGGGTGCTCCGTGCTCGGCTGAGCCGTCAGCATCTGGAGCGTAGACTGAAGATCGGTGGCCATACTGCTCCTCTATGTCAGCAGCGAGTAATCGCCGGAGGATAGCCGGATACCAGGGCGTACCGGCTTCCATCCTCCGCCTTGTGACTACGAGCTCCTGACTTCTGAGACTATTTTTTACGGCTTCCCTGGTCCGCGTTGCCCGGTGGGATCCACTCGTCGTCGTTCGTCAGCGGCTGATCCTGCTCGGCGGCTTGCTGCTCGAGCTTTGCTTTGTCTGCCGCGTCGATTTCGCGCGGGCTCAAACGATCTCGAATTCGCTGATCATCCCAACCAAGTTGCCTGTTAGACATTGGACAACTCCTATCTCATAGGGCGCCGCCACTGGTGGAGCGACGCTTTGCTACGCACAGCCTTGCCGCGAGCAAGCTCTATACCGCGAACTATCCCGTGCTCGCCTCCGTGCCCGGTTGGCTCTAGCCCGGTACGCGTCTCTGCTTATCGGATCGGTTTTCGAGCCGCCCACCCGCAAAGTTGCCGGAAGGTTGTACTATGCCATGGCTGGCGGAGAGGCCCGCCTGCTCGATGCGTTCTGCTACGAATTGAAGGCCTTCCGGATCGCCGGTCCTGAATCTTGCTCCACTAACGCATGTGGCTCGCAGCAGGCAGGCGATGGAGGCTAATAAGGAGAGTCCTATGTGTGGACGTTTTACCCTGAGCACACCTGCCCAGACCCTCCAGCAGATCTTTGACCTGAATGAGACGCCGAATCTCTCTCCCCGCTACAATATCGCCCCGAGTGAAGCGATCGCTACGGTGCGCCTTCCGGAGGCGCACGCCGTCCGCCGGCTCGATCGCCTGCGCTGGGGTTTGGTGCCGCCCTGGGCCAAAGAGCCGGGCGTGGGGGCAAGGATGATCAATGCTCGGTCGGAAACCGTGGCAACCAATCCTTCATTTCGCTCAGCCTTTCGGCGCCGGCGCTGTCTGATCCCGGCCGACGGCTTCTATGAATGGCAGCAGCGCGAGCGCGGGAAGCAGCCCTTCTACATGCGCATGCAGGATGGCCTTCCCTTCGCATTCGCCGGCTTGTGGGAGCATTGGGAGGGACCCCAGGGGGCTCGTCTGGAGACGTGTACGATTCTGACGACCGAGCCCAGCGATTTGCTGCGCCCAGTACACAATCGGATGCCGGTGATCCTCGATCCGGGGGACTGGGATCTCTGGCTCGATCCCACGGTACATGATCCTGAGCGGCTCGATCCGCTCCTCCGGCCATACCCGTCAGATAAGATGGTGGCGTTCCCGGTCGGGCATATAGTCAACAATCCGGCGAATGACCGTGAGGAATGTGTCGCGCCGCTTGCCTCGTAAGATTGCTGCCCGTCGCCTACGTTGTCAGAAAGCTAGAGGGAGGCAGGCATGGTCATCCTCTCCGCCCCGCTCGCCTCGACCGCCGCCGCGCT
>JBBSGA010000437.1:0-4810 GCA_038254585.1 Chloroflexales bacterium | reverse complement strand
CTGCGTCGCGCGTCCCAATGCACGTTCGCTCTGACGTGTCATACGGTTCTGCTCGATCGCTGATGCCCGTCGACTCCTTTGCTGATGCGATGCTGGCTGTACCGGCGCCTCACCTTGCACTTGGTGTCGGGGCGGTGGCGTGCCGGCATTATCAACCGACTTCGCTTCCACGTCTTGTTGAACAGTGTGTGAACGTTCGGGCACATCCGCAGTCGCGGCGATGCTGCGAACAATGGCGCGAACAGACTCTTTGTCTAGATCACCTTTAAGCACGCTCTCGATCAGTGGCTGACGTAGTTCGGGTGTTGGAAGCTGACCGATCAGTAAACCTGCCGTGAACGTTTCCGGATGTTGATCCACCATGTGCTGAACATCATCCGGTGTACGTAGCAGATCGAGGCGACCCTGGACATACCCTTTACTTTTGCCTATTTGAGCAGCCAGTGTACGAATTGAATATCCACCTTCATCAATCGCCATACTAAATGCACGAGCCTCTTCCAGAGGCTCCAGATCACTGCGCTGCAAATTTTCTGTCAGCCCGATCTCCCGCATCTGCTGATCACTATAGTCTGCCACGTCACACGGAACAACCTTTATCCCGGCGATATGTGCCGCTCTCAATCGCCGCTCGCCGTACACAAGTTGGAAGAACTGCGGCTGGGTGGGGTCGCGACGTACCCGTAAGCGACTGGTAAACCCGTGCGTACGCATAGAGTCAGCTAACTCTTCTATATCTTTGAATTTCGCACGAGCTTGAAACGGATTCGCCCGAATGCGCTCGATGGGAATATCCTGGGCAATACTCGCTGACTGTGTCGTCGCCGGTCCAAACACCGCATCAAAATCGTCATCGGTTGCGACAACGGGCGATGCATCACGGTCGAAGAAGCGACGCTTATTCCCCGAGTTCATCCAATACCTCCTCGGCGAGTGCCCGGTAAGCCGTCGCGCCCGGCCCTTTGGGTTCGTATGTCAGAATGCTCTGGTGCGCTGCCAGACTTTCACGGATGCGAACAGAGTTTTTGATTTGGGTTTCGAAGAGGCGAGCTTGGTCGCCAAAGTCATTTTGCAGCACATCCATCACTTCCCGGTGAATATTCGTTTGCGCTTGCACCCGTGTCAGAAGCACACCGGCGATACGCAGATTAGGATTGAGTCCTGGTCGCCGCATACGTTGAATGTTCGCTAACGTGAGCGCCAAGGACTCCAGGCTCACCGAGTCAGCCTCCATCGGCAAAATGACCTGATGTGCAGCGACCAGGGCGGCACGAACCAGGTGGTTGTTGGCTGGTGGCGTATCGATCAAGACAATGTCATACTGTGCCGCAACCGGAGTCAGCAGCGATTTAAGAACCAGCTCACGTTGTGTCGCATGCAAGAGCTCATCTTCCATCGTGCTAAGACGAATGCTGGCCGGAACCAGGTCTGCTCCCATGGTCGTGCGGACAATTGCCTGATCTAACGTCGTATCATAGTCCATGATGTAGCGATGAATAACCGTGTAGAGATTCTCATCGGCATTCTTTGGGCGAATTCCAAGCGCGAACGTTAAGCTACACTGATGATCGGTATCAATCATCAGGACGCGTAGCCCACGCTCGCTAAGAGCTGCCGCCAAGTTCAATGTCGTTGTACTTTTTGCTACTCCACCTTTAACGAGCGCGATCGCCACAATCTTGCCCATGGGGTCTCCTTCGCGTCGTGGACCTACGGCAAGTCGTGGGCGCCCTTCGCGTAAGAATCGTTCAACTTCTGCTGGAGTGACGCAATGGTCGGTAGTAATGAGCCGTCCATCGTAGGCAGCGCGGCGCAGACGATCATACTTGACGCCAAAACGTAACGCGGCATCCTTGATCGTAAGGAGTTCATCTTCCATGCACATCTCCATCCACTGGGGTCTGCCTTTAGTCTAGCACACATTTCTCAATCGTGTGAATATTTCACACAATGTGAAATATATGCTATACTAGATCGTAAGCTTCACGTCCCTTGATGAGCTGCCCAACCTTGTGTCGGGCGGCTGCTGGACAAACTGCTGAGATGACTTGTGGTACGTGGTCACCATAAAGTGTGTCATGCACATGGCAGATGAATGGACACGATTCGTGACTCGACCAGGGGTAAGCCCGATTAAACAGCCAGTTTCACTCCGGTTGACCACAACGATGTGCGAGTAACTGTGGTCATTACAACCATAATTGACATAACTGCAACCACATAGAGCCAGGAGTTCTGTATGCCTGATCCTCATGTTCCCGTACCGCAAGCTCAACGGACGATCGAATTCTATGGCGATCCGCTTACGGTTGCCGTCATGTCGGATGACGAAGTCTACGTCCCGGTGCGACCAATTGCTGAATTCCTCGGTCTCGATTGGAGCAGTCAACTCCAGCGCATCCGCCGGGACGAAGTACTGGCGCGGCGCGTAACCACCCTGGTCATTACTACTACTGACGAGAGCCGTCGAGAAATGGTATGCTTACCGCTCGACTTGCTGCCCGGCTGGCTCTTTGGCATATCTCCGAACCGTGTACGCCCTGAATTGGCACCCAAGCTCCACCGCTATCGTGAAGAATGCTTCCGCGTCCTGTGGCGTACCTTTCAAGCTGACGCCCTCGCTGCCATCGGCACACCTGAGCGTCCTAGCAGCCCATCGTCAGGCTTGGTGCATATCCGTGAAATGGGTCTAGCTATCGCCCAGATGGCTGAGCAGCAGATCGCGCTCGAACAGCGCGTGAATACTCATGCCGACCGCCTCGACAAAGCCGCACAGGTTATACGAACCTTTGATCGCCGTTTAGGAGCGCTGGAAGATCAACTCCACCCTACTACGTATCTCACTGATGCCCAAGCTGCGGACGTCGCCGCCGCTGTGAAAGCGTTGGCAGAGCTACTCACCGCACGGGATGCAAGCAAGAACCAGTACCAGGGAGTATTTACAGAACTTTATCGCCGTTTCCGCGTCAGCTCGTACAAACAGCTACGTCAGGATCAGTACGCTCCAGTACTAGCATTTCTTGGTGATTGGAGCAATGCAGTTGAACCTGCTGATCCGGCACCACCCATGCGCTAATTTACATAATAATGCACGTCCCTTCCGTGGCAACTACGATGCCTTCGTCAGCAGCCCGCAATGTAGAGACTCAGACCGAAGGTGTCAAACGCAGAATGAATTGAGTGCGACCATAATCCATGGGAAGAGAGCGAGCCGAGAACGTGAGCCCTCGCCGGGAGTTGAAAGCCATCACGCCTTGGGTAAGAATGCGGGTGTGTCACCAACCGCCTTACCACAGGAGCAGCGCGATGCCTTCCAACTCGGAGCCGATTGTACAGCAACTCCGCCACGATTTCGAAGTGCTCTTGGCCTATGTGACTGGCCCGCAGGCCGGCATGCAGACCGCCTATAGCGTCGAGTTGACCCTCTTCCGTCAGTTGCTTGCGCTTGGCGCCACCTTGTTGCGCCTCTTCTTTGTCACCCGTGCGGCCGAGCGCCCCGTGGCGCCGGTCCCGGCCCCCGGCGGTCCGCACCTCACCTATCATGACCGCCGCCCGATCACCTACTCCTCGATCTTTGGCAAAGTCCGCTTTGAACGCCATTACTTCGCCGCCCCAGGGCACCCCGGTTGCTGCCCGCTCGACGCGGCCTTGAGCCTGCCGGAACGCTGTTACTCCGATCTGCTGCGCGAGTGGGCCGCCTTCGGCACGACCGACGAGTCCTACCGCGAGAGCCAGACCGGGCTGGCGCGCATCCTGGGGCGCCAACTTAGCCTCCAGGCCATCGAAACGGGGGTCCGGGAGGATGCGGGGGACGTCACCGCCTTCTACGCGCAGGCACCCGACCCGGGCGCGCCGGTCCCGCTCGGGTCGATCCTGGTGGTGCAGGCCGATGGCAAAGGCGTGCCGCAGGCACAAGGCCTTGCTGACGCGCCACGGGAGCGCTTGGGCAAAGGGGAGAAGCGCAGCACGAAGCAGGAAGCGGTGGTGACCAGCCTCTCCAGCATCGCGCCGTATCCGCGCACGTCCGAGGACGTCGTGGCGGCCTTGATGCACGCGGAGCCGGCTGCGGAGCTTCCCACCCGGCCGCAGCCGGTCGCCAAAGAGGTGCACGCGACGCTGGAGGGCAAAGCGGTGGCCTTGACGCGGTTGCGGGCGCGGGCGCGGCAGCGCCTGGGACCGCAGATTCAGGCGCGGGTGGCGCTGACCGATGGGGCGGAAGCGTTGCAGACGCAGTTGCAGGCGCACTTTCCGGAGCACACGCTGGTGCTGGACATCATCCACGCCAGCGAATATCTGTGGGATGTGGCCAATGCCCTGCTGGGGGAGCGCCATCCGGCGCGCACAGCGTGGATCCGCACCCGCCTGGAGCAGGTACTGCGCGGGGCAACCGCGACCGTCATCGCGGAGTTGGAGGACCTGGCCCAGGCGCCGGGCCGGACGGAGACGCAACGCAAGGTGGTCGAGAAAACAGCGGGCTACTACCGGCGCAACCAGCCGTATATGCACAACGACCACTACCTGGCACGGGGGTGGCCGATTGGGACGGGGGTGGTGGAAGGGGCGTGTGGGCATCTGGTGAAAGATTGGATGGAGCAGGCGGGGATGCGCTGGACGCAGGCTGGCGCGCAAGCCGTGCTGGACCTGCGGGCGGTGCGGCTCAACGGAGACTCGGAATGTGTCAAGCCCTTTGAGACAGGTATTCGTTCGATTTAGGGAGCAGGTTCTGGGTCTGCGGGTGAAACGAACCTGGCCGCTCACAGCATAGCCGCTGCCCTTCCCGCGTCAAGGGGCCGCTCCGCTGTTCCCCCCT
>JBBSGA010000436.1:0-4822 GCA_038254585.1 Chloroflexales bacterium | reverse complement strand
GACTCCTGCAGCACAGTCTGCTCATTGCCGGGCCGCGCAACGATTTCGCGCCACCCAACGCGATTCAGATCGTTGGTCCTCTCAGGCTAACCAAGCAGGTCCGCACGCTAACGGCACCGGTTGCAGGCCTCGACCGCGGTAGACAGCAGGCCAGTCGGTCGCGACTATTCGCTGGGGCTTCCGCGAGCGACACGCCGCTAAACACTTCGCAGGTCCCGCAGGCGCCGCGGCTTTGTGGCGTCTGCTCGGTGAGCAGATGAAGAGAACACCGCCCACCGACGAACAGAGCGCCGCCCCCGAAGGAGCGACGCTCTGGTTTTATGTGGCTTGGTCCGGCCTCCGCGTTGGGCCCGCGTGGGTATCGGTCGCGCTCCTGCACCGCCGATCAGAACTGGAGCGGTGGCTGCCAACCGTATGCGCACGTGGTGCGCGAAGACCGGTGCTAGCCGGCGCGCGTCTCGCCGAAACGGTCTCTTGGACGGCTCATAGCATTCCTCCGCCACAGCATTAGCGGGCGGCTAGTGCCGGCTGCCTGGTCGCCGGAACGGCCCCCAGTTGCTGAAGCATGCCGAGTTGATCGAACAAGGTCCATCCCTCGACGATCTTGCCGCCCGAGAAGCGGTCAATTTGGATGCCGGTGATGGCGACCTTCTTGCCGCTCGGTGGCATCTCCATGAATTCGCCGGTCTGCGTTCCGCGCGCGGTCCAGCGGGTCACGAGCCTGTCGCCCTCTACGAGTTGGTCCTCAACGGTGATGTTGGCATCCGGGAAGGCACGGAGGTACACGCCCATGAACTGTTTGAGCCCGTCGCGCGTGTGCGCAATACCGGGTACATCAGGGCTGCGGTCGACAAAGTCGGCGGCGTAGATTTCGTCGACTAGCGCAGGGTTGGCCTTGTTCCAGGCGTCCTCGAAATAGCGGCGAACGAGGGCCTTGTTGTCTTCGGCGGACATAGATGGGTGCCTTTCTGCGGGCTGACTCAGCGGCTGCCGCAACAGAATGCGGCAGCGCCAATCGCCTCGCTTGGCGTGCGGTCGGGTTGTCACTATCCGGCGCACTGTGCGTCGACGCCCAACCGGTGCGGACATTCCTCTTTCCAGTCGTCACGTGCTTCGAGCCTTACCGGCACGTGCCTAAACCTCACTCAAACCATAGGCCGTGTGGCGCCCGCGTGCGGCTTCTCGGCGGGTGGGAATGAAAATCAAACACGAATACAACAGAGCCCGGCGTTCGCGCTGGCCGACGGCTGACCTGCTCGCGAGTACGTCGGCCTCTACTGTGTCAGGATGCCGCCGCGGCGTCGCGGTCGGTGGTAAGCGTTGGCAGGAACCGATAGCCACGGCCGGGCACCGTGGCGATGAAACGCGGCTTCCGCCAATTGTCGTGCAGCTGCGCTCGCAGACTCTGGATCTGGCGGTCCACGACGTTGCTTTCGGCCACGTAGTCCACGCCCCACAGAGTGTCCAGGATCTCTTCGCGGCTGACCACTCTGCCCGCGTTGGAAGCCAGCAGATACAGCATGCTCTGCTCCAATGCGGACAGCTGCAGCTCTGTGGTCCCATCGCGCACCGTGCGATTGAGGATGTCGATCTCAAGCTCGCCGAGATTGATGACCGGCGTAAACGTCACCGGATCGCTGTACGCCCGTCGTACGAGCGCGAGGACCCGCGCCAGCAGCTCCTCGGGGGCAAATGGGACGGTGATGATGTCGTCCACGCCCGCCTCGAAGGCGGCCAGCTTGGTCTTCAGATCACCTCGACGCGTCAGGCCAATGACGGGCAGGCGCATTCCGCCCACCGGGTTGGCGCCGAGCAGCGCCATGATCCGCGTACCCTCGAGATCCATGTCGAGGATGGCCAGATGTGGCTGCCACTCGGCCAGGACGTTCCCGACTTCGGTGGCGGTCATGACGGCGCGGGTGGTGTACACCCCATGGTTGAGCGTCAGCTTGATGAGTTCGGCGAGCACTGGTCGGTCGAGCACCACGAGTACCCTGGCCGGGCCGAGAGGCGGCCAATGTGTTGCCCGCGTTTTGGATACATCCGGGAGGGGCATGGGCCCGTCGTTGAGCGTTGTTGAGCGTAGTTGTTGTTGTTGAGCGTCGTTGAGCAAACTGTGCAACTGCTGCTTGGCCGTGCTGTCGTCCAGCGCTTGGACAAGCACGTGCAATTCTTGATGCACTTTCATCGGGTCCTCGTATTGCACGGAATGGACCCGACTAGCGCAGAGCACGACCTGGGTGCTGAGCACCTTCGGCCCACCGGCAGCGCCGTCGTCGATGACACGAACTGTCACGTTTCCGGGGGTAACAGCGTGTTACCTCCGGAGAGGCGTGTCCCAACCAACACGCCGGCCGTGGTGGTAATGCTCCACGGACCTTCGGTCGAACGTAGACTCAGTCATCCAGCTTGAATCTCCGCCCTGTGATCCTTGTCGGTCGAATCGCCAGGCGATGGATCTTTACGCCCGGGGCGAGCGGGTGGGGCGAAGCTCCCCGAGCCATCCAGGAGACATCATCGAGAGCCGTTGTGGCATCAATAGCGACGCCCTGCACCAACACGCTCCAGCCGTCGCGAGTTGAAGATGCGTATCCGTCGATCTCAAACGCCACGTTCGAGCCGGGCGCGTACGAAAGCTTGGTTCCGTGGGCGGTGCGGAATGTGACGATCCGATGGCTCAGACCATAATTCACCGGGAACATCAGCGGCTTCCCGTCGACGATGATTGCAATCCGTCCGAGATGGTGTTGTTCCAGGAGCTGCAAGCACTCATCTTCCGAGAGCTCTTCTAGTTCCGGACTGGTCTCAGGCTCATACACGGGATCCTCACAACTGCCTCGGCGGTATCGGAGTGCGAATGTATTGCCGCGCCAGGGTGGTTCCAGGCCAGGCCGGAGCAGCGATTGCTCCTGAACTCTACGCTACTAGGCAAGGGCGCTGCCCTTGAAATCCCCGACGTTGACCGAGCGCCGGGCAGACCACGGCGGGCCTTTACGATGGGAATTGCCGAAACCGATCGTAGAGAGGTCCGCCGTGAATCCGTTCGTCGAGCACCACCTGGACAGCATCCAGTTTCAGTACTCGTGCTTCGATCGTATGCTCCTGAACGCCATCGTTCAACCGATGCAGCGGCCGGCGATGATTGTCGGCTACCTCGACAAATGCCGGCAGGTGCCCTCGATTACCAAGGCGTACTTTCGCCAAATGTCCGAGGACTACCACCGCTGGGTCGGTCGCTTGACTTTGAGTCAGGGTGTGCAGATTGTCGAGCCACCCAAGGGCGTTCGACGAGAGGACTGGGTCGAGCCCTTCTACCAGAGCATGGGTTCAAAGTTTGGCATCGCCGTCATCCTCAAGAGCCGCGAGAATGCTCGCATCGCCGTCAGCTACCCGACGACCACTGGCGGCAACCGCATCGAAGTCGTCAGCCGTTTCGTGTGGCAGTACTACTTCTACCTGCGTGATTCAGACTGGGGCCGCATGTTCCTGCGCATCTGCCCGTACTTCCCCTTCAACGCGCGGGTGTATGTCAACCAGCATGAGCGCCTGGCCCAGCAACTCAAGGCTGAACGAATCTCTTTCCAGCAGGCCGGCAACGCGTTCGTGGCGTGTGCCGCCCCCACGCGACTCCAGCAACTTGCCGATGGCCTGACCCCAGCTCATCTCGACGATACGGTTCAACACTGGCTCGGTGAGCTGGTGCCGTTCTATACCTCGGAGGCCAACTGCACATTCGCCCACAGGTATCGGCTGTTCATCAATCAGGCCGAGTACTGCACCAATCTCATCTTCGACGAGCGCGTCGCATTGGATCGGATGGCCGAACGCTTGTTGGACCTCAATCGCAGTATCGGTCGCCCCGACAGGCTTAGCACCATCTTCGGCCACCGCATCACCAAGGCGTATGCCGGTGGTCTCAAAACCCAGATCGCCGACCATCACCTCGGCAATCCCGTGATCCGCAGCGAGTACAAGCATGGCTCGATCAAACAGTACGTCCGCGACGACCGGGTGTTCCGCACGGAGAACACCAGCAACAACACCCCTGATCTCGGCGTGCCGAAATCGATCCAGCACCTGCCGCAACTGCGTCGGGTGATGCGCGGGATCAACGATCGCTACCTCGCCATCCAACAAGACGTGCTCGAAACGTATGTCGATCGTCGACAACTGGCGCGCCTACGCCAACCGACCATCACCCCAAGTGGACGTCGGACACCTGGTCTTAAGCTGGACGATCAACGACTGATCGCCGTCATGCAGGCGCTTACCTGCTTCGTCCACATCGCACGTGGCGGCCGGTTCCGGACGCGTGACCTGCACCAGACTGCCGCGGAAGCCCTGGGCTTGACCACCACAACGTACCGCCTCGCTCAACTGCGCTACGACCTCGCCAAACTGCGGGCCAAGGGACTGGTACTCAAAGTGCCGCGCACCCAGACGTACCGTCTCTCGGCTGAGGGCTTCCGCCTGTGCGTTCTATTTCTGAAGCTCTTCAAACGCGTGTACGGTCCACTCGCCGCCGCTGCACTTGAGCCGATCGCGCTCGACGTGAACTTGCCTGACGGTCGCCGCGCCACGTTAGATCACCTGTACGCAGGCGTCGACACCGCCGTTGACCGCTTACTCGACTACCTCGGCCTCGCTGCTTGATTCGATGCGCACTCCACACGCTCCTCTACTTCACAAAAACGTGTACCTCCGTCACGTTTCGGGCGCTGTAAGTAGCTAACGCCGGAAACCGTCGTTGTGGAGCATAGATTAAGCGGCAGCCGCGGTGAGTTGGCGCACGCTCGAGCGGAGGGCGGTGAGGATGGCTGTC
>JBBSGA010000435.1:0-4837 GCA_038254585.1 Chloroflexales bacterium | reverse complement strand
GCGCCTCGACCGCCTCGCGCTGACTTTCCACTGCCGCTCGCAATCGCGCGACCTTGGCCATGTCGCGCTCCAGTTGCCGGGCGATGGCGCGCTGTTCGTGGAGGGGAGGTAGGGGCACCTGTAGTCTTGATACTTGATCCCTGGTGATCGCCTCAAACGTGCTTCCCGCTCCTAGCCCAGCTAACTCGGGCTCGATAAAGCGAAGAAAATAGAGCATGTACATTCCATCAATGGACCTATCCGGCCTGATTGCTGCAAGTCCACGTCCTATGCAACAGGTTTCTTTTGCGATATTTGTCGGCCGGACAGGAGCACGAACAGAAATGAGGATGTCCCCAGCTTCAGCTATCTTTGAAGGAGCTGTACACCATTTCCGCGGAGTAGGATATAAGTTACCAAAATCCGCCTTCCCTTGAAAAAACGGCAAGCCTGCCGGCACATCCACATACGTGTCACCGGCCGGTGATTGACCCATAATAACGGTCGCCACACCTTCTGTATCTAAGCGTGTCCACCGCCAACCCTTCGGTAGGTCTCTTGTAGAGCTTTCTATTCCCATCTGCACTGCACTCATGCCGCGAACAATCTCCGTTTCGTCTCCATCAGCAGGTCGGCAGAGCGCTCGCCGACGTCGCCCAACGCACCGACGCCGCCAGTGGCGCGGACGGCGGGCGTGCGCCAGATGGCGGGGTTTTCGAGCTCATCGATGCCATTCTGCTCGAACTGGCCTACGAGCGCCAGGAGCACTTTCTCGGCGCGTTGGCCTTTCGCACGCAGCCACGAGGCGTGGTTGCGCTTGAGGTCATAGGCGCGGTCGAGACGGCGCTTGGGAGCAGCGTGGTAGACGGCGTCGGCGAGGACGTCGTAGAGGTCGTAGTCGTCCTGGCTCTTGACGAATTGCAAGACCCGCGCGCCGCTGGCGCGACGCGGCAGCGCGTCGAGCAAGTTCTTGCGCTCGTCGGGGTCGATCCACTTGAGGCGCAGATCGTCCAGGGTCGGGGCGAGCGGCAGGAGGCGCCGGGCCAGGTCCTGCTCATACTCTTCGATGCTGACGGCGGTTTCTTGGCCGTCGCGGTCCACCATGATGTAATGGCCGAGCTCATCGATCGTGACGGTAAATCCGTGTGCTTCCACCTGCCGGCGCCTGGGGCGGGCGCCGCCCGGCTCGCCGCCATACGAGACGGGAGCCTCGGCGACCGGCTGGGTGGCGCGCGCTTGGGTAACGAAGTCCTGGCCCAGCAGCCGGCCGGCATCAGTATAGTCATAGATGCGGAAGGTCAGCTTGCCCTCGGCGATACGCGTGCCACGCCCGAGCATCTGGTAGAAGCGGATCGGCGATTCGATGTAGCTGAAAAAGACAATGTTTTCCAGCCAGGGCACGTCGATACCGGTCGAGAGCAGATCGACGGTGGTGGCGATGTAGTGCGAGCGGCGGGCGCCTTTGAGCTCGGTCAGCAGCGCCTGGGGATGGTACGAGGCGCTGGTGAGCTTGAAGGCGTAGGCTTCGCGCCGTTTGACGCCGTTGTCGCCGCACCAACGGGCATAGCAGTTGTTGAGCTGCGTCGCAACCTCGTCGGCGTGGATATCACGCGCCCAGAAGACGATGGTCTTCTGGTGCGGATCGCCGCGCGCCACCAAGCGCTCGAAAAGATCCTCGCACATCGTCCTGACGAGGTCGGGCAGGATCAAAATGCGGTTGTAGTCGTGGTTCGTGTAGAGCGCGTCGAGATCGGCGGGGCTCAATGGCTCGCCAGTGATCGGATCGATGGGATGCTTGGCGGCCAGCTCGTCCCGGCCGATGCCGCCGAGCCGGTCGAGGCTCGAAATGCGCTTGAGGATCTCGGCGGCGGCAAGATAGCCGTCGGCCTGCGCGCGTGCGATGGTGTACTCGTAGACGGGCTCGCCAAAGTAGGCGAGGTTGTTGGCGGTGATCTGCTCGTCGGCGCTGCGCTCGGCAGGAGTCCCGGCAAGGATGCGGGGGGTGGCAGTCAGGCCGATTTGGATCGCCTCGGCGTTGCGCGTCAGGACGACGGACCATTCGCCCCAGGCGGAGCGGTGACACTCGTCGATGATCACCACGTCGAACTCATTCTCACGATAGTTCTCGAGGAAGAACTTCCCATCGTGGCGCGCTTCGCCCTGCTCGGCCGGATCGCCGCCGACGTTGAGCGTCTGGTACGTTGCCACGAGGATGCGGGCGTTGGTCTTGGGGTCCTTGCCAGAAACGATCTGCGCCTCGTCGCCGAAGAAACGGCTCAACGTCGCATGCGCCTGCTCGGCAAGCGCGGTGCGATCACAGATGAACAGAGCTTTGCGCAGTTGTTTCGAATCTGCCAATTTGCGCAGCAGATGGACAGCAGTTAAGGTCTTGCCGGTACCGGTCGCCATCGAAATCAGCACGCGGCTGCCGCCTCGCGCGACCTTCTCCAACGAAGCGCGGATCGCCGCGTCCTGGTAGTAGCGGCGCGCGGATAGCCCGCCCTTGTAGGCAGCGAGCAGCGGGAGCGCGTCGGCGCTGTCGAGGTGGATGCCGGTGTGCTCCTCGTAGCGCTGGCGCAAGTCATGCGGCGTCGGGAAGTTGTAGAGGTCGAGGTCGAGCGTGATACCGGTGAAGCTGTCGTAGAAGCTCACACGGTAACCGTTGGAGGAAAAGACGAAGGGCACGTGCAGCCGCGCGGCATAGGCTTTGGCCTGCTCCAGGCCGAGCTTATACGGTTTGCCGGCGGCCTTGGCCTCGATCACGCCGATCGGCAGCGGAATCGGAGCACCGGGGATCGGGAGAGAGAGCATATAGTCGACGCGCTCGGTATCGCGCTTGCCGCGGCCGGTGGCATCCACGACGATCGAGCCCGGACTGCGCTCGCGCTGCAGATGCTTTTCGGTCCACCCGAGGTCGAAGAGGGTGGGATTGATTAGCTTTTCGCGGGTGTCGGTTTCGGTATATGGAGAACCGTCGGGGTAGGATGCCTGCATCGTCGCTCTCGCTTCCGGGAGGATAGTATAGCATGCGCCGTCGTCGGGTGTAGTAGACGGCTGTCCGTCTGGCAGGGCGTTTGCGTTCCCCGGTGGCCCCGTCTGCACGCTCAGCCATGTGGATCGGATAGTCCGACGCGGCCAGCCTGAAATCGGCGTCTGATACACCAAACGCGCTGAAGCGCGTTGAGCGCTGCGACCCGGTTGATGGGCCGGTCGTTCGCAGCATGGTGCAACATATCCAGGCAGAGCCAAGCGAACGTGGAGAACGCAAAAGCCCTGGTCCGCCGGTCCGTCAGGCGTATTCTAAGATTCTGCAATCGCCGTGATCTGTAGGAGCGCCGTGACAGGCACCCGGCCTTCGGATCGGGTGAGGATTGAAACACGAGGCGTCCGAAGCTCGGATGGCCGGCCGGCACGGTTGCACCCGGCCTCCTGATCGGGCGAGGATTGAAACCTGAGATGCGCGCGGAGACGGCTGGGGACGAGCCGGTTGCACCCGGTCTTCGGATCGGGTGCGGGTTGAAACAGGTCAACTCAGCGGGGCGATGCCGTCAGCCAATCTCGCCATTTGCGGTGTGGAAACCGGTGTCCGTTTACGCGCCTATGATGGGTGGCCCATCAGCACGCGCGCCGAAATATCCTCGTCGAGATCCGGCCAACGCACTGCCGTCCGCGCTGGCCACAGCTCCCAGTTCGCGCGCTGCTCGGGCGTCGCCTCCTGAAGCCGGGGGAACCACGCCAATGGCGCGCCGATCAGGCGCCCGTCTGCCAATGTGATGAACAGCATCGAGTCGTCGCAGCACACGTCGGCAATCTGGATGTTCGGATCGATGTGCGTCTTACCCCGCTTCGCGCGCAGCTCCTGCACGTCCGCTTTCCAAACTGTGCCGTTGGTCATACCGCCTCTCTCACCGCTTCACGATGCTCCCGACGCGTGAGGCGCTTGTGGTAGTCCCGCAGGGCATCGATCACGATGCGGGACGACGTTTCGTGCGTCAGCTCGTCAAGTTCAGTCACGATGCGTTCGACCTCGGGGACGATTCTTGCCGGGATAGACACCATAAAGCGGCTACCCTTCCCATCCGGTCGTCGTGCTAGTTTCATCCAAGTCCCCTGCTAGCATGGCTATCATCATACGGCTTCAACTTTTCGTTCTTTCCTGCCGGCTGTGGCGAACCTCGCCACAGCCATGGGCGCAAGGCAGGGCATGAGGCAAAATTCTGGCTCGAACCCATTGCCCAGGCTTACAATCATGGGTTCATGCGCAGCGAGATCCGACAAATTAGGGAGATCATCAAGGAAAACGTCGCATTCCTGATCGTCGCGTGGGATGCCGTATGCAGCCCCTAGTGTTGGCCCCCAGTCTGAGGATCAGGTGCAATCGAGGGCCGGGCGCCGGTCTTTTCGCTGGTGACTGCATATACAATGCTGTAGTCGCCATTCTATATCCGCAACCTGCGCGGGCTCGGGTTCGACGGACCGGAACCCGGCAGTAAGCATCAGGTTATGCGAAGAGGGACGCTCAAGGTAAGTGTTCCCAATCCCCACACCGGCGATATTGGCAAGAACCTGCTGGCGAGAATCCTCGCCGCGGCCGGGATCAGTCGGGAGACCTGGGAGCAGCTATAGCCGCACGCAACGGCGGGCCGGGAACACGAGCAGTTAGTTGACAAGCGGGGACGACGATGGAGACGAACTTTATTCTGAGCGACTACATTCGAGCAGCGATGCATCGGGCAGTCTACGAGCTGCTGCCGGACGACGAAGGCTACTACGGCCATATTCCGGGCTTTGAAGGGCTGTGGGCGAATGCAGCGACGCTGGAAGCCTGCCGGGACGAGCTACAGGGCAGCCTGGAAAG
>JBBSGA010000434.1:0-4838 GCA_038254585.1 Chloroflexales bacterium | reverse complement strand
TTCACCAAGCTGCAGGTAGCCGACCGTGCCGCGGCGATCATGCGCGCGCGGGATGCGGGGCTGGGCGAGGACCGTATCGCTCCTGCATAACTGCCGGGCGCGAAGGTATGGATATCCCAGTCATACGCCCAGCGAGGTCGGGACACTCGTCGGGACGCGCTCCCATGACAGCGGGATGCCGGAGAGAGTATGGTGTATGCCTCAGAGCATGGCGGGCAATTCGTGCTCGCCGCCGTCTAGCCCCAAGGAGGCATCCATGTCGTCACGGTCTATAGCTGGGAAGGAGGCCCACGCATGAGGCGCTTCGCGACCATCTTCTCCGTCGTCGGTCTGCTCGCGCTTGTCGGCCCTGCCTTCGCCGCCGAACCGGTCGGCGCTCTCCCTGCGACGAAGCAACCGGCTTCGTCGCGTATCGACGGCGTCTTCGTCGTCAATCAGCGCATTGTGCAGTATGTGCAGGCGGAGCAGGCGGCCGATCGGTTTCATGCGGTCTTTGTCAACATCGAAAGCGGCCTCATGGAGGTCGTGACCATCGGCAACCGCGTTTACTTCCGGCGCAATCAAGAGACGCGCTGGAAAAGCACGACGCTCGATCAGGCGCTGAAGGACAACATTCCTGGCGCCATCGCAGGCCAAGACCAGATTCCGCAGGAGAACGTGACCATCGTCCGCGTGGGAGACGCCGATGTTAACCAGATGCCGACTACGCAGTATCAGGTGCTCCTCGACGTTACCAAGCTTCCGCCGGGGAGCGAACTTGAAGCCTACAAAGCCGACGCGTTTATCGGCAAGAGCGATAACTACCTCCATAAACTGCAGTTCACGGTCCGGAGCCCGGACGCCCAGGCGGGGCCGGTCGAGGTGATCGGTCTGAACGTGTACTCGGCCTTCGATACGCCGGTCGCGATCGGCGCGCCGCCGGACAGCCTGGTCGAGCCGATGGGGGCACGAGATGTACTGCAGGATTTCCGGTTCCCCGGTGCAGCCGTGGTACCGCTGTGGGCACGACCGGCCGTGGGCGAGAGCCTCGTCGTACCGTAGACGTGAAGCTGCACAATATGCAAGCTATGGACGCGAAGCACCAGCCGGCCGATCCTACCCGGCTGGTGCTCATTTGCGCGCCGCGTTTGTTGTTTTCGTGGCGCTGCGGCGGTCCATCGTCCTAGCGTAGAATAGACGCTGCCATCCAATTGCATGAGGCGAACCCACCGCGGCGAGAAGGACCGGCTCCATGGGCTTAC
The DNA here is from genome assembly GCA_038254585.1 of Chloroflexales bacterium. Lineage (GTDB taxonomy): Bacteria > Chloroflexota > Chloroflexia > Chloroflexales > Kallotenuaceae > JBBSGA01. The sequence goes on along the minus strand of JBBSGA010000434.1, from coordinate 3,597 downwards.
GGCAGACTGAGGCACTCGTGGCGTTAACAGGAGACATACCCGACTCGGCGATCTCCGGCCTTGAGATGCGCCTGCGCGGCCACTGGATCCTCCTTGCGCGCACGGCGTGGATCGCGGTAGGACTGCTGGCACTGGGTGTATCACTCGCCGGAATCGCCCCCGAGTTCACCCGGTTGCAGCTCGTGTGTACTGCCGGAGGGGATGCATGCGAGGGCTATCTCACGCCGGACATCCTCCGTTTCCTGCAGGCCATGGGCCATTCGGCCGCGTCATTCGCGGCCTACCAACTCGGGATCCAGCTCGTCTTGGCCCCGATCCCGCTTATCACGGCCGGGGTGATCGTTGCGGGCCGGCCCGACGACCCGGTCGCCCTGCTGGTCGCGCTATGGATCTGGACCTTCGGGCTCCTCTTCAACGAGCGGCCCGACCTACTCGCCGCCACACACCCCGGATGGTGGCTGCCGGTACAAGTTGTGAAGGTTGTGGCCGGTCTCAGTCTCTTTCTCGCCTGTTACCTATTTCCCGACGGACGGTTCGTGCCGCGCTGGACACGCTGGATCGTCGCCGTCGTCGGGGTGGAGATCGGGGCTAGTTTTTTCTTTCCCGGCTCAAGCCTCGCTCCGGGACGCTGGATGCCATCGTGGCTCGGTCTCCCCGTATTCCTCGCACTTTTAGGAAGCTTCGTTTTCGCGCAGGTCTATCGCTATCGGCGTGTGTCCAACCCGGCCCAGCGCCAGCAGACCAAATGGGTCATCTTCGGCGTGGTATGCACACTCGCGGCGTTTATGGCCTACGTCCTGGTGCCGCATCTGCTCTTTCCGTCGCTCTATCAGCCTGGCCGTGCGGGGGTCATCTGGGCGCTGGCGAGCCCGCCGATCTTCGGAGCGATCCTGGCGTTGATGCCGCTCTCGATCGGCCTCGCCGTCCTCCGCTCGCGGCTGTGGAGCATCGACATCCTGATCAACCGCACGCTGGTGTACGGCGGACTTACAGCCTCGGTCGTCGCGCTCTATGTCCTCGTCGTCGGCGTGCTCGGAGCCCTCCTCCAGGCGCGCGGGAACTTGGCCATCTCCTTGCTGGGAGCCGGTCTGGTCGCGGTGCTCTTCCAGCCAATCCGCGAGCGGTTGCAGCGCAGCGTCAATCGCCTCATGTACGGCGAGCGCGATGATCCCTATGCGGTCATCTCGCGCCTCGACCAACGCCTCGAGGCCTCGCTGGCGCCGGACGCCGTGCTGCCGGCGATCGTACACACGGTTCGTGAAGCGCTCAAAGTGCCATACGCCGCCATTACTCTAGCGACAGGTGGCGAACGATCGAACACGGATGCGGCTGGCTTCGCGATCGTCGCAGAAGTGGGCTCGCGCGTGGATACCCTGCTGCGTCTGCCGCTGGTCTACCAGAACGAGACGGTCGGCGAGCTGGTGCTCGCGCCGCGCGCAGTGGGCGAAGCCTTCGCCCCGGCGGACCGGCGCCTGCTCCAAGACCTCGCGCGCCACGCCGGCCTCGCGGCACATGCCGTACGACTGAACGAGGCGTTGCAGCGCTCACGCGAGCGGCTGGTCAACTTGCGCGAAGAGGAGCGGCGGCGTCTCCGGCGGGACCTGCACGATGGCCTTGGTCCGGCGCTGGCGTCGCAAACCCTCAAGGCCAGCACGGCGCGGTACCTGGTCGAGCACGACCCCGCGGCCGCGGTGCACCTGCTGACTAGTCTCGAAGCCGACGTCAAAAGCGTACTCCAGGAGGTACGGCGGCTGGTCTATGACCTGCGCCCGCCGGCACTCGACGACCTCGGCCTCGCGGGGGCGCTGCGTACACTGGTGGCCGAACAAATCGGCCCACAGGCCTCCCTCACGTGTGCAGTGGAGGTGGTGGCGGACGATCTGCCGACACTGCCGGCCGCAGTCGAAGTTGCGGTGTACCGAATCGTGCAGGCGGCCGTCACGAACGTGCTGCGGCATGCCCACGCGACCCGTTGCGAGGTGCGGCTGGCGGTCGAAGCGCGGGCGCCGGCCATGAGCGCTGACACACCGGATGCGCACGACCTGGTGGTCGAGGTGCGGGACGACGGCGCCGGGCTGGCGCCGGAGCGCCGTACCGGCGTCGGTCTGGTCTCGATGCGCGAGCGCGCGGCTGAGATCGGCGGGCAATGCAGCGTCGAGACCCGGCCGGACGGGGGGACGCGCGTGCTGGCGCGACTGCCGCTGCCCTAATTCCGAGGACGTACGTATGGAGCCTTACCGCGTCGTAATTGCCGACGATCACCTCCTGTTTCGCGACGGCCTGCGCGCGCTGCTAGCCGCCGTTCCGGACTTGGAGCTCGTAGACGAGGCGACGACCGGCGAGGAGGTCGTCGATTTGGCGGCACGTCTGCAGCCGGACATCGTGCTGATGGATCTCAAGATGCCGGGCATCGGCGGCGCGGAGGCGAAACGCAGGATCGTGCAGGCCAGCCCGCACATCGCCGTTTTGGTCGTGACCATGTTCGAGGACGACCAATCCGTGTTCGCAGCCATGCGCGCGGGCGCGCGCGGCTACCTGCTCAAAGGTGCCGGCCACGACGAGGTACATCGCGCTATTCGTGCGGCAGCCAATGGTGAAGCGATCTTCAGCCCGGCCATCGCGCTGCGTATGATGGCCTACTTTGAAAGCATGCTGCCCACCGTCTCCACACACGTCCTTCCCGAGCTGAGCGACCGCGAGCGCGAAGTCCTGGCGATGATCGCGCGGGGAGCGACGAGTGCCGAAGTAGCCGCACAGCTGGTGCTGAGCCCGAAGACGGTACGCAATCATGTCAGCAATATTCTGAGCAAGCTGCAGGTGGCGGACCGGGCCGAGGCGATCATCCGGGCGCGAGAGGCGGGGCTGCGATAGTCGAGTTCGATACGTCCGAAAGGCGGAACGGGGCAATGCCAGCCTCGATCATATCTTTTCTTTATCACGTCGTCAAAGGAGGAGCGTATGTCCACGGAAGACAACAAGGCGGTGATGCGGCGGTACCTGGAGGAGTTCCACAGCCGGCGGCAGATTGAGCTTGCAAACGAGATCCTCGGCTCCAACCTGCGCGAGCCCACGCTTGGCCTCGCGCGCACGCTCTTGACGGCGTTCCCCGACTATCACCTCACGGTCCTCGATCAGGTTGCCGAGGGGGATAAGGTTGCCACCATATCGGAAGGGCGCGGCACCCACAGCGGAACCTGGGAGAGTCCGCTTGGCCCCATCCCCGCCACCGGCAAGCAGGTGACCTGGACCGGGACAACGACCGTACAGATCCGTGACAGCCAAATCGCCGATGTGATCGGCTCGGCCTGGGACCACTAGCGTAAGTTTTGTGCAATCAGGGTGAAGATGACCTCCGAACACCCATTCCCACCTGCATTGGATGAGCCCTCGCGCGTGTGGCAAGATCGTGGTGCTCGCCTCGAGCTTGCTGACTGAAAGGGCTCACCACGATGATAGCACCGCTCCCTCCCGCCCTCCCCTCTCGACACGACCCGCTCGCGCGCTCATCCCGCCTCGACTGCCATCTACCATCGGCTCCGCCAGCAGAGCCTCGCTCCGCCCGCGCTTCTCGACTGGTCCAGCCTCGGCCACCCACCC
>JBBSGA010000433.1:0-4872 GCA_038254585.1 Chloroflexales bacterium | reverse complement strand
TCGCTTGTCCGGCTCCTGCCGCGTCGCGGCGCGTCTTGCGGCGTACACGCCCGCCCTGGATCGCCATATTGGACCAGCCGATATAGTAGAGCTGCTCTGCGAGGAGGAGGCAGCCGCCGAAGACGGCGATCGACAGCCCGGCGAAGAGCCCGCCGTAGAGCAGGAGGGTTCCCCAGTCGCCCTGGCCGGCCGCGATCAACGCATGCCCGGCCCACGCGGACGGCAGCAGCGGCATGTCAAGACGCCGCAGCGTGTCGAGTGTCTGAACATTGGTATACCGCTCGCCGATCTGCCGCGCAAACTGGTTCAGAATGTACCAGCTCGCACCAAAGATGCCTCCCAGCGCGCCCACGATGTCGCGTGCTCGGCGTGCTGGAATGACCCGCACCACTCCCATCACCAGCAGTGCCCCCAGGCCGGCCGGCAGGAGCGGAAAGAGGGCCAGCACCACTGCCGTGACAAGAAAGAAGGCCGCGTTGAAGTGCATGCCGCGGCCGTAGCCGATCAATGCCGGGCCGGCCAGGAAGAAGAGCAAGAGATAGGGCAGGATCAGTCCACCAAAGAATTTGACGACGAAGACGGCGCGCATTGGGACCGGCGCGACGACCAGCATGTCGATGTCGCCCGACAGGTAGAGCGCCGAGAGGACGCTGCTGAAGCTGGTAAAGATCAGCAGGATCAGCGCGCCGCAGAGCGCCAGGCTGGGTAAGGCGAGGAGATACGGCTGGATATCCGCCGGCAGGCCCGGCGTCTCACGTGCCGCGCGCTGCAGTGCATCCGTAAACCCGGGACTGGTGATCAGGCGGATCGCGCCGTTCATCAGCCAGTAGAGACCCCACGCGGCGAAGGCCATGAGCCCGGCAAAGAAGATCACGCCGATCTTGCGCCGGATGCTGCCGCGCCAGTAGGTGTTACGCGCGATCGTCAGCCGGGCACGGACCAACACTCCCACTGCGCTCAACAAGCCCGGGGTCCGCATCCGGCTGGAGGTCATCGATCGTACAGCCATGTCGTCTCTCCCCACGTCAAGCCAGCGCCGCCGCGAGCTCTGCCTCCTCGGCGCCGCCGGTCAGCTGCAGGAAGATATCCTCGAGGCTCTCGCCGGCACGTCCGGCGCGCAGCTCGTCGAGCGTCCCCCCGGCAATGACCTGGCCGTCCGCGATGATCGCCACCCGATCACAGATGCGCTCGGCTATTTCGAGGATGTGGGTGGACATAAAGACAGCCGTGCCCCGACCGGCTACCTCGTGCAGAATATCCTTGATCAGACGTGCGCTCCGGGGATCGAGGCCGACGGTAGGCTCGTCCAGAAAGAAGGCCTTCGGATCATGCAGCAGGGCGCCGGCCAATGCTGTCTTCTGCCGCATGCCATGCGAGAATCCGCCGACCAGCTCGTCACCGCGATCGTCGAGGTCGAAGAGCTTGAGCAGCTCCTCGCCGCGGCGCCGAGCGAGGGCTCGATCAAGCCGGTAGAGGCCGGCGATGAAGCCCAGGAACTCGCGGGCGGTGAGCTTCTCAGGCAGGTATGGCTGATCTGGAACGTAGCCGATCAGCGACTTGGCGGCGATCGGCTCGCGCTGAATATCGAAGCCGCCAATGCGCGCGCTGCCTGCGGATGGCCGGAGCAGCCCGATCAACATCTTGATCGTCGTCGTCTTGCCCGCGCCATTGGGTCCGAGAAAACCGAAGATCTCTCCCGGGCGGACCTGGAGATCGACGCCTTTCACGGCAAACGTTTCGCCGTATCGCTTCTGCAAGCCGGTTGCTTCAATCATCGGTACGCCGCTAGCATTCGTCGTCGCCATAAGCTCCATCAGCTTGCGCATCTTCAGCCGGCAGCACAGACCGCGCTAGGGTAAGTTTACGCCGGATACGAGGGATGTGCATCATGAGATGGGGGGAGATCCGCTTCGCCAAAAGGCGCAGATGTCAGGCAGGCGCGGCCGCCTACGACGCGATGGGCAGCGAGGGGGTCTCCCAGCTGCGGCCGATCGCGCCGGTGTAGCGCGCACGCGGCCGGATCAGGCGGTTGTTGCGGCGCTGTTCGAGCATGTGGGCGATCCAGCCGGCTGTACGTGAAACTGCGAAGAGCGCCAGGATCGCGCTGTCACGCAACCCGGCGGCATGCATGAAGGCGACGGCATACAGGTCGACGTTGGCATGTAGGCCGCGCTCCCGGAGCACGCGCTCCTCGAGCGCGAAGGCTGCCTCCAGCCAGCGGCGTGCCTCACCCATCGCAATCTGCTCGGCTAGGCGCCGGAAATGTGCTGCGCGCGGGTCCCCTTCCTGGTAGACCGAGTGTCCGAATCCGGGGATGCGCGGCCACTCGTCCAGCACGCTGTCGATCGCCGTATCGAGCCGTCGGGCCTCGGCCAGGCTTCGCAACATAGCCGCCGCTTCGAGCGTGGCGCCGCCGTGGAGCGGGCCGCGCAGCACGGCGAGACCGGCGGCGAGACCATCATAGAGATCTGAGCGCGCGGCCGCGGCGATGCGTGCGGCGAAGGTGGATGCGGCCAATTCGTGGTCGGCATAGAGGATCAGCGCCGCGTTCGCCACGTGGGGCGGGAGGGGCTTCGATCCGAGCGCGCGCAGAACCTGCGCGGCAAGTGAAACGCCCGGATCGAGACGTGCCACCGGCATGCCCCAGTGGCGGCAGGCGAGTGCTGCCGGCACCTGGGCCAGCACACGCACGGCGCGCCGCTCCTCGGCAGCGAGCGACGTGTCGTCGCGCTCCGGGTCGGCCATCGCGAGGAACGGGATCGCCGCCTGCAGCGCCCAGAGTGGATCGGCGTTGGCAGGCAGGGCTTGCACGGCCGCGACGGCGTCGGGCGGCAGCGTCCAGGCCTTGGCGTAGGCCGTCGCGAACTCCCGCAGCTCGAGCCCCGAGGGCCGCCGATCGTGCCACAGCAGGAAAGCTAGCTCCTCAAAGGTCGCATGCTCGACCAGCGTCTTCAGAGCAATGCCTCGGAAGAAGAGACCTTCCGGCACAATCGCCGTGATCGCCGACTCGACCGCCTCGACGTCGCGTAGCCCCATCTCGCGCTCGGGCTTCATGGCAGTTCCTGCTTGCTAGATCTCACTCATCCACCATTCAGCCGGCGGCAGCGCATTGCCGGGGGCCGCGACGGCGGGAGGCGGCTCGTCCTGGGTGGCCGGCAGCCTGCTGACGCTGGGCTGAATCGCCATCAGCGCCGTGACCTCGTCCTCGCGATAAAGACGCTGGCGCTTGATTCCTTGTTTGTAGCTGTGCAGCGTGCCGCGGCTCACGTAGGCATAGATCGTCGCCGGCTTGACGCCCATCAGCGTACATGCTTCCTCAACTGTGAGGTAGTTGACGCCGTCGAGTACAACCATAATCCGTTCTCCTCCCTCAAGCATAGCCGACAGCTGCAGTGCCGTCAACTGTAATCAACACAAATACACTATCATTGACATATATCCATATATGAAGTAAGATAGATTTGGAGCGGCCGGTGAGCGAGCCGGAGCACCCAAGGAGCGCTGGAATGCCAACCGATACACCAACTCGCGGCCTCGAGAATGTGATAGCGGCGGAATCGTCGCTCGGCGATATCGACGGGACGGCCGGGACGCTGCGCTATAGCGGCTATGATATCCACGATCTCGTCGATCGCGTCTCCTTCGAGGAAGTCATCGCGCTGCTGTGGGATGGCGCATTGCCCGATCCCGCCGCGCTCGCGTCGCTTCGGGAGGAGCTGGCGGCGGAGCGGCGCCTGGGCCAAGCATCGGAGCGGCTGGTGGCAGCCCTGCCCTCGACGGCGGTTCCGATGGATCTCCTGCGCACGGCGGTGTCGGCGCTGGCTGCCCAGGATCTCGAAGCCGAGCAGACCGATCTTGCTTCGGCCCGGCGTATTGCTCTGTGCCTCACGGCGCAGATTCCCGTGCTCGTAGCCGCGTTCGGGCGCATGCGCCATGGCTTGCCGCTCGTCGCGCCTCGGCCGGACCTCGGGCAGGCCGCCAACCTGCTCTGGATGTACCATGGCGTCGAACCACGCCCCGAGCAGGTCGCCGCGCTCGAAGCCTATATGGTTCTGCTTGCCGAGCACGGCCTCAATGCCTCGACCTTTGCCGCGCGGATCGTCATCGGCGCTCGCGGTGATATATATGGAGCTGTGACGGCGGCAATTGCTGCGCTCAAGGGCGCCGTGCACGGCGGCGCGAACCGGCTCGCCTACGAAATGCTGGCAGAGATGGGCGGCCCGGCAGGTGCCGCCGCCTACGTCGCAGAGTCGCTCAAGCGCAAGCGGCGTATCATGGGTATTGGCCACCGTATCTATAAGGTCGAAGATCCGCGCGCGCGCCATCTGCGCGCGCACTCCGAGCGTCTCGCGGCGTGCGGCGCCGATCCGGCGATCCATCGGACGGCAGAGGCGCTCCAGGAGCTAACGGCGACACATCCCTACTTCGTCGAGCGCAAGCTCGCGCCCAACGTCGAGTTCTTCTCGGCGCCGCTGCTCGGCGCGCTCGGCTTTCCCGCCGACATGTTCCCGCCGATTTTCGCCTGCTCGCGTATCGCCGGATGGTCCGCCCACATCTTCGAGCAGCTCCGCGACAACCGCCTGATCCGGCCGAAGGCCGCCTACGTCGGCCCTGCGCCGCGCGAGATCACAGGTCTGCCCTCACACCCAGGGTCGATGCGTTCTTCACGTTCACCCGACTAGAAGAGACCCACCGATTGAAATCGGCGTCTGATAACCGAAACGCGCTCAAGCGCGTTGAGCACCGGTGGCCCGAGCCCTCCCTCACCCGCCAGCTCGCGGTAGCTGCTGGCACGTCACGCGCCGATCACGGCTCGGCGAGCCCTCGAGTGCTCGCGCTCAACGCGCTTCAGCGCGTTTGGTGTACCAGACG
>JBBSGA010000432.1:0-4892 GCA_038254585.1 Chloroflexales bacterium | reverse complement strand
TGCCGACATTATTGTCGATCACGCTGCCTACCTCGGCGCCCGAGGGGTCCGCGTCCGGGCCGCCTCCGCCGATCGTCGAGCGGCCGCCGCTGCCTGCAAGGCCGCGCGTTCCGCCGGTCCAGTCGCCGCTGCTCGACGCGTCGGTGCCGGAGCTGCCAGCCTGCGTGTCAAGGTTGCGGGCACCGCCCAGATCGGCGTTACCGCCGGTGCCACCGCCGCCGATCCCGCCGGTGCCGCTGCCCAGGTCCGACCCGACGCCGACCGCGTCGTCGCCAGGGCGGTCGTCTCGCCGCCCTTGCTCTGATGCCGCCATGAATCGCTCCTTTGGTTTGCCTTTCGTCGCTCTTCGACGGTCTGCCTAGCCAAATTTCGGCAGAACCTCCGCCTTGTAGAACTGGAAGAAGCCTTCCTGGTCGGGGCCGACCTGGTGGACGTAGACGTGGTCGTAGCCCGCGTCGACGTACTGTTTTATCGCCTGGACGTGCCGCTGCGGGTCAGGACCACAGATAATGGTCTGCGCGACGTCCTCCTCGCGCACCATGCTCGAAGCCTGCTCGAAGAAGGTCGGCGTGGGCAGCTCCTGCGAGAGCTGGCCCGTGATCGCCGCGTTAGGCCACCATTCGAAGGCGGTCCGGCGCGCCGCCGCCTCGTCTTTGGCCCAGCAGACGGTGATTTGGCCGTAGCGCGGTTTTCCCACGCCACCGGCGGCGTCGAACTGTTGGAGGAGCTGTGCTTCGGGCGTCGTGCCAATCAAACTGTCCCCGATCCGACCCGTCGCCGCGACGGCATGCTGGCCCGAGGCCGCGACGTAGATCGGCGGGGGTGGGTCCGGGAGGGTATAGATGCGCGCGTCCTTGACCGTATAGAAGCGGCCGTGGTGCGTCTGGCTGCCGCCTTGCCAGAGCTGGCGGATCACCTGCACCGCCTCTTCGAGCTGCGCCTGGCGAATCTCATGCGGCGGCCAGCGGTCGCCGAGGATATGCTCGTTGAGCGCCTCGCCGTTCCAACGCCAAGAAAGAAGCGTCCGGGCATCATCACCTCGGCCGTCGCCGCCGCCTGGGCGATGCCCGCCGATGACGGTCCAGGCGAAAGGACTGTGGCCCTGGCGGCTGATCCACGGGTGAAAATGGCCCGAGATGAGCGCAAAGGTGAAGCCGGACTCCTCGGCCCGGCGCGCGTACTGCACCAAGTCGGCGGGTGTCTGCTCCTCCGACGAAAGGGCGTAGCCAATCTCTGCCATCAGGATCGATCGCTCCTTCCGGCGCGGACCCACGCAGGCGGCAGCGGCTCCCCGCGGAAAGACCGCTGCCCCCGGCGCCGGCTTGCGCCACTGTTTGCGGGCGACCGCCAGCAGAGTAAGTGCCACGAGATGCGCGGAGGCCGGGATGGCGAGATGGCATAGCTCTTGCAGCGCAATCTTTTCCAATGAGGTCTCTATGAAAGCATTAGTGCTGGCCCTGGGAGCAGGGCGAGGCATGCAGCCATGGCGCGGCAGGACGCCGGCGCCGCTCCTGCCCGTGCGCGGAGAGCCCGTGCTCGTGCATACGCTGCGCTGGCTGACGCACCACCGGCCTAGCGGCGTGGCGGTCGCGATCTACCGGCAAGCGGCGGAGATACGCGAGGCCATCGACGCCGAGGTGAAAGGAATCGACCTGCTCTGGTCGCAAGAGACGGAGCCCCACGGGACGGCGCGGGCGGCGGCGGAGCTCGGCCCGTTCTTGGACGAGACCTTCGTCGTGGTCTACGGCAATCTGCTGGTCGACGTCGACCTCACGGCACTGCTCGACTACCACCGCGCGCGCCACGCGCTGGCGACGATCGGCCTCGTGCATACCGACGATCCCGCGGCAAACGTGATGGTGGAGTGCGATTCGGCGGGAGCCGTCGTGCGGCTCGCCGTCCACCCCACCACGTGGACGGACGAGCGGCGGACGGCAAGCGCGGGCATTTTTGTGGTCGAGCCCGAGGTGCTCGCACGCATCCCCGACGACCGCCCTTTCGACTGGGAGAGCCATCTTTTTCCCGTGCTCGTCGCGGACGGGGACCCGATCTTCGCTCAGCTCCTGGGCGGCACGGTGGTCGACGCGGCCGATCTGTAGCAGGATCGGAGCGAGTTTCAACGCAATGACGCAAAGGCGCCAAGCAACGAAGAAAGCCGAGAAGCTCTGCGTCTGTGAACCTTTGCCTAAAGGAGTCCTTGCCCGCGCGGCGGAGTAGGGGACCGCTGGTCTAGGGCGTGGCGACGACCGGCGTGCCACCGTCCCCGACGTCGGCAATCGACAGATGGCGCGCCTCGGCCATGCGGCGACACGTCGTGCAGCGGCCGGGGCCAAAGGTCGCACGGCGGGCGAGGGCGCGGTAGATGTTCACGTTGCACAGCGTTTCGACGCCGCTCGTGGTAAGGTGGACCGGCTCGTCGCGTCCGAGCGCGACAGCGTAGGCCGCCCCCGGTGCCTGTGATCGGCATCGCCTCCGACGCGGCGCCTGATTTCGTCTCCATGGCTACCTCCTCCGAATTGTTCTCGATCTGGAGGCACGGACGGCAATGCACGTGCCAGGGGCGTTGTGCGCCTGCTTCTCCTCTGTGCGAGGCGTTCGGGCTGTCGGCGCATGCTCGAGCCCGTTGTGCATGCGTAAGAAAAGCTTGCCAGATGCGCACTCGTTACAGGCTAATTGCCTGCGCTCCGAAGCCGGAGCATGGTAGGCTCCGCGCATGACCCACCGGACTATCCACTCGGATCAGCCTCCGGGCTCGAATGGGTTCATCAAGCGCTCGCCGAATAAGCTGGCTGAATTTCTGTTTCGCTTCCTGTACTTGCCACGACATGCCATGCTCCAATCTGGTCAGTCTAGACTATATGACTACGACTTGCTCTGGTCAAAGGCATTGGCAAAGTATGCGGGTAGGACAATCTCATCCGCGGACGAAAGACCTGCCCCCGCGAGCGCTTCGGCCAGGCTGTCGTAGCGCGCGAATTGGACGACCTTCTCTCTATCGACGCGAAATCGCGACGCCAGGTCGCGCTCACCGATCACGGCTCCTGTTTCGAGCGAATGCCAAAGACCGTGCTGATCGAGGACGACGGCATCACCGCGGGTGAAGACATGCGTCGTTTCGAGACGCAATCCCGCACGGTTGAGCCATTCACGCAGGAGCTGATGCCCATACCCAGAGCCGCGGGGGCCGGCGATCTCGATATTGGGGTCCGACAGCGCGAGAAGACGATCGACGTTCTGGCTGTTGGCGGCAGCTTGCCACGCCTGGGCAACCGCGACTGCACCGGCGTCTATCATACAGAGTCCCTCCTCTAGTCGATAACCCGTCGAGCCGAAAAGCGCCGCGGGCGAGGCGAGCTATACCGCGTCGCCGTCGACCACGTCACCCTCCCATACAAGCGGCTGCGATGCGCCTGGCCGACGACGAGCTACGGACGGGCCGATGACCCGCGGCGCATGCGCCACAAAGTTCATATCGCGCAAGTGATAGGTCAGGCGCCCGTGCCCAGGCCCAGCGCAGCAAACGGACTCTCGGGCGGTACGTCCAGGCGTCCACTTGCAGCCCGAACCGGGCCGCCACGCTCCCTTTGAACCACGTGACCCGATGGGGACCAGGAGGAGGCGGAACGCAAGCGTAGAGCGCCTGTTATGTGAGTGTATACTCCGAGTCAAATGGAAGAGCCTCCCGTTCCAGCATGCGGGTGCATCGAATCGCACAGGCCGGACGAAATGTGCACAGCCTGGGCGAGCTTTTCTCTTACTCTAGTGATCTGTCCATCGCCAATTGGCCGGTGTGCAGTCCGTAGAGACGTTCTGATGTTCTAATGGAGATTAGGCAATTCATGGGGTCTCCCGGCGCACGGCCACCGATTGAAATCGGCGTCTGGCCCACCAAACGCGCTGAAGCGCGTTGAGATCTCACGCCTGGTGGATGGAGCCAGCACCAGCGCCCGTGCTCGCGGCCACGGCGTGTGCCGCGGATGAGAAGATCGATGCGCACACGTTGAGAAGGGGACCGTAGCGGCATTCCCGGAGGCATGGATTGCCGCGTGCACCAACGGGGAGGCGATCATGCTTCCGGCGTCCGGGGCGGCGAATTGAACCGGCGCGGCCGGCTCTACACGGGGACGAGTGCTGCGAGCAGGTCGAGGAGCACGTTGGGCAGAAAGGGCTTGGCGATGAAGGCAGTCGCACCGGCCGCGCGCGCCGCCACTTCAAGCGCAGGATCGTGGTCCGCAGTGACGAAGAGGATCGGAGCGTCCTGATCCAGGTGTTCACGGAAGTGGCGGCACAGGCTCAGGCCATCCATGTCGGGAAGCCGGCGATCCAGCAGGACCCCGTGCACCGACGACCCGCCGACGTGCGCCAGGGCCGCCCGGCCCGTCGCGGCGGCGAGCACGTGGTAGCCCGCCGTCGCGAGAAGGTCCGCGTAGAACTCGCGGGTGTCGCCGTCGTCTTCGACCACCAGAATGGTCGGAGCATGGGCTTGCCGGCCTTGTGCGTCGCTCATATCACCTTCTTCTGTGCTGGGGCGGGGCACGCAGCACTATGCATACCAGCGACCGATGCGCAGGTGGGCGCGCGGCGAGCAATGTATGCATGAGAGCCTGGCGGTCGTGGTGTGCACACGGGCCGGGTCGACGTAGATGATCGAGCTGAGCGTCATGGCGGGCTTGCCGGCGGCGTCCCCGCAGCGCCGGCCCCCGGCGACCGCCAGGCCGATGAGGGGCTCGCGGGGATCGGCTACGGGCTGCTGCGCCTGGTCGACTCGGAGCGCGTGCCCTCGGCGCTGACGCTGGCGCTGCCGGCAGCGCGAGAGCCGGCGCGAGGAAGCAGATGCAGGGCCGCGGCGACGGCCGCCGCAACGGAGGCGAGCGTCGGCAGCGGCCAGGCCG
>JBBSGA010000431.1:0-4943 GCA_038254585.1 Chloroflexales bacterium | reverse complement strand
TCGGCCATGGTACGCAGCGTATCGAATCGCATGTCAATCTCGCACTGGCCGGCGGTGGCAACTTCGTGGTGGTGTACTTCGATCGGAATGCCGGCAGCAACCATCGTCAGGATCATCTCGCTGCGCAGATCCTGCAACTGATCGTGCGGCGGCACGGGGAAATAGCCTTCCTTGGAGCGCAGCTTGTAGCCCAGGTTGCCGCCGGGCTCATCGCGGCCGCTGTTCCAATCCGCCTCGGAACTGTTGACGCGGTAGTAGGACTCGTTCATCGTCATGCCGTAACGCACGTCATCGAAGACGAAGAATTCGGCCTCGGGGCCGAAGTAGATCGTGTCGGCGAGGCCGGAGTTTTTGACGTACTGCTCGGCCTTGGTGGCGATGTAGCGGGGGTCGCGCGAGTAACGCTCCTTCTTGATCGGGTCGATGATGTCGCAGACCAACGACAGCGTGGGCACGGCGGTAAACGGATCGAGTTTGGCGGTCTCGGGATCCGGAATCAGCACCATGTCTGATTCCTGGATCTTCTGGAAGCCGCGAATGCTGGAACCATCGAAGCCGAGACCGGCAGCCCAAACGCCGCTGTTCGGGTCGTCGTGTCCATCTATCTCATTCACATGAATGGAAAAATGCTGCCAGGTGCCGGGCAGATCGACGAACTTCAGGTCCACGATCTGGACGTTGTTCGCCTTGATGAACTGCTGAATCTCCTTCGGGGTCACCGCTTCGCCTCCTGCTGCTGATACGCGCCCACACGCATCAACCGTGTAAGCTCACAATCCAACTCTAGCCGCGCGATGTTTCCTACGTGTTTCAAAAGCGTTTCCGCGTAGCGAAGTTGAAGGACGGTTGTCCGGGCGGTGCGGCGTGGCCTGCCGGTGTCGCCGGCGATCAGCTCCGGCCGCTGTTACACTCTCGCCTATCCCCTACTTGACATCCGTTACGGTATGATAAATGAGCAATCCGATATGCCGATATTTCTGGTGTGAGTCACAGGCCCTGGGCGAGAGCATCGAGAAATGGCGTCGGGAATAGCTCGTTGCCGATCGGACCATAACAAACTGTTGCAACCACGTATGTGATGCAATACTATCGGACAGAGGGCGTACTCGCCTGAGCATTTATGCGGGAGGGCACTACCGATGATCCTGGTTGTCGACGACGACCCGAAGATCAGGCGGCTCCTCAGGGTTGAGTTGCGTGCCCACGAGTACCGCACCACCGAGGCCGCGAACGGCATTGAGGCGCTCGATCAGTTCGACAAGCGCAAACCTTGGCTTGTGCTGCTCGACTTAATGCTGCCGGACATGGATGGGCTGGATGTCTTGCGCAGGATTCGCGAACAGTCGCCGGTTCCGGTCGTCGTCGTCAGTGCCAAGACCGCCGACCTCGACCGCATCAAGGGGTTGCAGCTCGGCGCCGATGACTACATCGTCAAGCCGTTCAACCCTGAAGAGGTCGTCGAGCGGGTGAAAGCCGTCCTTCGACGCACCCGCCAGCCGCGACGTCGTACAGAAGGACGCCGGGTCGACCTTGATAACGTCGTCGTCGATCTGGACAGCCATAGCGTGACCGTGGAGGGCAGGCCGGTCGCCCTCTCGCCCAAGGAGTGGCAGCTGCTGGAGCAGCTGGCGAGCCATCCCGGCCGCACCCTGCTGCACGAGGATCTGCTCGAAAGGACCTGGGGTCTGCAGTATCGAGAGGATGTGCAGTTCCTGCGGGTATGGATCAGCCGGCTGCGACAGAAGATCGAACGCAACCCGGCGCAGCCACGGCTCATCCGCACCGTTCAGGGCGTCGGCTATGTGCTCGACACAACCCCACAGCCCCCCGAGGCCCCGCCTGCGCTGGTCGCAAGCTAGTAGCCCGACCTCACCCCCGGTTTAATTTCACTGTCCTACCAGAGAGGGGAGCTTCCCACGAGGGGACGTGTAGCTCAAGACGCGAGGGACGGGCCCGCACGTCCGAGCGTGGTTCGTGCTGTGACCAACACGGTACAATATAGCCCGTGAGCGCCCGCCTCCGCCTTTAGCTACACCTGTCTTGTATGCAAGCTCCCCTCTCTGGTAGGACAGTGAAATTAAACCGGGGGTGAGGTCGGGCTACTAGTGGGTCACGCCGCAAATGAATGGGATTCGTGAAGTGCTGCTGCCGAACCGCCCAGTCGCCGTTGCCGCGCCCGCCGCCGGCGCTCCTGGCGCTTGCCATCCCAGATGAAGGGCGTGGGCGCGGCGTTCCAGCCACTGACCGTTTCCTCCAACCACTGCAGCACCTCGTCTGGGCTCTTGGGATGCGCACCGTCCAACGCCCGATGCACGAGGATCCGTTGCACTGACTCCGCCATGTTGAGCCACGAACCCGACAGCGGCGTGTACAACGGCATGATCCCGTGCGCGAACAGCCACTGCACCATCTCCCAACTGTAATGACCGGCGAGATTGTCCCACACCAGGATCAGCCGCAGCGGCGGCAACGGCGTGCTGGGTTCATGCCCCAACCAGGTGGCCCACTGCGTCAGGGCGCTCTGCGCCGTAGCACCCGTGGCTGCCTCCAGCCCAGCGAGCACCTGCAACAGTTCTTCTTTCAGCCAGGGATGCAACACCGTGTTGGGGGCGTGCGTGACCCCTTTGGCCCGGACCTCGCCCGTCGCGGGACGGAACAGGGTCAGCAGCTTTGCCGTGCCGCCGCGAATATACTCGTGTGGGCGGCGGGCAGGGCTCCCCGTCTGCTCCCAGGAGGCGCCGGCCTGCGGGATGGCCTGATAGGGACCCGCCTCATCTTGGCACCACAGCGCAAGCCCTGCTGCCTCAGCCAGCCGATAGCCCAGCTCGATCAGCCCCTTTTTTCTTCCGTCCGCGGATCGGTCACGGTGACGGTGCCGCTCTTCCGTTTGCGCTGGGCGGTTCCAGTCGGGCACCATGTGCGCGTCTTCTGGAAGGAACTGCCGGCATCATGCAACACCCGCCGGATCGTGGTCGCGCCGACGCTGGCACCGGTCTCGCGGCGGAGCGTGCGTGCGAGGGTACTGAGCGACCACGTCCCGGTGCCGTCCAGCTTGCGGTCAGGGCCGCGCTGCGCCGTGGCCACGATCTGC
This sequence comes from Chloroflexales bacterium, assembly GCA_038254585.1. Taxonomy (GTDB): domain Bacteria; phylum Chloroflexota; class Chloroflexia; order Chloroflexales; family Kallotenuaceae; genus JBBSGA01. Next base: position 1,852 of record JBBSGA010000431.1, on the reverse strand, counting down.
GCACGCGCAGCCGTGTCGTACTGCGGCTTGCGTCCCCGTCCAGGGCCGATACGCAGCGCCGCCAGCCCCTGCGCGTTGAAGCGCAGCACCAGGCCCGCGACCGCACTCGCACTGCAGAACCCCGCCCGTCGCGCAGCCTGGGCGAAGCTGTCGCCCTCGCTGACCGCCAGCAGTGCCGTCGCCCGGCGCACGCGATCCACCCGTTCACTGCTCGCGACGCGGAGGCGCTGCAATGCCTCCCGTTCCGCCGCGCTGACCGTACGCAACGACTCAGCCTGTGCCCGCGCCATGGCTCCGACCCTCCACTACACGGACAGTCTCCCATAACTGGTCAACGAACACCAGGCATTTGCGGTGTGACCCACTAGCATCCAGCGCAGCGGATCGTATACCGGCGCTGGCTGCATCGGTCCACTATCGCCCGCGCAGGCGCGGATCGAGCTCGTCGCGGATAGCATCACCGGCCAGGTTGAAGCCGAGTACGGTGAGCGTGATGGCAGAGCCAGAGAAGAGCGCTTCCCAGGGGTGCAGGTCCAGCGCCACCCGTCCGGAGCTCACCATCTTGCCCCAGGTTGTCGACTGCGCCGGGCCGAGGCCGAGGAAGGAGAGCGCCGCCTCGGCCAGGATGTAGGCACCGATGCTGATGGAGAAAATAACAATGATTGGAGCCAGCACGTTCGGCAATACGTGCTGCAGCATGATGCGCAGATCCGCCGCGCCGTAGGAACGCGCCGCCTCCACGAAGGCCGAGTGCGACACAGTCAGGACCGCCGAGCGCACGATGCGCACCGAGACGGCGAGGCCGACTACACCCAGTGCTACCACCGTCAGCCAGAGTGGCGGCTCTTTGACCGCCTGCACAATCAGCAACAGCAAGACCAGCGCAGGGAACGCCTGCAGCGCGTCGACAAAACGCTGTACGATCAGGTCAACTGTGCCGCCGAAATAGCCGGAGGTGACTCCAATGACGGTACCCAACAAGACGGCGATCAGCGACGCGCCGATGCCAATGAACGCAGCCAGCCGCGCGCCCACCATGATGCGCGCGTAGATATCCCGACCAAATTGATCCGTGCCAAACCAGTGGGCGCTGCTGGGCGATTGGTAGCGTTGGGCGATCTTCGGCGTGCTCAGGTTCTGGTTGCGCACAATATCGAGCGGGTTCGCGTTTGGATTAAATTCCGGGTTCACCCGCTCGAAGACCTGCTTATCGCCGTAACGCTGGATCGCGGGTGAAATCACCGCCACCAAAAGCACGAACGCCATCAGGAATACGCCCACGGCACCGAGCTTGCTTCGCTGTGCGAAGCGGCCGAAGCGACGCACGGGGTGGACACCGCGCCGGCCATGTACCAGCACGTCGGCCTGCGCACCAGAAAGGGGAGTAGCTGCGTTAGAAGCGGTCACGTCACCCTCTCTCAGGCCAGGCGAATGCGCGGGTCGAGCCATGCGTACAGGATATCGACGATCAGGTTGGTTGATACGATCACGACCGCGATCAGAATCACGGTGCCCTGGAAGGGTGGGAAGTCGCGCACGAGCAGGCGCGAGAGAAGGTACTGTCCGATACCAGGGATGTTGAACATGTTCTCAAGGATGATCTGGCCATTGATGATGCCCGCGATCGTCAGGCCCATCACGGTGAGCACCGGCAACATCGCGTTCTTCAACGCATGTTGCATAATCACGCGGCCGTCCCGCAGACCCTTCGCCTGTGCCGTTCGGATGTAATCCTGGCGCAGCACTTCCAGCATCTGTGAGCGCAGCAGCCGCATAATACCAGCACCGCCGGCGATGCCACCGGCAATTGCCGGGATCACATAGCGCAGCGCGGCCGATTTGAAGTTCGTCC
>JBBSGA010000430.1:0-4975 GCA_038254585.1 Chloroflexales bacterium | reverse complement strand
TATAGCATGGCCTGCTGGCATTTTCAGTGCCTGGGCGACCGCTTATCCGCGGGGCCCGGCACCCGCGTCTCGGGCGGCTTGCCGCCGGACGGCGGGCCCTGGCCTGGCCTGCCCCCTTGCCGATCCTCCACGGGTGTACCTGTTAGGCTCGGGACAGGAGGCGCGGTCGGCGTGCCTTGGACAGGGCGAGGAGACCGCCACGATCCGTCTACCGTAGCCGCGGGCGTGGGGGCAGCTTCCGCGCCGGCATTCGGGGTAGGGTCGAGCGACGGGGACTGAGGGGTAGGGTCGAGCGATGGGGACTGAGTCGGATCGGACGATAGTGATCCCTGTCGTGGCGACCGTGGTGTGGCGGTCGGTCTCGGCACCGCGGTAGTCCTGGGCTTCCGCGGCGGAGCGCTTGGGGGTGGCGGCGCGATCGGTTTTGGGGCCGCAGCCGGAGTCGGCTTCCCACGCGGCGCCGTTGGCTCCACGGTAGCTGGGACCGGAGTCGGGCTGGTGGTTTTCAGAGGTGCCGCTGGTCGCGTCGTTTCTGTCGGCTTGATCGGACGCGGGGTGGTAGCCGAAGGTGGAGCTGTGCCGGCAGCAGCAGACGGCCTCGGAGTCTCCATGCTGGCCGTGCCGATCTGCCTGCGGGGTGTCGGTTGGGCAGCTATATTCTTTCCGGCATCGTCGCGATCAGCCCCGCCAGGCCGCGGATCGGTGGCTCGTGCTGCCGGCGGCTGTGTGGCTCTGGCGGCGACGGCAGTGGGGGTCGCCAGCGCGGTCGCGGATCGGTGGATGGACGTCGCGACCGGCGTCGCCGAGAGCGCGTGATCTCCCGGGGACGGCGAGAGCCGCCCGGCCGCGGCTTCACTAGCGCCAAGGGCGCGCTCAAGGAGCACGCGGGCCGAGGGTATGGTCGGACGGATCAGCGCGGCGGCCAGCTTCTCCCGATGCTGGTAGACTTCTTCCTTGTAGCGTGCGATAAAGGGATTTCTCTCAGCCGGGGGTAGATGAAGGACTGACTGCCAGGCTTCCTCATAATCCTGCGCCAGGTCGGAGAGGACGGCCGGGTCGGGCGCGCGACCAACGGCGACGAGTCCCAGCGTCTCGTCAACCCGGCGCGTGGCGAACTCAAGGCAGAGCGCCGCCGTGTGCGCCGGACTGGAGGCTAGATCGAGCCGCAGCCGCTCGCTCCCGCGCTTGACGCCGTACAGCAGGTCGCCGGGCAGACTGCGCTGCGCGGCGGCCACGCCGCTCCACAGGCCGCCGAGGGCGAGCAGGAGCGCGGCGGCGCAGGCTACGGCGAAGCGGCGTGGCCGCGTCCTCGTCCAGACGGTCAGGCGCGGAGGTGGGACGGCGGCTCGGCGCGACAGAGCGGCGTGTGCGCGATCGCATGCCGCGGCGCGCGCCGCATTGGAGAGCACCGGCAGCGGGCACCGGCGCAGCTCGTCGGCAACTTCCAGCAGTGGCGCTAGCGCCTCGGCATGCTCCGGGAACTTGAGGAGGCAAGCCTTAACATCGGCGCCCGCGCGGCACTCGTCGAGGCACGCTTGGAGGATGTCTTCGAAGCTTTCAGGATGATCCATTGTCAGTCCGTCTGCCGCGGCGCACTCCCAGGGCACGGGCCAGCGTCCCAAGTGCCCGATGTTGCATGATTCTCACCGCTCCCTCAGTCCGCCCGGTCAACACAGCTACCTCTGCTGTGCTTCGCTCCTCAAAGAAGCGAAGCACCACGACTTCGCGCTGCTCCGAGTTCAGCTTCTCGATCGCTGTTCGCAGCTCCTGGTGATTTTCTCCGCCGATCACCCGTTCGTCCAGCGGGACATCCGTGCCGGCCACTGTCTCCCCAAGCGGGACGTGACCATTGGCCCGTCGTCGGCTTGCGTCGATCGCTAAGTTGCGTGCAATACGATACATCCATGTAACAAAAGCGCCCTCCGGCTGCTCATCCGGGAAGCGGAAGCTAGGCAGGCGCTCGACGACGCGCACCCACAGGTCTCCGGCCAGCTCCTCGGCCACCTCGACGCTGCCACAGCGCGCATAGAGGTAGCGGAACACGGGGTTCGCAAAGCGATCGTAGATCGTGTCGAACGCCTCCTGGTTCCCGCTTTGTGCGCGCGCCACTGCGACCGCGAGATCAAGCGCCAGGCCAACCACCCCCTCGCCCCGGGAAGCATCCTGCCGTAGTTTAAACGACGGACGCTGAGAAAAGTTACGGCATGTCAGCGGTTTCGCAGAGCATCCCGGCCAGAGAGGCGCGGCTGTGGGCTCCAAGATAAGCCCTCCCTCGGCTTCGAGCCGGCGACGCTGCGCGTCGCCTTGCACTCGATGCTCGCCACCGAATCCCCTGAGCGCCTCTTCGCAATCCTTATGCCGCCATCGGCGTAACCAACAGGACTTATGGAAACACCACCATTACGATGCGGATCACCGCTCCGTTCGGCACGGTCGAGCCGCGGGCTCTCTCAGCACGGACCTTGCTGTGGCGACGGAGCAAGTGGTCGAGTGGTTCGTATGGTGCCGACGATGCGTAACTTTTGGCCGCATGAGCCGTTTATTCTATTGAACACGGTCAGAGAGGCAACACTCTGCCTCGTAGTCCACTATACCGCGGCATTTAAGCGGGATGGATTAGCAAACAACGCATCGTAGGAGGCCGTCCTTAAGCGGCTGCTGAATGACTGCTCACGAACGGAAAATCCAGCGGACTCTGGCTAAGGGCAGGGAGCGCTTCCCGGCCGGGTCTACCACGATCATTCGCCCGTCCAACGGGTGGGTGCCCCTCAAGCTGCGAGAGCTGGCGGGCTATCATGAGTTGCTCTTTTTCCTGACGTGGCGCGACATGAAAGTCCGCTACAAGCAGACCGTCCTGGGCGCTGCCTGGGCTATCATTCAGCCCTTTTTCACGATGGTAGTCTTCAGTATCTTCTTCGGGCGCCTGGCACATATCCCGTCGGCCGGTATCCCCTATCCCATCTTTGCCTACACCGCACTCGTGCCGTGGATGTATTTTGCTAATGCTCTCGGCCAAGCGAGCAATAGCCTCGTAGAAAACGAGCGCGTGATCACGAAGGTCTATTTTCCCCGGTTGATCGTCCCAATGGCCGCCGTTCTGGTTGGATTAGTCGATTTTGCGATTGCCTTCGTGGTGCTGATCGGCATGATGGCGTGGTATAGCATTATGCCGAGTGCGGCAGTCTGGACGTTGCCGCTCTTCGTCTTGCTCGCCGCGGCGACGGCCCTCGGGTTCGGCCTCTGGTTGTCGGCTTTGAATGTTCAATACCGCGATGTGCGCTACGTCGTGCCCTTTCTGATCCAGTTCTGGCTCTTCATCACGCCCGTCGCCTATCCGAGTGAGCTGGTGCCGGAGCGCTGGCGTGCTATCTACGGTCTCAATCCTATGGCCGGCGTGGTAGAAGGCTTCCGCTGGGCGCTGCTAGGCAAAGCCCATGCTCCCGGCGGCCTGCTCGCCGTTTCCGGGCTCACCGTGGCTGCAATCCTTTTGAGTGGCATGTACTACTTTCGACGCATGGAATTGACGTTTGCCGATGTGGTGTGAGCTATGAGCGACCTTGCCATTTATGCCGATCGCCTCGGCAAGCAGTATTGCATCGGGCCGCGGTTGCCGTACAAGACATTGCGTGATGTCGTCACCGATGCCGTCGCACGTCCCCTGCGACGCCTGGTTCGGTCTGGTCGTTCTCCCGCATCAGGTCGCGGTCCACGTCTAAATCGTGAGCACGTGTGGGCGCTGCGTGATGTCTCGTTCGATGTAAAGCGTGGCGAAGCCGTCGGCATCATCGGCCGTAACGGGTCAGGCAAGAGCACCCTGCTCAAAATTCTCTCACAGATCACCGAGCCGACGCAAGGCTACGCCGAGATCCACGGCCGGGTCGGCTCGCTCCTGGAAGTGGGGAGTGGCTTCCATCCGGAGCTAAGTGGGCGCGAAAATATCTACCTCAACGGTATCATCCTCGGTATGAAGAAGGCCGAGATCGCTCGCAAGTTCGACGAGATCGTGGCTTTTGCCGAGGTCGAAAAGTTTATCGATACGCCCGTGAAGCACTATTCCAGCGGCATGTATATGCGCCTCGCCTTTGCCGTGGCCGCGCACTTGGAGCCCGAGATCCTCTTTGTCGACGAAGTGCTCGCCGTTGGCGATGCCGCTTTTCAGAAAAAGTGTCTGGGCCGGATGGGCGATGTCGCCAAGGAGGGCCGAACTGTGCTCTTCGTCAGCCACAACATGACGGCGGTCGAAAGTCTATGCAACCGGGCGATTTGGCTGGATTCCGGGGAGATCGTGGATTCCGGGCTTTCCAGCCAGGTTATCGCGAACTACTTACAGACCTCGTTCTCGCCGTTAACCGAACAGTCCTGGGACGATATCGCGACCGCGCCGGGAAACGATAAGGTGCGCCTGCATCGTGTTTATGCCCGGCCCCTAGGCGGCTCCCTCTCAGATCCGATCACGATCCGGACGCCTTTTGTCATCGAATTCGAGTACTGGAACCTGCAACCCGGCGCGTATTTGAACCTCAGTTTGCATCTCTACAACGAACAAGGCGTTTTAGTCTTCAACACGGCGCCTGTTCACGAGCCGATATGGAACGGGCGCCCATTTCCGGTTGGCTTCTTTCGGAGCGTCTGCCATGTTCCCGGCGATCTATTGAACGATGGCCTCCATCGAGTTGAGCTGCTTGTCGTCCAGGATCAGGGAGTTGTCATCTACCAGCACGACGACGTTCTCGTCCTGGACGTTCGCGACTCCCTGGAAATGCGTGATGCCTGGCATGGTCGTTGGGGTGGAGTAGTTCGCCCTAACCTGACCTGGACGACAGAGCGTATCGAAGCGGATGAGGCTCCCGTGGTGGCCGGTGCCGCCGTAGCAGAGCAAGGATGACTGGCTACGTGCACCCTGGTTACGCCGCATCCCTGGCCGACCATGGGATCCCGCATTTCCTGCCGCGCAGTCAAGGCTGGATCTTGGAGC
>JBBSGA010000429.1:0-4976 GCA_038254585.1 Chloroflexales bacterium | reverse complement strand
GGTAGATCAGCACTGAGACGTTGTGACTTTTGTGAATATACTGGCTCATTCTGCCACAATAGACCATCAAGGAGGAACGACGCAAGCGTCGGGGAATGAACCCGAACGGGATTCAAGTTTACGCCGGCTGTCAATGGGAGGCTCCTGAGATCCAGTCATAAATCCCGAACATCGCACTGGCAAGCGAAAGGCAGTCATTGCGCAGGTCGTGAAATATGGCTTCCTGAAGCGTAGCCCGAAATCTCCCTCGAGTTATGACTGGATCTCAGAAACAACGGTTGACAAGCACATGGTGCGATGCTAGCATGGCGCGAGTTATTCGTATCACAAACATGGCCTGCCGGCTTCCCTTTTCGTGGCGTTCAACCTGATCGTCGAACAAGTTCGTATCGTAGTAGAGACTCGCGAAGTCCTTCGCCGACCATGGATTAAGCGAATCACCACGGTAATGTGTATGGCGCCCGGTCAAAAACTCGTGACCGCACGCGACGTGGCCCGACTTGCGGGCGTATCGCAAGCCACGGTCTCCTATATCCTCAGCGGCCGTGCCGGCGGCGACGCCCACATCCGCGACGAGACGCGCCAGCGCGTGCTCGACGCCGTGGATGCGCTGAACTATGTTCCCAACCACACGGCCCGCAGCTTGCGGAGACGGCGGACCGAGCGCGTCTGCGTGGTGCTGCCGATCCTGGGCGTTCCCACGTGCGATCTGCTGATGCAGCATCTCCAGGGTGCAGCAGCAACGCATGGCTACTCCATCATTATTATGGTTGGCGGCTCGCCTGAGCGTGAGGCACATGCCATCGATCAGCTGCGGCGCGGCCTCGCCGATGGTGCCGTGTTTGTCGATCCGGGCTATCTCTCGGATGACGCGCTGCTGCAGCTCGTGCGCGCCAATCTCGCCGTGGTCGTGCTGAGCAACTCGATCGCGGTGCCCGGTGTCGACGTGGTGCGTACCAATAGTGAAGCGGCGAGCTATGAGGCCGTTACCTATCTCCTCGACCGCGGTCATCGCCGAATTGCATTTCTCGGCCATTGTGGGAGCTCGGCGAGTCGTGCGGAGCGCGCGGCAGGTTACCAGCGCGCACTCCACGCGCGAGGTATCGCGCCCGACCCGCACGTCGCGCTCGGCAGTTCCAACTCGCGTGAAGCGGCCTACGCCAACGCACAGCGGCTGCTCAGGCTTGACGATCCTCCGTCGGCAATCTTCGCTGCGTCGGACATCGCCGCCATCAGCGCCATCTGGGCGATCCGCGACGGCGGCCTCCGCATTCCCGACGAGGTCGCGGTCGTCGGCTTCGGCAATATTCCGGAAGGTGAAACGACCTTTCCTCCCTTGACGACCGTCGGCCCGCACCAGGCGGCATTCGACGATGTCGCCCAGCTGTTATTCAGCCGTCTCTGTGGGGAGGCTCCGGGCGACGGACGGACACTTCACCAGTCGTGGAGGCTGGTCCTCCGTGGATCGGCCTGAAAATCCACACTCAGTCTTGCTGCTCCGACAGTTCGTGTGGTAGTGGATAGATGATGCTCAACGTGAAGCGATCTCGCATTACCCCCACCGTTCGTGAGAATCTGGAAGGTTGGCTCTTCGCGTCTCCGTGGATCATCGGCTTCGTGCTCTGGACCCTTGGACCGATGATCGCGTCGTTCGCGCTGATGTTTACGGAGTGGGATCTCGTCTCGCCGCCAACCTGGACCGGACTGGCGAATGTGCGCGAGATGCTGCGCGACAGCGTGATGCTGCAATCCCTGAAGGTGACGACGATCTACGCGTTCATGAGCGTCCCGCTGCATCTGATCGTCGGGCTTGGGTTAGCGATGCTGCTCAATACCGAAATCGCCGGATTGCGCTTCTATCGCACGGCGTTCTATCTTCCGTCGGTCTTATCCGGGGTAGCGGTTGCCCTCTTGTGGCGCTGGCTGTTTTCCCCCGAGTTCGGATTGATCAACCTGCTGCTCTCCTATGTTGGCATCCAGGGGCCGAGCTGGCTGGGCGATCCGCACTGGGCTTTGCCATCGCTCGTGCTCATGAGCGTGTGGGGGGTCGGCGCGGGCACGATCATCTACCTGGCGGGGCTTCAAGGCATCCCGACGGATCTGTATGAGGCGGCCGAGGTCGACGGCGCCCGCGGTTGGGCGCGCTTCCGCTACATTACCCTGCCGATGATGTCGCCGGTGCTCTTCTTTCAATTCGTCACCGGCCTGATCGCCGCACTGCAGGTTTTCACACAGCCGTTCATCATGACCAACGGTGGTCCCAACAACGCGACGAACTTCATTATGATCCAGCTCTACCGCAATGCCTTCGTCTACTTCCGCATGGGGTACGCGAGCGTGATTGCGTGGGCGCTCTTTGCGTACATCCTGATACTCACGCTCCTGGTCTTCCGCTCCTCAGCACTCTGGGTGCATTACGAAGGCGATGAGCGGAGGTAATGCGGCTATGACGACCAAACGAGCGGCACTCCCGGCAACCGGTCTTCCTCCGATCGTCATGACGCGTCGCCGGCGCAAGCTCTTCCACCACCTGGTGATCCACGCTGTATTGCTCGGCGGCGTCGCCGTGATGTTCATCCCCCTCGCGTGGATGCTCTCCAGCTCGCTCAAGCCCGTGAGCGAGCTGTACCTGTTTCCACCGAAGTGGATCCCTAACCCGGTGCAATGGCATAACTACGTCGAGGCGGTGACGGCGATCCCGTTCCTGCGCTATCTCGGCAATACGGTCCTCGTCACCGGCCTTGCGATCCTCGGCAAAGTGCTCTCGGTGAGCCTGGTCGCGTTCGCGTTCGCACGTCTGCGGTGGTGGGGACGAGACGTGATGTTTCTGGTCATGCTCTCGACCCTGATGTTGCCGCCACAAGTAACGCTGATCCCGCAGTTCATTCTCTTCAAGAAGCTCGGCTGGATCGACACGTTTCTACCGCTCGTCGTACCAGATTTCTTCGGCGGGCCGTTCCTGACCTTCTTGATGCGCCAGTTCTTCATGACGATCCCCCGCGAGCTGGACGACGCCGCGCGGATCGACGGCTGTTCCAATTTTGGGGTCTACTGGCGCATCATCCTGCCGCAGTCGGCCCCGGCCATCGCCGCGGTGATCATCCTGGTCTTCAACGGCACCTGGAACGACTTTCTCACACCTTTGATCTATTTGCAGAGCCGCGAGCATTTCACGCTGGCGCTGGGGCTCCGGCTGTTTCAGGGCGAGGCCAGCACCAGCTGGCATTTACTGATGGCCGCCTCGCTGCTGACGATGCTGCCGGTGCTCATTATCTTTTTCGCGGCTCAACGCTACTTCATCCAGGGGATCGTCTTCACCGGCGTGAAGACGTGAGCTCGTCTGACTCGAAAAGCACTCGTCCATCGCCAACAGAGGAGGTACATCGTGAGTACACGTCGGAACGTCAATCGGCGCGAATTTCTCAGGGCCGGCGCACTCGGCGCACTGGCGGTGAGTGGTCTTGCGGGCTGCGGGACTCCGCCCGCCGCCCCTGCGGCACAGCCGTCGGCGAGTGCTCCCGTAAGTGGTGTAGCCGCGACCAGTGCTCCGGCCGCGCCGGCCACCGGCAGCACGACGCTCACCTTCGTCGTGGATACCATCAACGACGGCCATATCAAGGTGCGTGACGAATGGGCCAAAAAGTTCATGGCCGACCATCCCAACGTCAAGGTCAACCACCAGGTGGTGCCAGGGACGGATTACAATACGAAAATCCAGACCCTCTTCGCCGCCGGGACACCTCCCGACATCTACCGCTACCTGCAGGAGGTCACGCCGATCGTTACCGTCGCCGAGAAGAAGCTCCACCTGCGTCTTGACGAGCAGATCACTCAGGACAAGTACGATCTCGCGGACTTTCGACCGGAAGCGCTCGAGCTGTACCGGTGGGGCGGCGCGCTGTATGCGCTGCCGCGCGACTTTGGGCATCAGAACGTCTTCTACAACGTCGATCTTCTCGAGCAGGCCGGGATCGAACTACCGCCCGCCGACTGGGAAGACAAGACGTTTACCTTCGATCACTTCCTCGAGATTGCCACCAAGCTGACGAAGCGCGAGGGCAGTCGGACGAGCCAGTGGGGCTTCCTGGTGAATCGCGCCTGGCGGCCGTGGGCCTCCTGGGTCTACTGCAACGGCGGCACGGTGGTCACGAAGGACGACCGCGGCCTCGCAACGGCGATCGCGCTGACCGAGCCCGCAGCGCTCGAGGCTCTGCAATTCGTGCAGGATCTGATCTACAAACACCAGGTTGCGCCGCGACCGGATGTCGAGTCGGAGACCGGCGGCTTCGAGCTGTTTGCCAGCGGCAAGGTAGCGATGATGATCAACAATCCGTCGTCGGTCAACCAGTATCGCACGATCAAGTCGTTCCGCTGGGACGTTGCGACGCTGCCGATCGGCAAAGCCCAGCGGCGTGGTACTGGCGGCGGCGGCTCGGGGTGGGCGATCGCGGCGGGCACGAAGAATCCGGATGTGGCATGGCAATTCCTGAAGGCGATCGCCAGCAAGGATGCCGAGCTCGACGAAGTGCGGGTAGGCGCGACGACTCCGGCGCGCGTATCAGTGATCGAGTCGAAGGATTTCCAGGATCCGAAGATACCCCCGAAGCACAGCGCTGCTTTTGCTCAAGCCCAGAAGTATGTCGTGCGCGATCCGGTGCACGCGCGCTGGCCGGAAGTGTTCCAACGGGTGGTCACTCCAGCTATGGATCAGCTGTGGACTAACGCAAAACCGGCAGCTGATGTCGCCGCAGCCATCAAAAAGGATGCCGACGCGCTCTTCACACGCAAATCATCGTAGGGCTTCCAGGTGGTCGTCAACGCGGCCAATGCAACGAAATGCTCGAGCGGGGCAGATGCTTTCGCATGGCCGCGTCCCGTAAGCAACATTCGCCAGACGTGGCGGCGGCGCGCCGCCTGGCCGAGGCGGTAGGAGCCCGGATGGGTCCCGCCCCCCCCACCCCACCCCACCCGCCCGC
>JBBSGA010000428.1:0-4979 GCA_038254585.1 Chloroflexales bacterium | reverse complement strand
GGCCCAGGGCCTAGCGTTCAGCGACACCGTGCTGGTGACGGAAGCGGGCGGCGAGCGGCTGACCCGGATCGAGCGCAAGCTGTTCTCCACCGATGGGTGAGGCGTCGCGCGCGCGCTGCCGTGTTGCAGGGATCAAGTCAAAGGACATGCTGATCCCATCCCCGTCCGGGGTCAGGCGATGCGGGCGTAGTTCGGGCGTCCCAGATCCAGCATGCGGTTGAGAGCATAGACCATAACGTTTACCTCAATCGTGGCGTTGGTACACGGAGAAGCCGGGGACAAATGGCATTTGGATGGTGTGTCACGAACACATTTCCTAGGTCGGAGATGTGGAGCTGTATGAGAGATGAGGGTAGGCCCCTCGACGCCGGCGGTCAGGTGCAGGCGTCAAACACTGCAAGCTGCTGTCGTTAAAAGCGATGGTTGTGAGCGTTGCAGCAAAAGGCGGGACTTGATCCCGTCAGGTATGATCCGGAGAGGCGAGCGAGAGCGAACCGCTGATGACGTGTCGAAATGCCAAGGATGATGTCGAAACCGGGGGTGCGTCTAGTTCCCGGGATAAGCTCGGGGGTGGTCCTGAAGTCTGCCCGAGCGGCATCCGGCATATAGGCGGCGCGAAGCCGGATCAGGCTCTTGTATGGAACGTGAGAACCTGTCGCTCCGATGCGAAGGGAGACGTCCGAGCGGCTGAAACCGCGAGGGCCAGAGTACTGATGCGGAGCACAGGGGCGGAGCGGCCCGTAGTAGGGTTGAGGGTGCTGTAATGGCATCGGACCGAAGGGGCTGCGTTGTTCAGCCGCGGCTCAGAGCCAACCGGTAACGGGAGGAGCTCTGTGGACAAGGCAAAGCCGTTCGACATTCCGAAACGGGAAGTCTGGGAGGCCTTCAAGAAGGTGAAGGCCAATCAAGGAGCGGCTGGAGTGGATGGACAGACGGTTGCGGACTTCGAGGCTGATCTATCGACCAACCTCTACAAGCTCTGGAACCGCATGTCTTCGGGGAGCTACTTTCCTCCACCGGTTCGACGGGTCGACATTTGTTAGCGGCTGCAAGGATGCGCGCATAAACGGCGACATCGGGTCGATGAGATTGTCGTCCTTCTGCGTGGATGGTGCCGTCGTGCTCGCAACCGTCAAGGACAAGCCGCTGCGCGGTGGCCTGCGGCCATCCTTGACGGCTGCTGCGCGCGTCGGCAGGGGTGAGCGCAGGTCGGGACGACGGGATGGCCGTCTTGATCGAACTACAGGATGGCTGTTTGGACGAGCGCCGTATTCTGGTCGTCGACGAGCCGTCAGAGACGCTTCGTGCCTGGCGGCTTTGTCATGACTTGGCTGTGCGCCGGCGAGCGCGTAGCTCGGTTCGGTCGTGAGCCTCTTTGAGGCGGTAGGATTCACCCTCGATGGCGACGATCTCGGCGTTGTGGACAAGGCGGTCGACGAGCGAGACCACGCAGGCGGCGTTTGGGAACACCTCACGCCATTCGGCAAAGGGACGATTGGTGGTGATCAGCGTGCTTTTGTTCTGATAGCGCCGCGAAATCAGCTCGAACATCAGGTCGGCGTGACGATTGGAGTAGGACAAATAGCCTACTTCATCAACGATGAGCAGCTGTGGCCGAGCGTAATGTCGCAGGCGACGACGGAGTGCTGCGTCGCTTTCCAGGGAGGCGAGATCACCGAGCAGTTGGCCGGCGCTGGTGAATAGCACGGTATGCCCCTCGATCAGCGCCTGGTGGGCGATGTTCTGTGCCAGCATCGACTTGCCGACGCCGTTCGGACCGACGAGCACGACATTGGTGGCATCGCCAAGGAACTCGAGCGTCATCAGGGCTTCGACGGCGACGCGGTCGCAGCGCTTGGGCCAGCTCCAATCGAAATCGCAGATCGGCTTGAAGCGACCGATCCGCGCCGTGCGCAGCCGGCGCTCCAGGCTGCGGCGGGCACGCTCCTGTTCCTCCCAGCCGAGCAGCGTACTGACCCAGGCTTGTCCGGCCACCTCGCTCCAATGCGCGAGCAGTCCGTGCAGGTTGAGCGCGCCGGCGCGGGCCTGTTGCGTGTCGCGCTCAATCATTGCGGCGATCCTTGAGCTGGTCGTAATTTTCCAAGGGATGCGGTCGCACGGGCACGTCGCGCGCCTGAACATGCGCCGGCAGCACGAGCGCCACCGGCGGCACATCGCCGTGCTGCTCGCGTCCGCGTTCGAGGGCGAGGCGCACGGCGTTGGGGTGGGGCACGTCGCGCGCCAACGCCTCCAGGATGGCGTCCTGCAGTGCGGCGGCGCCGTAACGTTCGAGGAGATGGAGCAAACCGATTGTGATGGCGCCGAGATTGGCGCCGCGCTCGGCCGCGCGCATGAGCAGTGTCTGGCTGGCGGGCGCGGCCTGCAAGAGGCGATCGGTGCCGCGGTGCTGGCGCGCCGCGTGTTTGTGGTCGACCAATTCCTGGATATGGGCGGCGTCCTCGATCTGAGCGCCGCGGTCGTAGCTGCGCCGATGACGGGCGAGCACGTCGGCGCCGTCGACGATGCGGAGCTCGTGCGGATCGGCGAGCACGGTCAGTTGGCGGCGGACATAGCCGAACGGGACGGAGTAATCGTTCAGGTCGAAGCGGACGTAGGGCGTCTTGCCAACCGACACCACGACATGCTCGAGCACCGGCGCCGGGTTAGCTGGCAGTGCGAGCAGGCGCGACCGTTCCTCGTCGAACACCTCTCGGACGGTGCGTTCGGGTTGATCCGGGCAGCGCCGATCGGCGGCCGGGCCCATGCACCAGGCCTCGGCCTGAGCGTTGAGGTCATCGAGATCGGAGAAGCTGCGCGCGGCAAAGAACGAGTCTCGGACGAACCGTATGGCTCGTTCCACGCGACCTTTTTCGTTCCCTCGTGCCACGGCTACTGGGCGCGGTTCGTATCGATACTCCCCGGCAAAGCCCAGCAACGTGGGATGAAAGCGGATCGCATCGCCGCGTCGTTCGAGCACGACGCTTTTCAGATTATCGTACAGTAGGACACGAGGTACACCACCCCAAGCGGAGAGCGCGGCAACGTGGCCGCGCAGGAAGTTCTCCATGCGTGCGTCGAGGAAAAAGCGCAGGAATATCTGGCGCGAGTAGCTCAGCACCATGACGAACGCCATCAGCGGACGTCGGGCCCGGCCGATCTCGAGGTGGCCAAAGTGGGCCCAGTCGATTTGAGCCTCTTCGCCCGGCAGGCAACGCAAACGCAGGTAGGCCTCGGCCTTGCGGCGTGGCCGATGGCAGGAGATGAGGTGACGGAAGTGATCCGGCCGACCTTGGTAGCCGCGTTCGCGGACCATCGCGTAGAGCCGGCTAGCGGTCAGTGCCGGGAATGTCGCCAGTGTTTGGTGGATGAACGGCAGATACGCCTCGACCAGAGACTTTCGCGGCTTCGGCCCGATCTTCGGCACCCCGGCCTGAGTCAAGACGCGCCGCACGACGCCGTTATGGATGTGCAACTGACGCGCGATGGTGCCGATGGTCCATTTTTCGGCGTGGTAGAAGCGCAAGATCTGCGCCTCGATGTCAGGCGGTGTCACCATGGTCGCGTCCCGTCCGATCGTTTTGCCCACGCCCCCGCGACGAACCCGGCGACGCGCAAACCCCTGCCGGACGAGCGCCAAACATCGCCGTCCGCACCAGTGACAGTACGAGGCCGACGGCGACGGCCGATCCGTCGAGACTTTTGCGTCGCTCGCGCTCACCGGCGAGCTGAGCGCCAGCAGACCATCGGTTGGAGGATGGGGTGAACCGTGATGCGTCACTTTCTTACCGCGCGCCCGGTAGCGACGCGCCCGCACCGCATGGGCGAGCCGCCCCCGACGACCGGTTTGATAGCGCCGTCCGGCGGCAAGCTGGCTGAGGCGCCGGGCATGCGGGGCACAGTTTCCGGCGCAGTAGATCTGGCCGCGGTCGCAGCCGGTGCAGATCAGCACCTGGCAGCGACATCCCGCACACACGAACAGTCGGGCTGACGCGGCGTCGTCGCCATCGAATTGGCAGACATCACGTGGACGAACGCCACGATTGCCGCGATACTCGCCCCGCATGCGTGTCCGACACGGTGTGGGGGCACGGCGTCGAGCGTAACCGCCAAGTTCAGATCGGCGCCGTGCTTGCCCCTCGATCACGGAAGCCTTTACCCGCTGTCCGCCAAAGCGTCAGCCTGCCATGCACTGCAACGAGCCAGGCCGCGTCGCCCCCCTCCGCCCGTCTACCTGCTCGGCGTTCGCTGCTGCGCCGTCAGCATCAAATGTCGCCGGATTTACGCGGATTCAGACAGCCATCGACAACATTCCAAAGGGCGACAGCAAGACGGAAACACGGCCGTTGGGGATACCGACGGTTGCCGACAGAATCGCTCAGGAAATCGTCAAGCGGTATCTGGAGCCCATCCTGGAGCCGATTTTCCACGAGGACTCCTACGGATACCGACCCCGCCGATCGGCGATCGATGCAGTCCGGAAAGCTCGTCAGCGATGCTGGCGATATGACTGGACGCTCGACATCGACGTAAAGGGCTACTTCGACAGCATCGACTGGGAGCTGTTGCTCAAGGCGGTCCGCAAACATACGGACTGCGCTTGGGCGCTTCTCTATATCGAGCGTTGGTTGAAGGTTCCGGCCCAAATGGAGGACGGGAGCTTGGTGTCCCGCGCGGCAGGAACGCCGCAGGGCGGGGCCATAAGCCCCTGCCTTGCGAATCTGTTTCTGCACTATGCTTTCGATGCGTGGATGGCGAGAACCTATCCCGGCATCCCGTTCGAAAGATACGCGGACGACATCCTCTGCCACTGCCGAAGCGCAGAAGAGGCACAAGCGTTATGGAATGCCCTGGAGGTCCGATTTGCAGCCTGCAGGCTGGCTCTCCATCCGCAGAAGACGAAGCTCGTCTACTGCAAGGATACGAACCGGCGTGGGGACTTTCCGAACCAATCATTTGACTTTCTCGGCTACGCGTTTCGC
>JBBSGA010000427.1:0-4981 GCA_038254585.1 Chloroflexales bacterium | reverse complement strand
GGGATTCCTCCTGTCGCTTAAAAAACCAGCAGGAGGACGTGTGTCAACATGGATACCAGGACCAGAGCGAGCAGGGGTACGAACGAGACTACCTGCGCGAAGCGCTTCGTTCAATAGACCTTGTGCTGCAAGGTGGCGTAGACCTGACTAATACGCGCCGCATAGGTCTCCAGGTACAGCGCGGTGATCGCACGGAAGTGCTCCGGAATGGCCGCGACCGCCACCAGTTCCGCTGGTGAACGGCGAGGCGTGCGGGCATGCCGGCTGGCGGCGCGTTTGGGGGTGCGGGCGAAGATGCCCAATACGCACAGGGCGGCATCCAGTGTATCGCTGCCCAGCTCGGCCGCAGCGGGTATCGCCAGCAGATCCTGCTCGGTGATCTGGTGCACGGATACATAGCCGTGGGCGAGCAAGAGCCGGAGGCCGGCATTCAGGGCGGCCGCCCGCATCTCTGGGCGTGCCCAGGTGAGCGCCACTAATGTGTCTTTCAACAACGCAGCTTGTTGTGCCAGCGGATCATCGGGCGGGAGCCGCGCCACCCAGGTCGCGGTATAGGTGGTACAGAGGAGGTCCCAGCCGGGGCGGACGAGGCGCGCCGTGACGATCACCCGCACGCCACCCGTCCACCATTTCCCCGGTGGACGGGGGCGTCCGACCAGCCAGTCCGGTCAGACCCGCTGCTCGAAAGCCTGCCAGCGCTCCTGCAGCGTCGATCCGGTACACTGGTCCAGCACCTTACACAGCGCCTGGGCGGCATGCAGGATCTGCCGGCGCACTTCCGGGTCAAACCGCATGGTCGCAACCGCAGCCACAAGGTGCGCAAAAAGCACGTGCCGATCGTAGGTGCCATGGGCGAGGATGGACGGTGCAGGGGCATCGATCGTTCCCGCTGCGTCCATGATCGTCGCCTCCTATTCTGGCGCCACCGGTCGCTGGGTGACCGCTTGTTCCAGTTCCTCGAGGGTGGCCGCGTCATAGGCGAAGACGTAGCGGCCGGTCGCCAGACTCCCTGATCCACCAGGAGGAGCCTCGCGATTCGTGCTCTGGCTATCGAAGCGGCTTTTGACCGCCTGAAGCGCCTCGACCATGGCGCCTTGGTCAACGTGCGCATAGCTGTCGGCGGTGGTCGTCAGGTGCCGATGCCCGAGGACCTCCTGGGCGACCTTCAGCTGACCCTGATCGACCATGGCTTGCGCGAGGGTGTGGCGAAACATGTGCGCATTGACGTTGGCGCCCAGCTTGCGGCCGATGTACCGGAGCGCCGACTCGAAGGCGGCGTAGGACAAGGGCTTGCCGTGGCCCTTCCGCAATTCGAGCCAGAGCGCGGTCACGGACGGATCGGCCCGCCGTTCGTACCTGAGGTACTGCTGGAGGAGCGGCCAGAAGTCATCCGTCACGGGCACCTGATGTTCGTCCCGCGCGCCCTTCAGGCGCACGATGATGCAGCGAGCGCGCTCGTCGACATCCACGAGCGTCATGCCCAGAATCCCGTGCCGACCCGCGAATGCACTCCAATCGCCGATCCGTTGGCCGGTGCGATAGAGCAGGGTGAGGATCGCTTTGTCGCGCCAAGAGCGTGCGGTGGCAATCAACTGCTCGGCCAAGGCGGGCTCGACCAGGTGGTGAGCCTGACGCGGCACACGGCGACGCAGATCAGCGGCTTTCCCACGTTTCGGCGCATCGCGACCAGGCATGCCGTGCCCCGTGGTGCTCCCAGCTGTGCTGGTTAGAACAGGATTGGTGCGATAGGCCCAGGGTCCCGTCCCGCGGGCGGTATCCTGCTGAATCTGGTGGGCAAAGAACGCAGCCAGGACACTCAAGCGATGATTGAGCGTTCTGGGTTGCCGGAGGACGGCGGGCGCGGCCTTGCGGGTGACCGGGTGCACCTGGCCGGCCGTGCGCGGATCGGCGGGACAGGCGCCCCCTTTGGGCGTCGTACTCAACGTGGTCAGGTAGGCTTCGATCGTGTGCGGGGTGACGTCGTCAACCGACTGCCGCGCGGTGTGAAGCCAATCGAAGAAATGGGCCAGGCCGTGGGCATATGACCGCAAGGTGTAGGCCGACCGGCCACGGAGCGCCAGCGACTGAAGAAACTGGTTGATCATCGTGACAGCTTGGCCATCCGGCCCGACCACCGCGAAGATGCTTGGATCCGTTGATGACCGATTGAGGGTAAAAGCTGCCATTACTTTCTTCCGCCAGGGGCGTAGACAACCAGCACAAGCATGGCGCCACCCGCAGTCAGACTGGCCCCCGCACATGTTCACGTTGAATACACCGCCAGTGGCTCCTTGGTTCCCGCAGCAACTGCGGTCGAGAGGGCATCTCCGCCGAGTTTGACGCTAGGAGCCTTGTCACTCCACCAGATGGCCACTGGGGAACGCTGTGACCTACATATGGGTGCACATGAATCACGAATCAGGCCAACGAAATCACGAGATAATCCGTGAACACCCTAATGATCCAGCAGGTGCTGGCTGAACCACATTGGAAAAACGTGCTGAAAGCAGAGGATTTACGAGCCTTGACGCCGCTCATTTATAGTCATGTCAACCCCTACGGGCTGTTCCAGCTGGACATGCAGGAACGCTTGGTCATAGAAGGTATGGCAGCATAGCGAACGAAAATGGCCCCTGGCGCTCGACGGGCGTAGCTTCGAGCGCCAGGGGAGTTCCATAGGGCTAGATTGCGGCTGGTGACAGCTTCGCTAGTTTAGGGCCAATTAGGAATTATCTGATGAGTCAGTGTGAAGCCAGCATACCGCCGGCTTTCCAGTGTAGCAATGGACGATTCTAAACTAGCCACATCCTCATCGCTCAACTTATCGTCCATCACAAGGTGCAGGCGAACCGGGAGGCTGTCGTGGTGTTCGGCATAGTGCTGCTCTTCGTTGAGATTCACACCTCCGTCTGCTACCACATAGCGTTGGAACAACTGCGGGCGCTGGAAGAGCGTATACACGGCAAAGTTACCGCCCATAGAATGCCCCAGTAATGTCCTATCGACTGGGTCAGTACGATAGTCAGCGTCAATCAAGGGCACCAGTTCCTGCTGGATGAATTGGAGGAAAGCATCTTGATTGCCGGATATGATGGGATAGTTCGGGATAGGAAAATACTGTTGCATGAACTGCTCTGTTTCCTCTTCCCGTGCAGGCGTAAAATCTCGCGCCCGAAGATGCATCACCTGGTGGAGTTGTTCCAGTAATGAGCCACTAACCGGATAGCCGATACCGACGATGAATGCATCGGGCAGCTCGTTACAAAACGGAACGCGAATGTTCATTGCTCGCACCATCTCGGTGACCATCCCGAAGTACAGGTTGGCATCCAGAACATAGATCACCGGCCAGACTTTCTCCGGGTGCTCGTCATAGTGAAAAGGGAGAGCCACGGAGATCTGGTAGTCCTGGTTGGCCAGCGCTGAATGAAGCACGCGTACTTCAGTTGCGGGGATGGTTGCCAGTGGGAAGTTCGTCACTGTGCAGCTCCTTACATAACGACGCCCCCAGCATACACCAGGGGCGCCAATGGGCCGCAGTGAGCGCGTGGGATGGCTCAGGTGGGGCGAAAGGGGGCAAGGGGCAAGGCCGTGCTACTATGTTCGCGATGTGAACGAGGGGGAGACCGCTGTTCGTGGTCCTCACTCCTCGACTGCTCACGCGAGGAGGAACGATGGTTGTGAACCGCTCAGCAGCACCAGGCCCGATCGCCCCCAGTCTTGTTTATGAGGATGTCGGAACTGCCATCAATTGGCTGTGCGAAACCTTCGGCTTCGTGGAACGTTTCCGCTATGGACCGGAAGGCAATCTTGCAGGAGCACAGCTCGCTGTCGGCGAAGGCGCCGTCTTCCTCGTCGGTCCACGTCAAGGTCAGTCGCCAGGCTGGGGTGACCAGGCAACGTTTCGGCCGCCCCGCTCGGGTGAGGTGACCCATGACGTCAACGTCCAGGTCGTGGATGTTGACAGCCACTTCGAGCAGACGAGACGATCTGGAGCACACATCTTGAGTGCCCCAGAGACGTATCCCTTCGGTGAACGCCAATATACTGTCGAAGATCTGGGTGGTCATCGTTGGACATTTACACAATCAGTCGCTGATGTCGCCCCCGAGGACTGGGGTGGTCGATCTGCCAATCTTCGGTAGGGTAAATCATCGAGCCACAGGACACGTTTCGTTGGCTCACTCACTGCTGCACATACCAGAAGTCTCCCAGCATACACTAACGTGCTCTATGACCGTCTGTAAGCCTCAGGACGCACGAACGCCCCCACCGATGAAGGCAGGGGCGGAACATGTGGGGTGGAAAGCTGCTCCTGCAGACGGTGGACTCTAATTACCGTTCAGGCTCGATCGTGATGACTGTTTCGCCGCGATTCTCAGTCTGGAGGGTATGCCCAAACTCTTCGAGCGTCTGCATCCAGCCGCTATACACTGCTTCGAAGGCGTCAGCCTGCTCTTTACTCTCCCAGACGATGACCGCCGCGTTGATGCCATTTGGCTCATCTGCGACGACGTAGAAGCCGATAAAGCCGGGGGCTTGCTGCAGCTTGGGGAAGAACTCGCTCTGTGCACGCTGCATCGTTTCTGGGAGACGCTCTTGGTTTGCCTTTCGACGCTCCACAATGGTATACATTGGATACACGTTCCCTTTCGCTACACTCTTGAGGTGACGTAGCCTTCCAAGCATACGCCAGGCGCACAACGACGCCCCACCGAAGCAGAGGCACCAATGTGAGGGACAGGTAGCCGCAGTACTATGGAAGGTGCTACTCGGTTTTGATGCTTACGTTACTGATCGACTCGTAGGTCCCTGCTTGATAGGTTCCATACCCATCAACCCCTCTGTGTTGCTATGAAAATCATCTTGGCAGGCCGGGGGGGTGTTCAACAGCGACATCGAGCATGAAGCTTTCGCCACTCGGTGCTACTGCCGTCAACGACACCTCGTAGCCCAATCCCTCCAAACGCTTCACTAGTCG
>JBBSGA010000426.1:0-4991 GCA_038254585.1 Chloroflexales bacterium | reverse complement strand
GGAAGGTGGGTGAGGTTTTCAAGTCCTACCTGCTCAAGCGGGTGAACAACACCTCCGTCAGCGCATCCGCGCCGATCGTACTGGCAGAGCGCCTCACCGATGGCCTGGCAATGCTGCTGCTGATGGCAGCCGGCCTGAACCTCTACCCCGCGGCGCGGCCGCTCTTCTGGGCACTGTTGACCGGAGGCGCGCTTGCGCTCGCCGCTCTGCAGTACAAGCCGCTGGCGACGAGGCTGATCGACGCCACCGAGGGATTGCCGCTTCTGCACCGTGTCGCGCCTCAGATCCGTACGTTCTATGCGTCGAGCTTTGCGCTGCTTTCGTGGCGGCTCCTACTGATCTCGACGGTGCTCAGCACCATCTCCTGGTTCGGCGAGTGCCTCGCCTTCTGGTACGTCCTGCGCGGGTTTGGGCTCGGGAGTACGGGCCATCTGCTGCTCGTGGCAACCTTCATCTTCGCGGCGTCTACGCTCTTCGGTCTGGTGTCGTTCCTTCCGGGAGGCCTAGGAGTCTCGGAGGCGTCGAGCGCCGGCCTGCTGTTGCTCCTGCTGCCGACGATGACGCAGGCGACGGCAGCGGCGGCGACGATCGTGATCCGCTTCTGCACCCTCTGGTTCGGCGTCACCCTGGGCCTGCTGGCGCTCCTGCTTTTCGAGCGCCACTATGGTAGAGAATCGCAGGTCACGCAGGCGCTGCACGCCAAATCGGCGACGGACAAGGCGTAGAGCCCCAAGAGCTGGGACGGCATATCACGACAGTGGATTCGAGATGACAGCTTTGTTTACCTCCCCGGCGGCGCGGCGACTCTCGAGCTGCACTGCTCTCGTCGGGGTAGTGGGCGCGGCGCTTCTGCTGCTCCTTTCAAACTGTGGGCCGGTTACGCCTCTGAGCAACGTACGCGCCTCGGCCGGCCTGATCACGCCGAACGGAGATGGCCACGACGATGGGTTGACCATTTTCTATACCATCGGCCAGCGGTCGCGGGTTAAGATCTACCTTGAGAATGCGGCCACCCACAAACGCTACGTCTTGCGGGACAATCTGCTGCGCGTTCCGACCAGCCAGCCCTACAGCCTGCGCTTCGACGGCACCGTCCAGAGCGATGAGCCGCCCTTCGTCCAGCGTGTGCTGCCGAACGGCGACTATACCTTCACCGTCGAGGCGGCAGCGGAAGCCGGCGGACCGCCCGAAACCCAGATCGGCAAGATCACGGTGCGGGACGCGGCGTTGACACCGCCGCTGGTCGAAGGCTTGAAGGTCTTCCCCGCGGTCGTCACACCCAACGAAGATGCGATTGACGACGTAGCCAACTTTTCTTACCGGCTGCCGATCACGGCTACCGTGACCATCAACATCGGCAACGGCAAGGAAACGATCCCGTTCATCACAAATCTGGAAGAAGGGCCCTACGAACAGAGCCACATCTGGGACGGAAAGCGCCCGGACGGATCGCTACTGCCGACCGGCACTTACACCTATACCGTCCAGGCCGCGGATCGTGTCGGCAACATCGTGCAGCGTAAAGGAACGCTTAAGATAGAAGCGCCCGGACGGGCTGAAGCCCACATCAGCTATATCAATATCGCGCCGACGGCCATCGCCCTCGGCAACACAATTACCGTAACCGTCAAGGTCAAGAACACCGGCGACGTACCGATTCGTACGCAGGGGCCGGCTTCTGGCTACCACTACACGACGAACCTCCCATTCTCAGCGATCGAAGACCAGCGCTGGGCCGAAAAAGGCGGGGGCTATTGGCGGGCCGGTCTCGACTGGGGCGGCGGACACGGTTACCCCTTCCGGTGGGCGCTCTCACAACGGCCCCTTGACAAGTGGCACGAGCCGGGCGTTGCGGATCTGCTCAATCCGGGAGAAGAGGTGACGATTACAGGCACCGTCACGATCCAGCAGCGCGAGGATAAGATGTACTTCTTCGTCGGTCTGGTCCACGAAGGCGTCGGGTACCCGGAGGATCGCAAGGGACAAACGCTGGTGAAGGTGGGTTTTTAGGCGGCGTCCGTCCCCATCGAGCGATCAGGCTCGCTCCCGTGATGCGAGGAGCTACAGCCGGACGTGGTATAATACCGGCTTGATAGATGAACGCGGGGTCCGCCCAGACCCCGGCGCGATTATGTGGAGGGGCATTTCGATGGCATTGGAAAAAGAGCAGCGGTCGCAGCTGATCGGCGATTACCAGGTCCACGGAACTGATACTGGTTCCGCCGACGTACAGATAGCGCTGCTGACGGAGCGTATCAACCAGCTTATCGACCACTTGCGTACACATGCGCACGATCATCACAGTCGCCGTGGGCTGCTCAAGCTAGTGGGTCGCCGCCGCCGGCTCCTGGCCTACCTGCGGGGCAAAGATAGGCCGCGGTACCAGCAACTCATCGAGCGGCTGGGCCTGCGCGGGTAGCATTGGTCGGTTCGTGCGGAGCGAGGATCGGAACGCCCGGGGCACCCGTGTTGCCTCCGGGCGTTTGTCGTAGGTAGAGGTACGAATTGGGAGCGCGTTAGGAATTGGAGCATGAGCGTAACAAGCGGGGACACCGTCGTTGCGAGCAGTCTCCAGTGCCTAACCTGCTCCCCTAGGGAGCGCGTCGTGGCGCTCGACAAAGGAAAATTGGAAGGCATGGCCGACGAACAACACAAGGTAGCCCGCGTACAGGCTGAAATCGCGGGCCGGACACTAACGCTGGAAGCCGGCAGATTGGCACCTCAGGCCGATGGAGCGGTTCTGGCGACGTATGGCGAGACGGTGCTGCTGGCCACCGTCGTAGGAGCGCGCGAGCCGCGCGAGGGCGTAGATTTCTTTCCGCTGACCGTCGACTACGAAGAGCGGATGTACTCGGCGGGTAAAATCCCCGGGTCATTCTTCAAGCGAGAGGGCCGTCCCACGGAGACGGCGATTCTGACGGCGCGGCTGACGGACCGGCCGCTGCGGCCGCTCTTTCCCAAGGGCTACGCCAACGACGTGCAGGTGATCATCACTACGCTCGCGACGGACCAGATCAACGACCCGGGCCCGCTCTCGATCGTGGCAGCCTCGGCCGCGCTGCACATCTCGGACATTCCCTTCGCGGGACCGGTCGGCGCGGCGCTGGTAGGCCATATCGACGACCAGGTCGTCGTCAACCCGCTGATGCCGGATATGGATAAGAGCCGGCTCGACTTGATCGTCGCCGGAACACGCGAAGCCGTCCTGATGGTCGAGGCAGGCGCGCACGAGCTGAACGAAGACGAGATGCTCGAAGGCGTGATCGCCGGACATACCCTGTGCAAGCAGCTCTGCGATCTCCAGGATCAGCTGCACGAGCAGATCGGCCGGCCGAAGCGCGAATTCGTGGCGCCGGCCAAGGATACGAGCCTCTCGGACGCGATCGGCGCGTTCATGGGCGATCGACTGCGTACTGCCGTCAACAACCCGGACAAACAGGCACGGCAGGATGCGACGGCAGCGCTCAAGGACGAAGTGCGAGCGGAGCTCACCAAGGACGTCCCCGAGGCCGAGCTTGCCGCCCGCACCAAGGTGGTCGACAAGGCGTTCGACGGGCTGCTCAAAGAAGAGGTTCGCTCGGCCATTCTCGAGCATGGTCTGCGCGTCGACGGACGTGGACCAAAGGATATCCGCCCGATCTCGGTCGAGGTCGGCATCCTGCCGCGCGTCCACGGCTCGGGGCTTTTCACCCGCGGCCAGACGCAAGTCCTGACCGTCGCAACACTGGGATCGCCCGGCGACATCCAGCGACTCGACGATCTGGGAATCGAGACCAGCAAGCGCTACATCCACCACTACAACTTCCCGCCGTTCTCGACGGGCGAGGCACGGCCGTTGCGCGGTCCGAAGCGGCGTGACATCGGGCACGGCCACCTGGCAGAGCGGGCGCTCTACGCGGTTCTGCCCGACGAGGACGAGTTTCCGTATACGATGCGCCTCGTCTCGGAGACGCTGGCCTCGAACGGCTCGTCGTCGATGGCGTCGGTCTGCGGGTCGTCGCTGGCCCTAATGGACGCGGGCGTGCCGCTGCACAAGCCGGTGGCCGGGATCGCGATGGGCTTGATTACCGGCGGTGAGGGCCGCTTCCAGGTGCTGACCGACATCCAGGGCATCGAGGACAACCTCGGCGACATGGATTTCAAGGTTGCCGGCACCAACGACGGCGTCACAGCACTGCAGATGGATATCAAGACAACCGGCATCACCTACGAGATCATGCGCACGGCGTTCGCCCAGGCACGCGAGGGGCGGCAGTTCATCCTCGGCAAGATGACCGAGGTGATCCGGACGCCGCGCCGCGAGCTAGCCGAGACCGCGCCGCGCATCATCACGCTGCAGATCAACCCTGAGAAGATCGGGGCGGTGATCGGGCCGGGCGGCAAGATGATCCGCTCGATCATCGAGGAGTCGGGCGCGCAGATCGACGTCGAGGACGACGGCCGCGTCTTCATCACCACGGCCGACGCGAAAGGCGCCGAGCTCGCACAGGCGCGTATCGAAGGGCTGACGCGCGAGATCAAGGTCGGCGAGGTCTTCACGGGCAAGGTCGTGCGGATCATGCCCTACGGCGCCTTCGTGAACCTGACGCCGGGCAAAGACGGCATGGTGCACGTCTCGGAGCTGGCGGAGGGTCGCGTCGAGAACGTCGACGACGTGCTGAAGATCGGCGACGAGCTCAAGGTCATGGTCATCGACGTCGAGGCTGGCACGGGTAAGGTCAGCCTGTCGCGCCGCGCGATCCTGACGGGTGAGACCGCCGACCAGCGCAAGGCAGCCGGGGCGGCACCACGGCGCAGCGGCGGCGACCGGGGTGGCTTCGGCGGCGATCGGGGCGGACCACGCGGTGATCGGGGTGGCTTCGGCGGCGATCGCGGCCGCGGTAACGACGGCGGTGCCCGCGGCAGCTTCGGCGACCGCGGCCGCGGTAACGGTGATCGCGGCGGCTTCGGCGGCGACCGCGGGATGGGACCGCGGCCGGGCCAGAACAACG
>JBBSGA010000425.1:0-5075 GCA_038254585.1 Chloroflexales bacterium | reverse complement strand
GTCGCGTCGTCGGCCCAACCCGGGGAGCGTTCCCCTGCCAGCAGCGGCAGGACGGTTAGCCCGTGCCCATCCGGTGGCAGCACGGCCAACGCCGGTTCGAGGACATTCGGCGGCGGGAGCTTGAGTGTCTGGGTGAGCCACTCCGGCACATTGGTGCCGTTCGAGACCGCACCGCCCAGCAGCACGCGCCGATGGTCGACCCGGTAGCACCACAATCCGGCCGGCAGCCGCTCCGGCGCCCCCTCCAGCAGCACGCGCATCGCCCCACTCGTACCTATGGCCAACGCCACCCGGTCGCCGCTCATACAGTCGCTGCCGATGTTCGAGCCGACACCATCGCCGACGGTGGGCAGGAAGGGCACCGCGCTCAGCGCGGGCCAACGCCTGTGGTAAGCAGGCAGCAAGCCGTGCAGCGTATCGCCGACGTCCGTGAGGGTCCCCAGCATCGTGACGTCCAGACCCAGCGCTTCGAGAGTGGGGCCGTCCCACTGCAACGTCTGGCGATCAAGCAGCCCGCTCCACGAGGCGACGGAGAGCGAGCAGCGCGCTTCGCCGAACCAGCGCAGTGCGAGGTACTCCCCCAACGACACCCAACGCCGCACCTGGTGGTAGAGCTCTGGCGCGGTTTGCCGCAGCCATAGGAGCTTGGCCGGCACGTAGGAGGCATGGAGGAAGCAGCCCGTCCGCTGGTGGTAGTCCTCCGGATCCAACCGGGTGCGCAGCTGGACGGCCGCCGCGTGCGCACGTGTATCCCCCCAGGTATAGACGGGCGTGACCGGGGTGCCGGCCGCGTCGAGGCCGACGATGTTGGGCACGAGCGTGTCGCTCGCGACCGCGATGATGGTGTCGCTAGCCTGGCCTGCCACGATCTCATCGATCACTACCTCGCAGGCGGTCGCAACTACTACGGGGTCGAGCACGGCCCCGCCATCGCGGGGCGTGGTGAGAGTATGTGGCCGCTTGGCCTTCAGCTTCTGGCGGGTGCCGTGACGGTCGAAGAGCCGGGCGCGGACTCCGGTGGAACCAACATCAAGCGTCAGGACGAGGGGGTTGTCGAGCGGCTGAGCCATGGGTGTGCCTCCCTGCGAGCCTCATTGGACAGATGCTCCACTCCGCATCCAGCAAGTCCGAGTCCAGCCCACGCAGATCGATCGCGGTCAGGCTGGAGCTGATCGCGTGTTGCGCCGCGCTAATCTCGCTGACCCTCGTCCCACGGAGCGGGCGGACCACCGCCTGGACGCGGGCCGCCAGGTCGTCCGTGTTGCCGCTCGCACGGAGCAAGACCACCTCAGCGGCATTCGAGCCGGTCTGCAGCGCGATGAACGCTAACGCGTGCCACGGGTACTCTCCTGTCGTTTGGCTCCTGCCGCCGGGAAAGTGGCGCACCTCGATCGCCTATGTACAAGTCCGGCGCACGCTGTTACGGGAAGCTCGTGAACAGATCCCTCAGATCGGGAGCGTTGGCCCCGTCGCCTAACCACGGAGTTACGCCGAAGATTTCCTGGACGGTACGCAGCGTCGAGCTATGCGTATAGCGGATCGTGTTCGTGTAGCCGGCCCCTTTGGCATGTGGTGACAGCACGATCATCCCGATCGGACCATCGCTACCCTCGCCTTCGTCCCACGTAATGAAGAGAACCCCGCCTGCGCGATAGGGCTGCGAGGCGAGGATCTGCGGAACGGCATGCGCAAGCCAGGTATCGCCATTCCTGATGCTGTCGTATGTGGCGCAGCCGAACGTATCGTGCATGTCGTCGCAGAGGTTCGGCGTGATGAAGTTATAGCGCGCGACGGTGTTGCGCTGGAGGTCCCGCGCGAGCTCGGTGTAGGGCCGGACATGCGCGACGCAGGAGGCAGCGTTCGGCTTATTGGTGGCAGTGACATCGTCGAAGTAGACCATCGGATCGTGCTTGGGCGCATACTTCCGGATGGGTGCCAGGGGGCACGTCGCCCTGTCGATATCTTCCTGGTACGACTTCCAGGTGATGCCTGCATGCTCCAGGAGTGTGACGAGATGGCTGGTCGTGCGCTGGTGATGGGCGCCGGGATTTCCGTCATCCCGGATACCGAAGGCAGTTCCGGCCTCGAGCCAGAGATAATTTGGCAGGCTGGGATGGACGCCTGCAGGGTTGTAATACTGCTCGGCGTGTGACGCTCTCGGGAGTAACGTCGCATTGATGTAGGGAGCGGACGGGCTCCGTTTGATGCTTGCCCAGTTGTGGTTCTCCATCATAATGACAAACACGGTCTGAAGGCTATGCGCGGCTCTTGGTGTACGTGTCGCGCTGCCGGAAGTGGCCGCGGCTTCGGCCGCGGTACGGCTGCGTTGGTTGGGGCGTTGTCCCGGTGCGCTGGTATCCGATTCCGGTGTTGTGGCGCCGGTCGTCGCTGTAGTCGTGACTGCCGGCATCGCCACGGTCGGAGGAGACGCACCCGACGAGCCAATGTCCCCTTCGGCGCTATTGATGCTGCACGCGCTAATCGTGAGCATAACGAAGCCGATACCGGCGCGCCACCATCTTATCATCCGTTTCCTGCTCATAATGTGGTTCCTTCGCCGTTCACGTGCCGGGGCACGCATCATTCAGTCTCACCGCAGCCGGTTCCGGCCTGGACGCCGGGACCATCCCGACAGGTGTTACAGTGCGGCCACGATGGCCGTGACGATCATATTGGCCCATGCTCTACCTGGCTACAAAGAACGATAGACTACAGACGATTACTTGCTCTCCGCTCGCAAACGGCCGCCGTGCTCACCACCATGGCCTAGCGTACCAGGTCGAGATGAAGACAATATTAAGCCGCGCGGGGTGATAGGCTCGCAATGAGTCAACTCGTCTTCATCATGGGTGCGTATTATCCCCGGATACAGGTGTACCTTGATGGAAAAGGGCAGGTGTGGTGAAGCCGAGCCTGCAGACAACGATCCCAGTCCAGGACGAACGACGGCGCTGACACTGCTCAATCACTACGGATTGTTCGCGTTGGGCCTGCTGAGCGTGCTCGAAGGCGCGGGAGTAAAGAGTATGCCGTGCTCGAATGCCTGATGCATGCGCCCGGTCAGGTGGTGACCCGCACGATGAGCACCGATCAGTCTGGAGCTACGACGTGTACATTCGTAATCTGCGCTGGAAGATAGACGATCCCTTCGACGTACAGCTAATCCACACGATCCGCGGCGTGGGCTATCGCCTCGGAGTAGATGGTAACGATGTGGCGAGTTAGTACGCAGGCAATCACATGACATCCGGCATCGGCAGGGTGAATCCCAAGGGCAGATTGCTACAGACGCTACTCCGGTGCCCAATCCTGCTCTACCACGCACATCTCGGCTGGCTCTTGGGCGATCGTTTTCTCCGCTTGACTCAGAGGGGCCGCACGAGCGGCCGGCTGCGCATTCCACTGGCACTCTAGGTCTTTACTCATGATACGTATCGTAAACACTCAATACGGTCCGGGCTCATAGCTGCCGCGGTGGACTCCAACTCGTCACGGATCGCCGTGTCTGGGATGTATGACCGCGGTAGCCACTACAACCCTGCGTTTTGTTTTATAGAAGCGGCTCCACGCCCGATGCAACCGCGGCGACGAGAACAGGCGTGGCAGTCCCGGGTGGGGCGCACGATTCACGCAGCAGGATTTCGGTCGGCAGCATGATGCGGCGCGGCTCAGTCTGGAGACCATTGCGAAGGCGGTAGAGCAGCAGCTCCGCCGAAGTGCGCCCGATCTCTTCGAGGTCGCGATGGATGACCGTGATCGGCGGCGTGTATAGTGCCGTCAGGTCCGTATCGTCGCAGCTGATGAGGGAGAGCTGCTCCGGTATTTTGACGCCAAGCACGCCGATCGCCTTCAACACGCCGACGAGGATCTGGTTGCCACCCGCGATGATTGCCGTCGGCGGGAGCTGCATCGTGAGGAAGGAATACGCCTCGCGGAAGCCGTAGTCGGCGGAAAGGCTCTCGGTGCGGACAAGAGCGGGATCCACCGCGAGCCCGAGCGCGGCGTGCGCCTGTTTGTACCCTTTCAAGCGCTCGCGACCCGGCCGGATCAACTGGCTGGCCGTGATCAGCCCGATGCGCCGGTGACCCAGCGCGAGCAAGTGCTGCGTAGCCTGGTTCATCCCGCGCGCGTGGTCGGCCAGCACGGCGTCAAAGGGAACGCCGACCTCGCGGTCGAGCAGGACGACCGGCACCTGAACCTTACCCAACGCGGCGAGGAGGGCCGGATTATCCTCGGTGCTGACGGTCATGATCAGCCCGTCCACTTGCCGCTGCTGCAAAACCGTTACCAGCTCGCTTTCGAGCTCCGGATGGCCGCTGCTGTTGGCCAACATCAACGTGTAGCCGGCCGCGTGCAGTACCTGCTGCGCGACTTTGGCGAACGCTCCCAGCACGGGGTTGGAGACGTCGACGATGATGAAGCCGATCGTACGGCTCGATCTGGTCCGCATACTTTGCGCGACCGCGTTCGGCTCGTAGTTGAGCTCGCGCATCGCATCCAGAACCCGCTGCTGCACGTCAGGTGTCACATACGGCTGGCGGTTGATCACGCGCGAAACGGTGCCCTGCGAGACGCCAGCGACTCTGGCAACATCGCGGATCGTCGGCTTGCTGCTCACGCTGCTCCTCCTCGTGGCCGGCGCGTGCCCGGACGCTCATATCCGCTGCGATGGCGACGATCGACCGAGGAGGGGTTGGATGACCTTCCTCGAGCCGTCGAGCCTGCGACCAAGCCGGAAGCAGCTACTTGACAAGAAGTATGCCAGGCGTTATAGGTCTGATAACGTTACAAGAGTGCCATGTCAATGCACCGCCGACATCTGTTCGAACGGTGGGTGGCTAACGGTAGATTACATTCTTACTCCTTCAATCTGGTTGAAGTCAGGCTTCCGTAATGCATGGAACGCCGCGCGCTCGAGCTAGGCGGGCTGTGGTCCATTCTGATAACGTTTCAAGGTGGGGTCTTGGATGTACTACTGCGCCGTTAGAGACTGCCACAATGGCAGGGTCGAGGCGGGGGCGGGCGGGCGGCGGGGTCCACAAATTATCCCATCAGGTGGGGTGGCGGCTGGGGGG
>JBBSGA010000424.1:0-5098 GCA_038254585.1 Chloroflexales bacterium | reverse complement strand
CGGGTTGCCCACGACCACGGCGTGAGGGTGGAGCAGATCGATCTGGCATTGGACGAGCGGGAGGCATTTGTGCTGGCCCAACGCTGGCGGCGGAGCCAGCACCCGACTGGCGTCTTTGCCTTCAATGATGAGTATGCGATGATGCTGATGCGTGCCCTGCTCGATAGCGGGCTAGCCATCCCGGCCGACATCGCGATCGTTGGCTGCGACAACCTACCACTCTGCAATTTCCTGCGTCCACGGTTGACGTCGATCTGGCCACAGCCAGATGAGGCTGGCCGTCTCATGGCAGACCGCATTCACGACGTGATCGAGGGCCGCACTCCGCCGGTCGGTCAAGCACGGAAGCGATCGATGCTCGTGATCAGGGAATCAGGTTGATCCGGCAGCTGGATGCCGAGCAGCCGTACTGATGGTGTATGGTGTCGCTCAGCAATGGCAATGTAGGGCAGGTGGAAGCATCTGCGATAGTTGGTACAGCCCTAGTGACGCGCCACAGTATCACACAGATGCCTCCAGACGCCATGTACACGGTGCATGGGCGGAACGTCGACCACGACGCCATGCCTGGAAATAAGCGGGCGACCATCGATCTCGACGTAGGAACGAGCGGCGCCACGAGCTGGGAGCGGATACGTGCAAGCAAAGCTGACGCCTGGAACGGAATGCAAGAGTCATCCGGGCCCGGGAACACCTTCAGATGACCGGTCCGCTCACATCGGTGTTCCACATGGCACTGGCAAGGCGCTGTGCCGGGAGCACGAGATCGGGTAACGTTCAGAGACGGCACGTGGTGCACGATCGCGTGCAACTCCTGCATGACATTGACGCAGTACCGTCCACCCCGCGGTAAGCATGCAAAGGAGTGTGCACGCGCTTGAGTTCACCTATGCACACTTCTTGAGTGTGGCTCGCACATGCCGACGTACCTGCGCAGTGCTCCGCCTTGAACGAAGCGCTTCGCGCAGGGGGTTCCCGCGACACCCTCGCTCTCCACTAGCACATTCCTCCGCTCAACTCCTGGAGCGGTCCGTGATGTGACGCTCCTGCCTGTCGGCATCTGTTCTACGCCCGACAGGAGGTGGTCCATGACTCCCTTACGCCAGCGCATGTTCCAGGACATGCAGCTTCGCGGTCTCACTCCCCGCACCCAAACCTGTTACGTCCAAGCCGTCCAGCAGTTCGCCCGTTACTATGCCAAGTCCCCCGACCTCGTCACCGAGGATGAGCTCCGCGCCTACTTCCTCTACCTCATCAACGAGAAACACGTCGCCCCCGGCACCGTCTCCATCGCCCTCTCCGCCATCAAGTTCCTGTTTGTACACACCTTGCAGCGTCCCTGGCCCGTCCTCGACTTCGTCCACCCGCGCAAACCCCGCTCCCTGCCCGCCGTCCTCAGCGTCGAGGAGGTCCATCGCCTCCTCAGCACGCTCCGCCAACCTCACCATCGCGTCTGTCGACCACAATCTACGCCGCCGGCTTACGCCTCACCGAAGGCGTCTTCCTGCGCATCCCCCAGATCGACAGTGCCCGCATGCTGCTGCATATCCAGGAGGCCAAAGGCGGCAGGGACCGCTTCGTCCCCCTCTGTCGCACGCCCTCACCCTGCTCCGCGAGCACTGGCGCACCCACCGCCATCCGCTCTATCTCTTTCCATCCCACTGGGCTGACCTGAACACCCCCGCCGCCCCGTTCCCCATGACTCCGCGCAGCGTCCAGGCTGCCCTGCAAGCTGCCGCCCGTGAATGTGGTTTCCAGAAGCATGTCAGTGTCCAATCCTTACGCCATAGCTGGGCTACTCATCTGCTCGAAGCCGGCCTCAATCTGCGCTTGATCCAGGACTGGCTCGGCCACAGCACGCCCACTACGACCATGCGCTACACCCACGTCACCGCCAAAAGCCACCAACGTGCCACGGCCGTGATTAACGATCTGCTTGAGGACATCTTGTGACTACCCTCGGTGACATCTTCCGCCAGTATGGTCCGACCTACCGCCAGCAGTATGGGCACTGGCTCTCTGCCAGTCAGCGCAGCGCCATGGCAGCGATTGAGCACTGCCGCACGGAAGTGTTGGGCGGCCACGTCTACACCTGTGCGCGTTGCGCCACCGTACGCTACAGCTATCACTCCTGCCGCAATCGCCACTGCCCGACCTGTCAGCACGGCCAAGCCCAGACCTGGCTGACCAAGCAGCAGGCGGTGCTTCTGCCCGTGCCCTACTTCCTGGTGACCTTCACCCTCCCCGCCCAACTGCGGTCTCTAGCGCGCCAGCACTCGCGTCAGCTCTACAACGTGCTCTTTCGCAGTTCGGCGAGCGCCCTGCAGCAGTTGGCCGCCGATCCTCGCTTTCTCGGTGGGCAGATTGGGCTGGTGGGTGTGCTGCAGACCTGGACGCGCGACCTGCGCTATCATCCATACATCCACTATCTCGTGCCGGCCGGGGCGCGCTCACTGGCGGACGGCCGCTGGCTACCAGTGAAGGGCCGCGTGCTGGTGCATGTCAACCCGCTCGCCAAGCTCTTCCGGGGGAAGGTTCGCGCGGCGTTCCAGCAACTGGGCTGGGCACGAACAGTGCCGGCGGAAACGTGGCGCACAGCCTGGGTGGTTGATTGTCGAGGGGTGGGAAGTGGAGAGGCGGCGCCTGGCCCCCTATGTCTTTCGAGTCGCGCTCAGCAACAATCGAATTGTCGGTGTTGCCAACGATCAGGTGACCTTCCGCTACCGAGACGGATCTACGAAGAAGACGAAGTGCTGCACGCTCCCGGCCACGGCGTTCATTGGGCGGTTCCTGCAGCATGTGTTGCCGCGATGCTTTGTGAAGGTACGCTACTTCGGACTCTTCCGTCCCGGCAACCGCCAGGTACTGGCACAGCTCCGCGCCATGCTCTGTGGACCGGCACCCCCTGAGGCTGCACGACCGACTCCCGACATGCCGACCTCGGACGTGCCGCTCGTGCCCGACGTCATCCGGTGCCCGGTTTGTGGCTCACCGATGGAGCTCACCCAGATTGTGCAGTCAAAGAGTCGCAGTCCACCGGCGACGGCAGTCACAGGCTGATCGGTGAGCGGACCCTAGGACCCGCATCCAGGCGCGGTCGAGCCTGGTGCTGTGCGTACTCCTGTCCATACGCCGACTGTATCGCCGTAGATAGTCCGGAGCAGAGCATCGGACAGTGCGTACCCAGGTCCAACTGCACGAGATCGCACCATCCCAATTGCGGCAGCGACATTCCGCCAGACGTGCAGCGCCGCCGTCGAACGAGCCCATCCCACCGGAAGACCCCAGGTCCCAGTTCAAACTTCATAGCGACTGATTTGCTCACCACGGCTTCGTTCAAGGCGGATTATATGGCGGCGCGGCGCCACATCAATCCTTAATTGCTATGGCGAAGAAACGTCCTATTGCGTACAGTTACTCGCTACCCAACACGTGCATCGTCAGGAACTTCAGTCACTGTGAGCGAGATCCCAGATCCGTGTTTATTCCAATCCAGAAGGGCGAGTATTGACATCGGATAGCGCAAGTAGCCGAGACAGGGGTCTGGTGACAAATCTGCACGTAGCGGGTCATTTACAGGAGTTACGCGGTGTCCCGTCTACCTCGCGCTGCGCGAACGGCCGCCGCCTAAAGATCCGGGTTTGATTGCGGGGCAGCCGGCGCAGTCGCTGGCGCTGTGAGCAACTGAAACCCAGGGGCTCGCGTGTCACGGCCTCGCGAGCCCGGGTAGTCCGGTGATATACATGCGCACGAGACGGACGAAGCTCTCGTCGACGTCGAGCGGAAGGCCACAGCCGCCGAGCAGCTCCAGCGAGACAACCTCATGCAGCACACTCCGCAGGCCCCGGCATGCACCGCTGCCTCATCCGGAGCCCATACATAGGCCTGCAGTACTGCGCTCAGCATTGCTAGGATCTCCTCACCGCTCGCTCGACGTTCGTCGTCGCCAGGATCTGGCGCCCGCAGCGTGGCGGGGGAGAGCCCTGGTCGCTCCTTCGCGAACGATCGGTAGGCGCTGGCCATCGCCAGAATGGCGTCATCCTTGGCCTTGCCGATGGCCGCCCGGCTCAGCACGCACACCGTCTCCCGTGTATCCCCTATCTTCAAGCATGCCTGCGGGGTTCCTCGACTGACTGTAGACCTTCCATCCCAGGACGATATGGAAGACGATGAGCGCGAAGATGCCGACCACGAGGATTGGAGAGGCGGGATCCACCAGACCGACACATGCCGCTACACCCCCAGCCACCCCGAGCGCCGTGCTCGCCCCACCGAAGCCCTTGCCAAAGGCCGGGGAGCCGAGCATGGCTACCCCGAGGGCAATGAGACCCATTGGCAGGACGACGAGCCGCATAACGAGCAGCGAGTCGAATATGGCCTGGGTTGCCTGCCACGAAAGGACGAGGATCGCCTGATCTGCGGGGGACGTTCCGGGAGCGTGATAGAGGTCGGAGAACCGGGCGGTAGCGACATGCGGGAGAGCTCCGGCCGCGAGCACGCCGAGCCCCAGGATGCCCAGGACGCTCCCGAAGAGAGCGGGCGCGAGGCTCGTTCCTCGCAGAGCTCGATACAAGGCGAGGACGTGGATGATCCACAAGACGAGGGCCGGCAGGTACAGGCTATTCTCTATTGTGCGCGCCGCTCTGATGGCGGGGAATCCCTCGGGTTCGGCGGGGTTTGCTCCCACGAACACGATCACCACGGCGAAGACGACAATGAAGAGGAGGCCACCCAGGATACCGGCCAGACCACCCCACCGCAGAACACTTTTCTCCTGCATCATCTGTAGGTCATTCATCATTTAATCTCCTTTCTTTGAACGATACGGACTCGAATAAAGCAATGGTTACCTCCCTGTTGTAGAGGAGTTGACATACGCTGAAGGCGCTGTCAAAGGTAAATCTCTTTCTTCAAGTAGCTTGTCAATCTATGGCTTGACATCTGACTCGCCCCTCTGGCCGGTTTGGATGCCTGAGCTCAGACGCCGTCCGGCTTGTCCGCGCAAAATGATTAAGCGATGCGGTGAAATGTCAAGCGGCAATTTTCGCGAGTTCGAACCATTTTGGGCACAACCTCACCTGACCTAGCCCGGACCTCG
>JBBSGA010000423.1:0-5126 GCA_038254585.1 Chloroflexales bacterium | reverse complement strand
TGATCGGGGATGAGCACGCCGTCGTAGCCGTTGCGTCGCAAAATGCGCAACACCTGCAGCATATTGGTATCGCCCTCATCCACGAAAGTTTCGTGATAGAACGGCACCGTGCCACGCACATTGCGGAAGTGGATGTAGGCGATGCGCCCGCTGCGACTATAGCGATCGACCATCTCATAGATGTCACCGCCGTCGATCTCCGAGAGCGTGCCGATGCAGAACTCCATCGTGTTGGACGCGCTGGGGTTGAGGCGCAGCACGCGCTGGTAGCCGTCAGGCGCGTAGACCAGGCGTGCCGTGTTGCGCAAGACCGGCAGAGGCGGGTCGTCAGGATGTAAGGCGAGCTTGACCCCGGCCTCCTCCGCCACCGGGAGCATTTCCTTTAGGAAGGCGGCGAAGCGCGACCATATCTCGTCGGAGGTGACAGGGCCGACCGTGCCTTGCGGGTTCGTGGCATCGTAGAGGGTGGGATCGTAGATCATGTTCCAGACCATGCCATTGGGAATAGGCGGCTGCGGCGGGTTCTCGAAGCCGACCGAAATGGCGCCACCCCTCGCGAACGGACCTTCGACTCGTCCCCAGACGCCTGCGATGCTGAAGTTGTAGCCCATGATGGGGATCCCGACCCGGCCCATATCGCGCAGGATGCGCTTGAGGTCGTCCATTTGTTGCTCGCGGCGCGGACCATCGAGTAGCACGTCGTACCAGTGAGCCGGCGCGAAATTCTCCAGCGCCGCCAGCTCCAGACCCTCGGCGTCGATCATCGCCTTAAGGTCGTGCAGCCCTTGGTAGGTCCAGATCGGATCGTCAAGCGCCACGCCGAAGCCCGCGTTCTCACGGTCAGCAGTAATCGTCTTCTGTCCACCGCGGGCGAAATCGCCCGGCATATGCGCGACGATCTGGGTTGCACCTGCCTGTTTGGCAAAGCGCACGTAATCCGGCGTGAGCATGTGGCGGTACAGCCCGAGCCCTAGCTTCATACCCATATGGGCGAGTCCTTTTCGAGACATCGTGGATACGATGTGCCGTTTGAAAAACGCCGGTGGTCGGTTAGGTTAAGAGATGCCGTCACCAGAGCGTCGCGCTGGAGCAAATGGGATCGAGAGACGAGCATGCCCCGATTGTATCATTAGCTCTGGCCTCCGGCGGCCTGTTCCTTGCTGCCTACTAGACCCGGCAGCCGCGGGCCCGGCACCTTACCGCGCCATACGACCGGCGTAGATGGGGCCCGTACACGTGAGGGAGCAAGTCAACGATGGAGTACCGCAGTTTGGGACGCACGGGCACGCAGGTTACCAGCCTCTGCCTGGGCTGCATGATGTTCGGTGGCCGCACCGAGGAAGCACCGTCGATGGACATCATCGATCACGCCATCGACGCCGGGATCAACTTTCTGGATACCGCGAATGTCTATAGCCGTGGGCACAGCGAGGAGGTAGTCGGCAAGGCGCTCAAGCGTAACGGCAAGCGCTCGCGGATCGTCCTCGCCACCAAAGTCCACGGCAAAATGGACGACGACGATCCGAACGCCCAGGGGAATACCCGGCGCCACATCATCGAGCAGTGTGAGGCATCGCTGCGCCGCCTCCAAACCGATTACATCGATCTCTATCAGATCCATCGCCCGAGCTCTGACGTTCCGATCGACGAGACACTGCGGGCGCTCGACGACCTGATCCGTGATGGCAAAGTGCGCTATATCGGGACGAGTACCTACGCCGCGTGGCAAGTGCTCGAGTCGTTGTGGGTCTCGAAAGAGCTTGGCCTCAATCGCTTTGTCTGCGAACAGCCGCCGTATCACCTTCTCGACCGCCGCATCGAGCGCGAGCTTGTTCCACTGGCACAGACCTACGGCCTGGCGCTGATTCCGTGGTCGCCCCTCGCCGGCGGCTTCCTCACCGGGAAGTATCGCCGGGACGCGGCGCAGAGCGAAGGGCGGCTCCGCGAGGATAGTGACTGGAGCCGGAAGCATTTTACGGACGCGGCATTCAATGTGCTCGACGCGGTCGAGGCAATTGCACGGGAGAAAGACTCTTCGCCCAGCCAATTTGCCTTGGCCTGGTGTGCCCAGCAGCCCGGAATCACCAGCCCGATCATCGGGCCGCGGACGATGGAGCAGCTCGAAGACAATCTCCGCGCGGCCGAGATCGTGGTCACCGACGAGGATCGCGCGCGCATCGACGAGGTGGCACCCCCCGGACGCGCGATTGTTCCCTACTATGAGGCCGACTTCGGTCCCCACCGCTACCGGTGGTGATCGACAGATGCGGCGCGCCGCGCATATGCCGGCGCGCCGCATCGTGAAGCAGCCGGGAGAAGGTCCGCGGCGCGTTTGGTTCGTCAGCCGTCCGTCTCTCGGCGTTTAGCGGTCATCCGCTCCACCCTGCCGCCAGTGCGTGCCACTGGTCAACAGCCCCCAGATCAGTGCCGCACAGACCATGCTCAAGATCGTGCGCGGCCAGAACCATGGCAGGGTTAGAACGACGACCAGTACGAGTGTGCATAGCTCTGCTGCCTTCACAGGATGCGTACCCCGGACGCGCCGCCACCGGATCGTAGGACGGCTGACCTCGACCCGCGCGCGAGTCTGTGCGATGGCTACTTCAGCTTGCAGCTGCGATGGGACGCGCGCGAGGATCTGGTCGCGCCCCTGGCGCGACACCACGACCTCGTAGTGGTACAGCCAGTCATGCACGTTTAGCACATCATGAAACATCTCGTCCTTACCCTTCGATGATGGATCGGATGCAGTGGAGCCAATACCCTGAGCAATCCTCCGGCCCGGCGAAACCTTTTCTTACAGAACCGGCTGCGTGCTACGAGGGCAATCAGTACCGGGAAGATGTACTATGAGCCCAGACGCTCCTTGACGAATCGGATAATCGCCTCGTTCTGCGGGAAGCCGCCGTCGCGGAACATTGAATGTACGAGCTCGCCGTCGACCACCACGTCGAACGCGCCACCCTGCCAAGGGATGAGCTCAATCGACGCCAGGTCATGCACAAACTCCCGCATCAATGCCGACGTCAAGGCCAGTGTCTGTGGCTCGTACCCGCACTCGGCGCAGTAGGTAATGCGCACCTTAACCGGCCGTGTCGCCTTCGGTTCTCCCGCGGTCGGCTGTGGTGCCGCCGTGGGGCTCACGCGCTGCGCGTTCGGCTCGGCGAGGTTCAGTCCGTGTGCGATGAGCGCGCGTACTTCGCGGACGACTTCACGGTCGGCAAGGCCGCGATTCTGCTCCCGAAAGTCGTTCATCGCCTGCGTCAGGCGCATCCGCGCCTCCTCGGGCAACTGGGCGACGGAAGTGTCCGGCGCGAATTTCTTCAGCTCGGGATCGCGGGTGAAGAGATCGCTGCGGAATCGAGCCGTCTGCTCCGTGACGCGCGCCGGTCGCTCGCTCCAGTGGCCGATCTCGTTGAATGCCTCGTCGAAGAAGACGAAGACCGGGATGGATCGGTATTTCCCATCCTTCAGATACTGATCCATGATGTCGAGATGCTGGTCGCGCGGGAAAACACGGAGGGTGAGTGTGCCGCTCGCGGCGGCGAGGCGACCGAGCACGGGTAAGTTGGCGATGACGTCGCCGCACCAGTCTTCGGCGAGCACCAAGACGTAGAGCGGCCGCGGGAGCTGTGTAAAAAAGGCTAGGTCGTCCGCGTTGAACTCTACCGTCTGCTCGTTGGCTTCGAGCCGCTCACGGTTACGTGTCATGTCGGCTTTGTAGGCCTCGTACGTCAGGCCCTGCTCGAACTGTTCTTTCGTTACAGGCATGAGAATTTCCTCTGTACCAACTGACTCTGCTTGCCAGCGCGAATTAGATTGACGTAAGCTATCGGGCCACGACCCGAAAAGCGCTCCCTCACTTCCTCACGCTCGCCGCCGGGTCACATACGGTTATGCTGACTTTCGAGTCTAGCGCGTCACCGGGCGCAAGTCAAGTAAATTGATAAACTTACTAGACTACTAGGAGCGATGGGCTAGCCAAGGGCCGTGCTAACCCGGGAGGACGAATTGGCCGTCTCCTCGGCCGAGCTTCGGCTTAGACCGTGTGGAGGAGGGTGCCAATCGCCACACCCGCGACCGTTCCGACCGTGACGAGTGCGAGGAGCTCGAGACTATTGTACAGGGCACCTTTCACCGTATAGCGGGATTTGACGGCGCCAAGCACCAGCGCCGTGAGCGCCGTCAGGCCGTAGGCCCAGGCCTGCGGCCGTGGAAGGGCGATCAGAAAGGGTATGATCGGGATCAGTGCGCCGAGCATGAACGATCCGCCTACCAGCGCCCCTTGAAGCCAGGGACGTTCTGCCTCGTGTGCCACCACGCCCAGCTCATCGCGCACCATCGCAGCCAGCCAGCGCTCTTCATCGACCGTGAGCTGCTGGACCACGCGCTCCAGCAGCTCACCGTGCAGCCCTTTGCCGCGATAGATCGCCCGCAATTCGGCGCGCTCCTCCTCCGGCTCGTGGACGATCTCGTAGTGCTCCGTAGCGATGCGGTGGTCCAACACCTGACGCGCCGTCCGCGCTGCCAGGAAGCCGCCTAGTCCCATCGAGACGCCGCCTGCCAGCAGCTCGCTTAACGCGACTATGACCACATGCCCGCCGGTGATAGCACTCACCGCCATGATGAAGACGAGTGTCGTGACCAGGCCGTCGTTGAGTCCGAACACGATCTCGCGCAGCCAATCGCCGCCGTGCGGATGGAGCTCCTCGGTCGCCCTTATTATCTCCACAACTTCCACATCGGGTTCTCTCCGGCTGCACACCGGCTGCTTCGCCGCGCGAGTGCGCGGCAAGACGGTAAGATCCGGACAATATGGCGCGCTTTGCCGCGATCCGTACGCCCCTGGCAGCAATCGTACCACGGCCTTCCTCGCACGAAGTTGCGGAGCATGGTCGTGGGGGCTCAGGCGGCTTGCCGCGGATCAGACCAGCTAACGAGGTCTTAACCTGGCCATGAGTCACCGGGTTTACCCTCAATGGGCAGGCGTTCCTGCATGTTGAGAGTAAATGTCCCATAGGGATGGATGTGCTGCCATTTCAATGGGGTCAGGGCGCGTAAGTCTACCTGCGTGAGCTGCCCTTGCCATTCGGGTTCAGCCAGCACCTGCTGGATCATTAGGGTGT
>JBBSGA010000422.1:0-5139 GCA_038254585.1 Chloroflexales bacterium | reverse complement strand
GTACCCCAAGGACGATTGGACCATCGAGGACTTCCACCAGATCGCCCGTAAGCTGACGGTCGACCAGAACGGCAACTCCTCGACCAGCCCCAACTTCGACGCCGGCAAAATCAAGCAGTGGGGCTTCACCTGGATGGAGCCGACGCCGACGGCATCCGAAAACGAGCGCGGCTTTCTGCTGGCGACGGGCGCGGACTGGTATACCAAGGATTACAAACAGACGAATCTCACCGACCCGAAGGTCACGGACTACCTGAAGATGTGGGCCAAGATGCGCTGCGAGGAGCATGCCATCCCGGCGGCATCGCCGGGCGCTAAGCAGGCCTGGTCCGGACGCTCTTCGCAGTCGGATAGACAGCCGGCAGATTCACGCCACATAAGGAGCAGGAAGTTTCATGCTTCCACGAACGTCGAAAGTAGCCATGCTCCACGAGATCCGGCCGCCACAGACACGACCCTTCGCGATCGAGGAGGTGGCCATCCCGCCGCTGACCGAGGGCGCCGTCTTGGTACGGATGGTCATGGCCGGCGTCTGTGGCACGGACGTGCATATTCTGCACGGACACGTCCCGATCAAGGTGCCGGCGATCCTCGGGCACGAAAACGTCGGACGCGTCGTCGGAATCGGGGGCACTACGCCACTCAAAGACATCACCGGCGTGCCGGTGCAAGAGGGCGACCTGATTACCTGGCTGCCGAAGTCGTGCATGGCGTGCTACAACTGCACCATCCTCGGGGACCAGGCCAAGTGCGAGCAGCGTATCGGCTACGGCGGCTGGGTTCCGGCGTGGGAGCATCCCTACCTCGTCGGCGGCCTGGCCGAGTACGCCTGGCTGCTGCCGGAGAGCGACATCGTGGTGCTGCCGCCGGACGTACCGCCGGAGGCGGTCGTGCTCGGCGATGCCCTGCGGATCATGGTCCACGGGCTGGAGCGCATCGGCAGGCTCGAGTACGGCGACACGGTCGTCGTCCAGGGCAGCGGCGCCGTCGGCCTGATGGGGCTGCTGCTGGCGAAAGATGCTGGGGCAGGGCGCGTGATCGTGATCGGCGCGCCGGCCGGACGGCTCGAGCTTGCGCGCGAGTTCGGCGCCGACGAGACGATCGACATCACACAGGTCGCGCGCGCGGATCGTCTCGAGCGCGTGATGGAGCTGACCAACGGCCGGGGCGCGGATGTGATCTTCGAGTGTGCCGGCGTTCCCGCGGCCGTCGCCGAGGGTCTCGATCTCGTGCGCGTCGACGGCCGCTATCTGATCGCCGGCCATTACGGCGATGCCGGCCCTATTCCGCTCAACCCGCACGTGATCAACAAGAAGCAGATTACGATCACCGGCGCTTGGTCGGCCGCGAACAAGCATTTCCTGCGCGCGCTGACCCTGCTGGCGAAGCTGCCGGTACAGAAGCTGGTGACGCATCGCTTCAGCCTCGACCAGGTCAACGAGTGCCTGATCGCGGCGGAGCAGCAGGAGACGCTGAAGGCGGTCGTCACGCCCTAGACGGCGGTGGCACGGCTCACGCAGGGAAGTGTGATCGCAAGGAGATGAGGGAAAGGCAATGAACGTAGCATTCATCGGCCTCGGGAATATGGGCGAGCCGATGGCGCGCAATATTCTCAAGGCCGGACATACGACGACCGTCTATAACCGCACCCGATCCAAAATGGACGCGCTGGTCGAGGCGGGCGCCAAGCGCGCAAGCTCGCCGGGCGAGGCGGCCGAAGGCGCCGATATTATTTGCATCTGTGTCTCGACGCCCGATGTTGTGCGAGCGGTCGTGCTCGGCGACGGCGGGGCGCTGCGAACCGCGCGCAAGGGCGCGATCGTCGTCGACTTCAGCACGATCGATCCGGGGACGAGCCGCGAGGTCGCAGACGCCTGCGCCGCCGAGGGCAGCAGCTATCTCGACGCTCCGGTGAGCGGCGGAGTTTCCGGCGCGGCGGCCGGAACGCTCACCGTGATCGTCGGGGGCGAGGCCGCGGCCTTCGAGCGGGCGCAGCCCGTGTTCGAGGCCGTCGGCAGCAAGACCGTCCACGTGGGATCTTCGGGGGCGGGCAGCACGATCAAGCTGATCAATCAGATGCTGGTCGGCGTCAACCTCGCGGCCGTGGCCGAGGCGTTCGTCGCGGGCAAGCTCGCAGGCGTCGACCCCAAGGTACTCTTCGAGATCCTGAATACGGCGGCCGGCGCCAGCGCCGCGCTCAACCGCGCCCTGCCGGACTTCATCCTCAAGGGCAACTTCGAGGCCGGCTTCGCGATCAAGCTGCTCTGCAAAGACCTCGACCTGGCGCTGCAGATGGGGAAAGGCCTGCACTCGGCGCTCTTTATGACCTCCACGACGCGGCAAATCTACGAAGAGGCACGCGCGATCGGACTGGACGATAAAGACATCACCGCGGCGATCCTGCCGATGGAGCGGCTGCATGGCATCAGCGTACGCGAGGGAGGGGAGTAGGTCGTGAGCAACGCAGCAGAACAGTTTGCAGCGCGCGTCGAGCGCGTGCCGGCCCGGCTTGTCGAAGCCTTCAGCCACCAGGCCGTCACGACGGTCTACGAGGCCGCCGGCCAGACGGGCGCGTTGGATCACGCGATTCGCCCGATCGTGCGCGGCATGAAGCTGTGCGGCAGGGCGCTGACCGTCCGCTGCCAGCCGGCCGACAACCTCACGCTCCACGCGGCGATCGCC
Organism: Chloroflexales bacterium; assembly: GCA_038254585.1. Classification (GTDB taxonomy): domain Bacteria; phylum Chloroflexota; class Chloroflexia; order Chloroflexales; family Kallotenuaceae; genus JBBSGA01. The sequence continues at coordinate 2,457 of JBBSGA010000422.1, read as the reverse complement.
CTGGCGCAGACGGGCGATGTGATCGTCGCGGACGTCGGCGCGTTCGCCGCGGCCGGACACTGGGGCGAGATCACGACCGTGGCAGCCCAGGTGCGCGGCGTCGTCGGGCTCGTCGTCAACGGCGGCGTGCGCGACGTCGCGCCGATCGGGCGGCGCGGATTCCCGGTCTTCGCGCCGAGCATCTGTATGGAGGCGACCGTGAAGGCCGTGCCGGGCACGATCAATCATCCGATCGTGATCGGCGGCGCGCAGGTCCGTCCCGGCGACCTGGTGCTCGGCGACGACGACGGCGTCGTGGTCGTGGCGTACGAGCGAGCCGAGCAGATCCTGGCGGCATCCATCGCGCGCGAGGAGCGCGAGGCCGACGTCATGCGGCGACTCGAGGCGGGCGAGCTGACCCTCGACGTGCTGGGGGTCCGCGCCGCGCTTGACCGTAACGGAATCCACCTCTGAGGCGCGACGAGAAGGAGGCACTATGGCAGGCTTGCAGGATGGGCGGCGCGTGCCGCTTCAAGCTCTGGTCGGCTTCTGCTCAGAGGCACTGGAAAAGGTGGGCGTGCCGCGGGAATCGGCCGCACTCGTCGCCAAGTCGCTGTCGGACGCGGATGCGTGCGGGCTGGCGAGCCACGGCGCGGTGCGGCTCCTGCCGGTCTACCTAAGCCGCCTGGAGACCGGATCGACGCGGGCCAGACCCAAGATCACGGTCGAGCGGCGCCGGGGCAATGCCGCGCTAGTCGACGGCGGCGCGGGACTCGGCGCGGTGGTCGGCCACTATGCCATGGACCTCGCGATCGCCATGGCGCGCGAGTCGGGCATCGGCATCGTCGGCGTGCGCCAGAGCTCGCACTTCGGCACGGGGGCCTTCTATATGGGCCAGGCGACGCGCGCCGGTATGATCGGCATCGCCATGACCAATGCGCCCTCGAATATGCCGCCGGCCGGCGGGCGCAGCAAATTCTTCGGCACCAATCCACTCGCCATCGGGCTGCCCTACGCTCCCGGCCGCCCGATCGTGCTGGATATGTCGACGAGCGTGGTGGCACGCGGCAAGATCGTCATGGCAGACAAAAACGGGGAGAGCATCCCACTGGGGTGGGCGATCGACGAAGAGGGCAAGCCAACGCGGGATACCGCCGCGGCGCTCCGCGGGGCCGTCCTGCCGATGGCCGGCTACAAAGGTGCCGGGCTGGCCTTGATGATCGATGCGTTCTGTGGTGTGTTGACCGGCGCCGCCTTCGGCCCGCACATCGTCGATCTCTACGATACCGGCGATCAGCCCCAGAACGTGGGACATGGGTTTATCGCCGTCGACGTCGAAGTCTTCATGCCGCTCGACAGCTTCACGGCACGTTTGGACCAGTTCGCCCAGGAAGTTCGCTCCCAGCCGCGACAGCCCGACGTCGACCGCATTTTCCTGCCCGGGGAGCTCGAGCAGGAGCGCGGCCCAGCTCGAAAGCGTCGACGGCTACGTGCGGCGAGCGATTGCCGAAGGAGCACGCTTGCTCACGGGCGGCCGGCGATTGGCCGGCGGCGACTTCGACAAGGGCAACTTCTACCCGGTGACCCTATTCGCCGACGTCACCGCGAAGATGGAGATCGCTCGGAAGGAAGTCTTTGGGCCGGTGCTGACGATCCAGCCGGTCGACAGCTTCGCCGAAGCGCTGGAGCTTGCCAACGACGTGGAATACGGCCTGACTGCCGCGATCTTCACGCGTGACCTGGAGCTGGCGGGACGTTTTGTCGACGGCGTACAGAGCGGGATGGTGCACGTCAATCATGGCACGTCGTCCGAGCCGCATCTGCCGTTCGGCGGCGCCAAGGCATCCGGGGTCGGCCCGGGCTCGATCGGATCGACGACGAAAGACTTCTTCACCGAAATCAAGACGGTCTACGTTAAATACGCGTAGGCCGGGCGCAGCCGGCCGCGCGACGCGCCACGAGGAGAGCCGAACGACGATGAAGCAGCTTCCGCGCGTCTACGTCACGCGCCATTTGCCACGGCCGGCGCTCGACTTGCTGCAGCAGCACACGCAGGCAGCCGTCTGGCCGGACGAGCTGCCGCCGCCGCGCGCGGCGCTGCTCGGCGCGGTCGCCGAGGTCGACGGTCTGCTCGCGCTGCTCACCGATCGCGTCGACGCCGGATTGCTCGACGCCGCGCCGCGGCTGCGCGTCGTCAGTAACTATGCCGTCGGCTACGACAACGTCGACGTGCCGGCGGCGACGGCGCGCGGTGTCATGGTGACCAATACCCCCGACGTCCTGACCGAGACCAGCGCGGACTTCACCTGGGCGCTGATCCTCGCGGCCGCGCGACGTGTCGTCGAAGGCGAGGCGTACGTCAAAGCCGGAAACTGGAAAACGTGGGGCCCGGAGATCCTGCTGGGGCAGGACGTCTACGGCGCTACGCTGGGCCTGATCGGGCTGGGACGGATCGGCCGCGCCGTCGCCCGCCGCGCC
>JBBSGA010000421.1:0-5141 GCA_038254585.1 Chloroflexales bacterium | reverse complement strand
CTGTCGGCGCAGGTATCCCACCCCGGCAACTCGATGGCAGGCGGGATCAACGGTCGGGACAGCTGGCTGAAGATCGCCTCGACCACGTCCCGATCGGAGCCATCGAGCGGCGTCGCCTGGACGTACCCGCGCTCCGCAAGTTCGCGCAAGTGCGCGGTGTCCGCGACGAGCACAGGGCGCCTCAACGCCAGTGCTTCCATGACCGCCATCCCCTGCGACTCGTAGTCGCTCAGGAGGATCACCAGCGCCGCTTGCAAAAGCACCGTGGCCATCCCCTGGCGATCGCCGGCAGGGATCCCGCGAATCTCTACCCGGTCGGCCATCCCCAGATCGTGCGCCAGTCGCCGCAGCGTTGCCTCGTAGGGGCCGCTCCCGACGATGCGCAGCCGCAGGCCTGGCCAGCGTTCCAGCAACTGGGGCAGCGCCCTGATGACCCGGTGGTGTCCCTTGTAGCGCTCCAGGCGCCCGACCGACACGATCATGGTCCCCTTGTCCGCCGCACGGCCGGTAGCGGCGATCGCGGACGGTGCCGGCAGCTCGGAGCCATTCGGGATGACGACGAATTGCTCGCTCGGTAGCCGCAACCGCTGGCGGAAGAAGTCCGCCTCGAATTGGGACACCCCGACCAGCCGCTCGGCCCGTGCCAGCAATGGGCGCAGCAGTGCCCATTGGGCCCGGCGGAATGTCTTTCGGACGCGGGACGAATGTCCGCCGCTGTGGAACGTCACAATGTAGGGGAGGGCCCGGCGCCAGGCGGCGAGCATGGCCAGGGGTGCTAGCAGGGTATGATAGCCTTGGCAGTGGACGACGTCCCAATCGCCGCCCGCGATGGTGCGATAGACACCTGGCGCGAAGAAGTAATCGCAGCGAGCGGGCCAGGCGCGCACCCGGAGGACGCGGATGCCCTCAACCTCCTCGTCCTTCGCCAGGCGCCCGCTGCGGTCAGCGGTGAGGATGGTCACGCAATGTCCGCCCGCGACCAGTCGCCGTGCCACCTCGTGGGTGTGAATCTCGGTGCCCCCGGCCTCTGCCAGGTATCGCGGGGTCACGAGCAGTACGCGGAGCGGGCGCACAGCCGCGCCGGCTGTGGCCATTGCACTAGTGGGTCGGTTGGCACGAACGTAGCCTTTCGCCCACGACAGTATTTCCCTAATGACAAGCCAGTTTGTGGGAACTGGCGCGATCACAGGAATGGCGACGTGCATGGCAACCGACCCACTAGTAGTACAACGAGAGTTGATCATCAGTATGTTCGGCCAGGTGTTGGAGTGTGCGCTTGCGATGGGAGCGGTAGGCAGCCAGGTTGTGGCATTGGGTGTAGTTCACCAAGGCCAGGGCCAGTGTCGCGTCGAGAGTGGGCAACGGTAAAGCGGCGCGGAGCAACCAGCGGATCTGGGGTAACGTGGGGATGCGAGGTGGGTGGAAGGGAAGGGCTGGGACCAGGGCGGTCGGCTGCACGCCATCCAAGCAGACCACCGGATCGGCTGTCGCTTTGGCCGCTTGCTGTTGGCTCCCCCCCTCTCGGGTCCAGCCGTTGTTGCAGGCGGACCAGGAAGTGGTGGGCCAGGATGACCAACGTCATATGATGGTCCCAACCGCGCCAGGAGCGCAGTTCATAGTGGTCGAGCCCCACCTCGCTTTTGCCCTCCTGGAAACAGGACTCGATGGGCCAGCGCATCCCACTGATGCGGACCAACTGGGCCAGCGGCGTGTCAGCCGGAGCGTTGCTCAGGTAGATCTTGACCTCCCGCTTCGTGTCCGGCTGTCTGATCGTCCGTCGGAAGAGCACCCACACGTCTGGACCGGGCAAACCGTGCCGCGTGGCGTGTGCACGCACGGCGGCACAATCGGCGACGAGCGGGCCTTTGCTGCCTTCGAGGATGCGGTACCGATGCCAGGCCTGGTCGGGAATCTGGACGGGGAGGGTGTCCACCCGGACCGCCGAGGGCGTGTCGGGGTGCACGCGCTCCTTGGTGAAGGAGCGCCCCCGGCGACCGGGGCGGCGGGGCGGGATCCAGCGCTGCGGGTGGGGGCGCTCCTCCCCGGTGGCGGGGTCGTGCAGCGGCCACACCAGCGGCAGTCCCGGCACCTCGGCCAGATACCACAAGCCCGTCGCCGCCACCCGATCCAGCAGAGCCGGGTCCTGGCCGTAGCCCGCGTCGCACACCAGCCACCGCGCCCGCACTCGCTGGTGCTGTTGGAGCTCCTCGACCATCTGGGCCGCCAACTCCAGTTTGGTGTGAAACCGGACGTCATCAGGAATGGCGCAGGCCCGCCACCGTTCCCGGTGGTCGTCCGCGAACCACGACGCGTGCAGGTAGAGGCGTCGATCGAGCAGGGTGTAGCCCCGGCGGCTGGCATACCCCAGATAGACACCCGCCTGGCAGTTCTCGGTCTTCCCGCTGGCTCCGCACCACTGCCGAGCCACGCCCACCGAGTGCCCACCCTGCTTGGGCACGTCACTGCCATCGATGATCAGGACGCCGTCGTCCTCGCCGACCGTCTCGTCCACCCACTGCTGGTGGGCCGCCAAGATGGCCTCATCATTCCACGCCCCCTCGCTCACAAACTGTTGCAGCCCGCGGACCTGCCGCACCGCAGCTGGCCCCGCACCCAACACGCGCAACGCCATCGCCTCCACGTTCTTCCGGGGAACATCGGTCAGCAGCAGGCCCCGCAGATACACCTCCGCCCACTCCCGTTGCTCACGTCGGTAGAACAACGGGGCAAAGTGCGCATGGTAGGCGGTCAGTTCCTCCGCCAGCGCTGCAATATCCGCGGCGGTCAGGGTCAACATTCCCGGGGCCTCCCCCGTGAGATCCCCAACGCTCATAGTGCTCTGCACCGCTCGCCCTCCTCGTGCTCCCTTCTTTTCTTTCCCTCCAAGTACACAAGCAAGCCATATGCCCAAAACCTCGTTGTACTACTAGCGGCGTCCGTGGTACGTGAATCGTTCCTTTCACTTGCGGAACGCACATTGGGAACAACAAGGCTGCATCGCTTGAAAGACGGTCGCAGGATCGGCCAGAAGCGCGTCGGGAACAGGGCCGCCGCGACCGTGCCGTCAACCACCAACCACGCGATCCCGATCCCTGTTATCCCGTACCGCCCGAACAGCCCATAGCTCAGCGCGAGGACGAACACGCACCTGGTCGCCTCGATCGCGACAATACTCGCCAGTCGCCCCTGCACCCGTGCAATGCCGAGGTAAAGGACACAGATGATGTTCGGCAGCGCCGAGAGCGCCAACAGCCGTAGAAGAGTCGTTCCCTCGCGCGCGTAGTCGGCACCGGAGATGCCCAGGAGGTAGGGGGCACCGATCAACAGGGCGGCCACTAGAGCGCCGGTCCAGTAATGGTGCTGGGTGCGGGCGCGGCGTGTTGCCCGGCCATGAGGACGTGGAGATTCTGGACGACCGCGGTGCGGCGGAGGTCGAACAGGTTCTTGCGGGTGCCGCAATAGCGGGCACGGCGTCCTTGCCAGTGGCCGACGTGGGCGAGGGTATGCTCGACCGCGACACGCTGGCGGAGTCTGGCCCGGCCGGCCGGGGTCTTTTGACGCTCGCGCAGTTCTTGGAGGAGCCGCTCGTCGGGGTGGATTGCCACGCTGCGTCCGATATACTGGAGCGCGTAGACGATCATCCAGGGCTGGTAGAAATAGGCGTTCGCGGTGGCTCCCAACCGTTGCGTTACGATCAGAGGCAGGAATGAGGTCGCCACGAGTGAGAAGAGCGTCCCGAGATAGTTGCTGGCCACATACCGGACGATCTGCGAGGGAACGATCGGCGAGGTTAGCTGTCCCGCGGCCTGCGCGTGCGCAGGTATGAGATAGCGGAAGATCGCGAGGTTGATCGGCAAGCAGGCTACGGCCATGGGTATGGTCCACGAGGCGAAGATGCCATATTGGTGCGCCAGCCCGGCGAACGGCAGTAGCAGCACGATCTTCGCCCTGGCGAAGATCGTGCTCCCGAGGGGGACCCAAGACGTCGCGCGCAGTCCCGTGAGCAGATCATCCTGCAGCGAGAAGATAGACCATATGACGGTCGCGAGTATGAACCAAAGGCCCAACTGGTGGTCCTCGCGGAGGAACCGGAGCGAAGGGAACCAGAAGACGAGGCCGTTGAGGAAGGCAAGGCAGGCGATCGCCGTGGCGACACAACTGGTCAGGTAGGCCCGGCTGGCGAAGCGGTGGTTCGCTCGGCCCGCTTGGGGGATGTACCGCACGAAGGCCTCGCCGAGGTTGAGTTGTGCCACGCTCGACAAGAAGAGCATCGCGGAGAGGAGCGCCGAGTTGATGCCGACCGCTGCCGCCGGGTACAAGCGCGCAGTCAGTACCCAGTAGACTAGGCCCAGCCCTGACGACAGGGTGGAGCTGAGGATCAGCGAGTAGGCATTCCGATAGAGCGGCAGGCTGACATGCGCTCGTATCCCATCAATCACTGACATCTTGTGATCCGTCACCCATTCCGACGCCAAGCCACCCCTACGCACTCACCCACCTCTGAGGACGAGGACAGTAACATCCTCATTACGGTACAAGATTTCAAAGAGCCCAGACTCGATCAGTGCCTGCTGCAGCCGCTCCAATGCACCCGGGGTAAAGCCAGAGAACATGTCCACGAAGGCCCTGTCGCTGCGGGTGATGATCAAGTAGGCGTCCTGCGCGTCGACCCGTTGCCTGGCGCGCACCATCTCCGCGACCGCGGTATCGACATTGGTATCGCGAATCGCGCTGGCGCGTAGCGGTTGATAGGCGTATTGCTCATAGTTCTTATACCACAGTGGCAGGAATCCCGCCCCGTAGACGAGCACCGAGCCCCGCGGCGCCACCTGGTAGAGGAAGCGGACGGCGTCAACCTCCTGCGCGGTGAAATAATCGATCCGCTCGTTGCCGTAGCGGGAGAAGAGGAAGCCACCCATCAGGCCGAGGCTGACCAGGCCGATCAGGATTAGTTTTCCCCACGAGACCCCCCGTGCGGGCACGGGGAAGAACAGGGCTGCGGCGAAGAAGGCCATCGCTGGCAACGCAAAGAAGTAGGCGCGGATCAGCACTTCGCCCCCATAGGGTTGCACCAGCAACAGGCTGAACGGCGCGACCGCCAGGACGGCGAGCGAAAGATCGCGGTACCCCGCCCGCAGGCG
>JBBSGA010000420.1:0-5148 GCA_038254585.1 Chloroflexales bacterium | reverse complement strand
GTAACGTCGGGTTGACCACGCGCCCCTCCTCGTCGAACACCATCCGTTCGTACAGCGCCCAGCCGACCCCCTGCGCGACCGAACCTTCGATCTGGGCGCGCAACTGCATTGGGTTGATGACCGTGCCGGCATCCGCCGCGTGGACGCTTTGCAGGATGGAGATCTCACCGGTCACGCGGTGGACCGCGACGCGGAAGCCCTGCACGTTGAACGCGACGCTGCGCGGGGCGCCGTGCGCCTTGCGGACGACTTCGAGTTGTTGTCCGGCCGCCTCAGCCGCGGCGAGGAGCTCGGGTAGGGGGATCCGGGAGCCGTTGCAGTTCACGGCATCGTCGTCCAGACGGCAGACATCGCGGCTGGCGCCGGTATGCACCGAAGCGAAGTCCAGGATGCGTTCGCGCAGGGCCTCGGCGGCGAACCGGACGGCGTTGGCGGCCACGGACGTACCGGTGCTGGCGAACGCTCCCGTATCGTAGCCCGTGCGATCCGTGTCGGACTGGACCAGGTGCACGCGGGACATGGTCGTCTCGAGCACGCTAGCGACGACCTGTCCGTGCATAGTGGTCGTGCCGTTGCCGAACTCGCACGTCCCGATGGCGAGGTGGTAGTTGCCGTCCGCTCCGACGCTCAGGCGCGCCGTGGAATGGTGTTCGGTTGGCGGCGCGGTGTCGTGCATGGCCAGCGCGCTCCCTTGACCCACGAGCCAGTCGTCACCCTCGGGCGCCGCGACGCCGTTGCCGCGGGCCAGGGCATCCTCGACCAGGTCGAGGCACTGGTCGAGCCCGTAGCTGCCGTACTCGGTGTCCTCCGGTTCGTCGCTCATCGAAAGCATCGGGTCGCCCGGCCGCACGGCGTTGAGGCGGCGGAACTCGGTCGGATCCAGATCCAGCGCGCGAGCCAGTTCGTCCATCGCGGACTCGACGGCGTAGATCGGCTGGGTCAGCCCGTAGCCGCGGATGGCGCCGGCCGGCGGAAGGTTGGTGTAGACCGCGTATCCCTCCACCTTCTTATTCGGGCACCGGTAGACCGATATCGACTCGCCGCAGCCATGGTACAGCGTCTCGCCGGCGTGGTTGCCGTAGGCGCCGGTGTTGGAGATGATCCTCATCTCCAGCGCCGTCAGCGTGCCGTCGTGTCGTGCCCCAGCCTTGATGCGGACCCGCATCGGATGGCGGCCCGGCCCCCCGACGAATTCCTCTTCACGCGTGAACTCGAGCTGGACGGGCCGGCCGGTCTTCAGGGTGGCCAAAGCGCAGATATCTTCGGTCAACACCTCCTGCTTGCCGCCGAAGCCACCGCCGACACGTTCGCAAAACACTCGAATGTCGATCGGGTTGAGGCCGAACAGGTGGCTGAGCTTCGCCTGCGCGATGAAGGGGGATTGAGAGCTGGTGCGCACGTTCAGCCGGTGCTGCTCGTCGAGCCAGGTGATCGTCTGGTGGGTCTCGAGGTGAGCGTGCTGGACCCGGTGAGCCTCGTACTCGGCCTCGTGAATGGCGTCCGCCTCGGCGAAGCCGGCCTCGACGTCGCCGAAGCCCCCGTGCACGTCGAGCAGGACGTTGCGCCCGAAATGGCGGATGAACGGGTCCTCGCCCTTCTTGTCGTGGATCAACGGTGCTCCGGCCTGCATCGCCTCCTCCGCCTCGAAGACCGCCGGTAGCACCTCGTAGTCGATCTCGATGCGGCGGCAGCCTTCTTCGGCAGCGGCCTCGCTGTCGGCCACCACGGCCGCCACCCGCTGCCCGACGAACCGCACGACGTTGTCCAGCATGTAGGTATCGTCGGGATCGACGAGGTGGTCGTCGTGGATGGCGGTGGTATACAGGCGCCGGGGCACGTCCTCCCAGGTGAAGACCTCGTGGACGCCCGGCGTCGCTAAAGCGCCCTCTTTGCGGATGGCGACGATGCGGGCGTGGGCGTGCGGCGACCTGAGCAGCTTCAAATGCAGCAGGCCCTCGACTTCAGTATCGATGGTGTAGCGCACCTTCCCCGTGACTATCCCCTCGCTCGCGGGGGCGGGCAGGCTCGCTCCGCAAGCCGCTCCAGGCCGGTCGTCCTCGATGGATTTGTTCCCTTGGATCGCGTCCTCGATCGCGCGATATCCGGTACAGCGGCACAGGTTGCCCTTCAAGACTCGTGGCAGATCCTGGCGTTCCTCCTCGGTAAGGTTGGCCGCCGCCATGATCATCCCGGCCGTGCAGAAACCGCACTGAAAGCCCTGGGCTTCAAGGAACGCCCGCTGCATCGGGTGCAGCTCTCCGTCTTGCGTCAGGCCCTCGATCGTCGTGACCTGGCGGCCTTCGGCGCGGAAGGCCGGAATAATACAGCTGTTGACCGTAACCCCGTCGAGCCAGACGGTGCACGCCCCGCAATCGCCGGTATCGCACCCCTTCTTGACGCCGAACCAACCCAATTCGCGCAGGAAGGTGCGCAAGCATTGGCCGGGCGCCGGCTCGTTCGAGAACGTCCTACCGTTGACGTGATAGCTCATGGGTCTCCTTTACGCGGCCTGGCTGTTGGAAAGTTCGCGGCGAATCTCTTCGGCGAAGTGGAAGGTCAGGTGTTTGCGATAGTTCGGTGCTCCGTGGACATCGTCATGATACACGGAGTCGGCGATAGTCTCCTGCAGCCGTTCGCGCAGGCTTCGGGTATCTGGCACCTGATCAAAGCTCAACCGTAGAGGCCGCTTTGTAGACGCAGAGACGGTCAGCATAAAGGTGCCGTCCTGCGGGGAGAGCGTACCGATCAGCAGCGCGGTCGAGCGGCCCAGGTGTGTCAGCGACATACGACGGAAGCTCGTTCGCTTTTGCAAGGCCGTGATCGGCAGCTCGATCGAACGCAGCAAGTCGCCCGGTTGGAGGATGTTCTGGTTATTGCCCGTGATGAACTCCTCCGCGGCCGCGCGATGTTCGCTGCCATCCCGCAGCCGGAGAGTATAGATGCCCTCGAGCGCGACTGTCAGCGAGATCATCGGACCCGCCGGCAACGACATGCAGATGTTGCCGCCAACGGTCGCCGTGTTCCACACCTTGAACGACGCCAGGAATGAGTGGCAGCACTGGTGGATTAGCGGCGCGGCCGTCCACTCCGGAGGCACTTCCAGGGCCTCCAACTCAGCAATCGTGCAGGTAGAGGATATCTGGAGTCCCTGCTCACTGGCCACCAACGGCTCCCAGCCAAAGCCCTGCAAGTCTATTAGCCGGCGCAGATGCGGCTGCGGTTCGGAGAAGAGCCAGGTGCCGCCGGCCAGCCAGCTGTCTCCCTCCCGCCAATCGAAAACCTCGTCCCCGTTTACACGCCGGACTTCGGTGATGGTGTTCAGGTTCACGTGGTAAGTCCTCCTAACGATACTCGAAGTCCAACCGTAGCTGCATTACCTACACGTATGTTGGCCTTGCTCGCAAGCCTCTTTGCGGGTTACCAGAGCGAATTCGGATAGCCGTGACAGCCGTATAAGCGCCTCGCAAGGGCGAGGGCTGCAAACAGCTAAACAATGCCACTCATGGCATATCATCTCCTCTCTGTTCTGCGTATGTAAGAGGCTCCGCCAATAGGCGAGTAGTGTATGTGTCAAGGAACGATGGGAAGTCTGTGGAATCACTCTGAGAGCTGCCAAGTATGAAAAGTTGCCTGCCTATTGGCGGAAGCTCTAAATAGTTATCGGTACCACACTGAGAAAGCTATAATTTGATGAGCGTTCACAAAACCGGGTAGGATGCTCTGGTAAGTGATGTCCAGCACGATGTCGGCGTCCTGCGAAGCTCCTCGGTCGGGCCGACCTGCTCGATGATCCCATCCCGGACGAACAGACCGGCAATGGGGAACTCGCGGCGCCCATCGTCCATCGTGACCAAGATATCGGCGTTCCACGCTAGAAGCGTTGACATGCTCAAATCCTCTTAACGATACTTGAAGCCCGATCGTGACGGGCACCATCGCCTCTATAAGGGTGGCCACCGTAAATAGCTATGTGGTGCGTCTCATGACGCACCTTCTCCTTTCCCTACTATCCTCAGTAGATCACCTGTAAATGCAGATTATCTCAGAAGTAAAAGCTTGCCGCCTGGAGCGGCGGGCGGCCCAAGGATAGAAGAGTGGGAGGAAGCGACTTGTGGGCCGGCGTTGGTTGCCTACTCAACGTAAGAGACCCTGTGTGCCACACCAACACCGCGTTTAATGCGAGACAGATCTGCTGCGAGCATCCCGCCGGGCTCCACGTCTCCTCTGTCTACGCAAGGCTAGGCATGGGCCGATCCCTAGAGCGTGGTATAAACTTCGCGCTTGGTAGCGGTAGCATGCGAGCATATCGAATCGCAAGCCTTACCCAAGTGACGTCTCCGAAGAGGAATGGGCCTTCGTAGTCCCCTACCTGGCGCTGACTGATCCGCCAAGACGCACCCTAGAGCGCACGCACGACCTGCGCGAGGTCTTTAATGGACTGCGCTGGTTGTATGTACCGGCTCCCCCTGGCGCTACATGCCAAACGATCTGTCGCCCTGGGAGGCAATCTACCAGCAGACCCGGCGCTGGATAGCCGCCGGGGTGTTCGAGGTGATGGTACACGACTTGAGGGTCTTGCTGAGCCTCTCCGCGGGTAGGCCCGCCGAGCCCACGGCCGTGATCCTCGACAGCCGCACCCTGCGCTCTACGCCCGAGAGCGGCCACCGCGCGGGCTACGACGAGGCTAAACGCAAGAAGGGCTCGAAGATACACGCAGCCGTAGATACCTTGGGACACCTGCTTGCGCTACACGTGACACCAGCGAACGCGCAGGACCGGGCGCAGGTGGAGGCGTTGAGTGCCGCAGTCCAGGAGGCCACGGGCGAGAGCGTCGAGCTGGCCTACGTGGACCAGGGCTATACGGGGGAGAAGCCGGCAGCCGACGCTAAGGCCGAAGGCATCCGGCTGGAGGTGGTCAAGCGTCCGGAGACCGAGCGCGGCTTCGTGCTCTTGCCGCGCAGGTGGGTGGTCGAGCGCGATTTCGCGTGGGCTGCGCGCTTCAGGCGCTTAGTCAAGGATTATGAGCGGCTACCCGCCACGGTAACGGGGCTCCACTTCGTCGCCTTCGCGTGCCTCTTCCTTCACCGAGCGATCACGGTACTCGGGTTAAGTTCATAACACTCTCTAGGCAGAGATCGGCAGCCTGCT
>JBBSGA010000419.1:0-5155 GCA_038254585.1 Chloroflexales bacterium | reverse complement strand
GTGTACTGTCTGCATGCGGACATGCTCTGGGCCTTGGGGCATCGGGATGATGGCCACTGCCACCTGACGGATGCCGAAGTGATGACGATTGCGCTCGTCGCGGCCTTGTTTTTTGTCTGATCATGCAGCGGTTTCCAAAAACGATTCCTGCGGTCACAGCGGCTGGCTTTGAACTCAAGATTGTGCTCTTTCTCCTGGCGTATAGTTTCGACTGTCTCGCAAGGTAGCAACTTGGGTTATGAGTAGTGCGGCGCTCGTTTCTGACACGAGCCCGTCGATCAACCTGACGGGTATCGGATATCTCGACCTCTTGCCGCGCCTCTATGGCGCGGTTTCTATTCCACGGGCTGTCCTGACGGAGTATGAGGCGAGGTAGGGAGACATACGCGGCACGTACATCCGGCGGAAGCTGGGGTTGACTCAGGGCACGATGACCGGTCGGGGGAAACTCGGGCTACCATATGGTCGGGACGCGCGACTTGGTCAGGTCCGTGTCCCGGGTGATGATCGGGACGCCGAGATGGAGCGCCGTCGCGGCAATAATGCGATCGCCCATCTCCGGCACCTCTACGCGAGCGACCTGTTCAAGCGTATCGGCGACGGCCCGATTCAACGGGATCACCCGCACCGCCGCGCGCCGACGGCTCAAGGCTGCCCGAAGCACCACCAGGCGCTCGGCCGCGATGCGATTTCGCTCGATCAAAAAGACCATCTCGACGAGCGTGATCGCCGAGATCCCGATGTAGTCGCCTGCGACCCGCGCCGACTCGAAGATGTCGCGGGCAGCCGGCGAGAGGCGTGTGTCCTTGCCAAGATACCAGACGATGCCGTGTGTGTCGGCGAGCGCCCGGATCACGCCAGCTCTGGATCGTCGAGGCTGCTCCACAGCTCGCGCCGTGCCGCCTGCATCTCCTCAAACGAGGGCAGCGGATCGCCGCCGGCCCATAAGCCCTCCAGGGACTCGAGCGGCGCGCTCTCTGGCAGACCCAGCTCAATCTGCTCAGCTAAGCGTGCCTGCTCGTCCGGCGGAAGCTGCCGCACCAGCTCAAGGATGTCTGCCAACGTGCCCGTCGACCCCGCCATCGTCTCGATCCTTTCCATCGTCCATCGTATGCTCACCTGCCTCTAGTCTACCAACTTCCTGCCAGCTCGGCACTGCCGGATGCTCGCCGGAGATCAAGGCCGCTCAGCGGATGAAGGACGGCAGGAGGAGCGGCGTGAGCACGTGCAGCACGGTGACGGCCCTCATGGTCCGCCTCATACCAGCGCGTACAGTGCGAGCGCCATCGGGCTGATCCTCGCACGGGCGTCAAGCCGGCGCGGCGTCCTCCGGCGCGCGACGACAGGCCCACACGCCGTAGCGCCGGTAGAGCCGGAGCATCCAGACGGCGATCGCGCCCTGGACGAGGCCGACGAGCGCCCGCACCAGGTCATACCAGAGGGGCTCGGAGCCGCCGGCGAGACCGGCCAGGCGCAGCGCCAGCAGCGGCACGCGCAGGAGGGACGACGCGAAGGCGACGACGAGCAGCCAGACGAGCCAGCGCCAGCGGCGGAGCATGCCGACGGTGAGGACGGCTTCGACGGCGAGCAGGAGCAGCAGCAGCATCCACCCGTAGCGCGCGGCTCCGCCAAGCTCCTGCGTGTAGATCGCGGGCTGCACGCGATAGACGGCGAGCAGGCTGAGCGTCGCACACAGGAAGAACGCGATCAACACCGCCTGAAGCCGGCGCGTCGCCGTGTGTTTTGGTTCTCCGGCATTCTTGGTGAACCTCCGCCTGCTGCTCACGCGAGTACACTTCAGCAATGATCTCTACACCATTTGTCTGCCCACCACCGCTCGGTCCGCCGCTCAGTACCCGCTTACTGCCATGGCCCACGATGCTTCAATTGGAGGCGGTCGGCCTGGATGAGACAACCATCACCTGCACGCTCGCAACACTGCAGGAAACAGCCGCCTGCCCGCAGTGTGCTCAGTCCTCACCGGCGAAGCATCGTCGCTACGTCCGCTCGGTTGCCGATCTTCCCTGGGCCGGCATGAAGATCCGTCTCGCCATCCACGCGCGGAAGTTCTTCTGTCGCGATCCCTCCTGTCCCCAGCGCATCTTTACCGAACGGTTGCCGGACATCGTCGCACCGCGTGCCCGACGCACGCAGCGCCGTGGGCAGGAGCAGCGCCAATTGGCGCTCGAACAACGTGCCGAAGCTGCTGCGCGCACGGCAAGTCGTCAGGGCATGCCCGTCAGCCCACGCACGCTCCTGCGCCTCGTTCGCGCACGCCCCGCTGGCCCACGCTCAACGCCCTGCGTCCTTGGAGTGGATGACTTCGCCTTCCGGAAAGGCCAGGTGTATGGTACCATCCGCATCGATATCGAACGCCACCAGCCGATCGACCTCGTACCCGAGCGAACCGCGACCGTTTTAGCAGATTGGCTCACCGCGCACCCCGGCGTGGAGCTAGCACGCGCGATCGTGCGACCGAGTATGCCGAGGGTGCCCGTCGGGGTGCTCCGGACGCGGTGTAGGTTGCTGACCGATTCCATCTGCTGCAGAACGTGCGGGAACTGGTGCAACGCCTGCTGGAGCCGCACCAGGCTGCGCTCCAGGCCGCCGCTCGTGCTCCGCTCGAGGTTGGTGCTCCGGTCCCCGCAGCAGCCCCGCCAGACCGCGGAGACGTCGCGCCAGTTCAACCAGCTCCACCCTCAGGTGCCGGAACACCCGCACAGCTCCAACGATCTGCTCGGCGTGCCCGCCGTCTGGCCCAGTACACGACGGTCCGAGACGTGGACGCACAGGGTGAGACCATCCATGCCATTGCCCACCACGTGGGGATCGCCCGCCAGACGGTCAGGCGCTTGCTGAGCGCCGATCAGGTCCCAGAACGGGCGCCGCGGCGCCCACGGCCCAGCAAGCTCGATCCCCATGTCGCGTGTCTGGAAGCGCAGCTGCGGGCAGGGCAGATGAACGGAACGACGCTCTGGTGCCTGATTCGTGACGCGGAAGGCTACAGCGGGTCGCGTGCACTGGTGTCGCGATGGGTGACGCAACACCGGCATCTCTTGCCCGCCAGCATGCAGAGGCTCCCCCCGCCGCGCGGGCGTGGTCGTCAGGGCGACGAACGACCCCAGGACCGCCAGAAGCACCCCCCGCCGCGCGGGCGTGGTCGTCAGGCTCCCTGGCCCGTCGTCCCGCCGCCACCGCGTGTGCTCTCTGCGCGGCAAGCGGCCTGGCTGTTCATCCGTCCCGTGGGCGAGCTCGCGGCCGACGATCGCATCGTGGTGGAGCACCTCCTGCAGGTCAACCCGTCGCTGGCCACGGCGCATGCGCTGGTGCATGCGTTCATCCAGATCGTCCGCACCCGTGCGGCGGCGCTGTTTGATGGGTGGTTGGCACAGGCGGCGTCCAGTGGTCTGGGCGAACTCGAGCGGTTTGTGAGTGCAGTGGTGCGGGACTACGCCGCGGTCTTTGCGGCGCTCTCGCTCCCCTAGAGTAACGGACCAGTCGAAGGTCACGTGAACCGGCTGAAATTCATCAAGCGCATGGGCTATGGGCGGGCCAAGTTAGATGTGTTACGGCAGCGTGTTCTCGCTGGCTGACCAGCAGGCGGAGGTTCACCAAGAACGCCGGAGAACCACTTTCAGACTATCAAAAACAATACCGTTTGCCATGGCGTCCTGTACTGCTTGCACGCGCTTGTGGAGTTGGCGGATCATCCCTTCCGCCTCAACCTGTTGGGCGAGTGCCGCGCTATTGGAGAATGCGAGCGATGCGGCGCTCATGAGCCGCTCGAGTTCCTGTTGGTCAGTCCGACGATATGGATCCAGATCCCCGCGCATACCAAGCAACAAAAGACCAAGCAGATGCCCTTGAGCGTGGTGAATTGGGCACCAAAGGACAATCGAAGGATGGAGTACAAACTTTTGCTCATCGGGTGTGAGGGATCGAAGGGACAGCATGTGCCGCAGTGAACGGGTCTCAACGATGGACGGTGACTTACGAAATTGATCCGTTAGTGCACCGGGTAAAATCTCCTGCGGAAGGCCCGACATGCGTTGTCGATACTGAAGCGATAGCCTGTTTGTCTTGCCGATATCGCCGAGAAAGAAGGCTAGTGCAGGTTGCTCAAACTGGGTTTGTAGTCCTTCAACAATCGTCGTGACTAGTTTGGGCGCGTCCAGCGAAGAGGTTAGATTCCTCGTTGCGTGCTGGATCGCACGATGCTCCTCCCCGGCTACGAAGCCAACCGGCAGTATCCGCCCTAGGATGCCCTGGGTCGGGCGGTAGAGCGCGACGAAGGCTACTGCTAACCAGATGACCGCTTGGGTATAGGGCAGTCTAAGAAGCTGTTTAATAATGAATTTTGGCCTCCATTGAGCAATTATGGTCATCATCATCGATTTATCTCTCCCGAGCTTCTGGCCTAGGCCTTGCTGCTGTCGTGGTATGGAGGGACACGATCATGATACGATTACCTTATGATTCTGACGTAAACGACCGGGAATGGGAATACATTGAGCCGCACGTTGAACAGAAATAAGGCCCTGGACGTAAACGTACGGTCAATATTCGAGAAATTGTCAATGCGTTGTGCTATCTGACAAAAACGGGCTGCCAATGGCGGATGTTGCCACATGATTTTCCCAAGTGGTATCATGTTGCCTACTATTTCTATAAATGGGTTGCTGATGGCACACTTACGAAGATTAATGACTATCTCCGCGAAGAGATACGCATTGAAGATGATAGATGCCCAGAACCAAGCCTTATTATTATGGATAGCCAAAGCGTTAAGACAACCAATAGTGGAGAGGGGCGAGGTTTCGACGTAGCAAAACAGATAAAGGGTCGAAAAAGATATTGTATGGTGGACATGCTAGGATTATTGATCTTGGTGATGGTCACCGCTGCCTCCGTACAAGAGAGTGATGGTGGCCAAGAACTGGTCATCGATATCAAGGGTAAAACGAGCCGACTCAAGAAAGTCATTGCCGACCAAGGATACAAACAATGGCTTGTTGACTGGGTATCCGTTCAGGAGGTAGGCATGAGAGTGGGAACCGGGCACCCCGCCCAATGAGCACGCACCACATCTGCAATGAATGGCAGTGCTTGCCGCTGCTGTTGACGACAGCTCGTCGTGACTGTCAGGATCCGTTCC
>JBBSGA010000418.1:0-5189 GCA_038254585.1 Chloroflexales bacterium | reverse complement strand
TGGTTGCTTAGTCACTCCGTCGCTCACTTGGAAAACCGCTGAGCAGCCCGTGCTTGCGCCTTCGCTGCCTCGTCCGCGCGGTTCCTTGGCGGCGCGTTGGTCTCCAGCGAGCTGAGAAGCTTGCGGGAGACTGCCGCTATCTCGTCGACGGCGGCAAGGAACGCGGCTTCGTTGGCTTGCGACGGCGTGTTGAAGCCGCTTAGCTTGCGCACGAATTGGAGCGATGCCGCGCGAATCTCATCCTCGGTCACCGGCGGCTCGAAGTTGAAGAGCGTTTTGATGCTTCTACACATGGGCATTGCCTCCGATTCTCTGACTCTGCCCGCCGGCGAACGACAGGCCCTTCGCGGCGAGGGCGCGGCGAAGCTGATCGAGCGCCTTGGGCCCCATCCCGTGCAACTTCAGGATCTCGGCCTCGCCGACCGTGGTTAACTGCTCAAGCCGCGTGTATCCGGCCCCGACGAGCGCCCGCCGTGCCGGCTTGGCCAGCTCGCGTGGGAGGTCGCTCTCTGGCTCTGTCTTCATCGTCGTTGCTCCTTTCCAGCCACTGTGCAGGCTACCGTCGCAGAGGAATGAGTGCTTGCAGCCGGTCATCGCGCAGGAACAGCCCTCCCCAAATCAGCATGCCGATCATGATCGGGAAGACAACCGAAAACAGGTCCGAACCGGCGCGCACCTGGGTAGCGACTGCGCCACCAAGATAGCCTGTCAGCAAGATCGCGCCAAGCAAGGAGGTACGCGGAATGACATAGACGGCGAGGCAGGCGAGCTGGAGGATCCCGATGCTGAGAACGGTGCTTTCGGGATATCCGAGCTGGGTAGTCGCCTCTACTGCAGGTGCCAGCTTCATCACTTTTATGCCGCCGTCGAAGATCAGAAACAGAACGGCCAGGGCGCTCATAATACGTCCGATCCAGAGTGTCCTGGTTGAGGCGAGAGCAGTCCGGGCACTCGATTGCATGGTTCGCTCCTTTACGTATCTTGCAGCGGTTCAGGAACGTCGCGACCCCAATCCCGCTCTGCTAGGAAAGGTATCACGCCTGCGAACAACTCGGTGTCTGCTACACGAAACCCGTTGATGAGGATTGAGTAATTAATCGGGAACAAGCCATCCACGAATGTGACACGCATACACGAATATCTACCATCCCATTCGTGTATGCGTGACACATTCGTGGATGGCTCACTCCTCGGACAAATACCCGGTTAATTTCTGAACCCTCATAAACGGGTTGGGATCTCTCAACGCGCTTCAGCGCGTTTGGTGTACCAGACGCCGCTTTCAATCGGCGGCCCGTCGTGCCGGTTTCCCCGATCTCTGTGTTACGCTTCATTAGAACGTCTCTCCATCCGTTCACATGCGGCTTGACAGCCTACTGGAAGCGCCAGCGGGTCTGGCTGAACGAGGTGCCCTTGCCGAAGCCGAATACCGTCGTAGGCGCGACTTCATATACCTGGGCAACGTTGCCGGCGTCGCCGCGCAGGGTGCCATCGCCGACCGCAAAGCGCCACGCGCTGCCGTATTTCGACTCGTACACGCCGGCGATGCGCCGGAGCATGGCCTCGTCGATCACACGCGCCGCATCGCCCTCGACGACCAGGTCGAGCCCCTCCTCGTTGAGGGCGTTGCAGCCGGTTGTGAGGACACAATGCGGATTGCGCGCGAGGTTCCTCGCTTTGCGCTCACTCTGGCCCGTGCAGAAATAGAGCGCGCCCTCCAGCCAGACGGCCAACAGCGGCGTGACGTGCGGCCGTCCGTCCGGACGCACCGTCGACAGCCAGTAGACCTCCGCCTGCTCCAGTCGCTCGCGCGCCTCGGCCCACGATGTCATGGTTGCATCGCCGCTGCTAAAGTGCGGCTCCAGCTCAGCCACCGGCTCCTTAGCTGCCATCACTCCGCTCCTTTCACACGTACTTTCCACCGGAACGCACTGGGGTCCGAGGCCCTGAGCCCATCGAGCAGGACCTTCCCTGTTGTCACGCCGAAGCCTCTTCGTTTCGCGCCAACCGGTAGGTGAGAAGAACGACGCCTGAGCTGGACGTCTTTGCCTGTACGAGCTTGAGCGTCAGCCTGTTCCCGTCCTTGAAGAGACGCTTGCCGCGCCCCAGGACAACCGGATAGACCAGGAGGTTGAGCTCGTCGACGAGATCGTGCTGCAGCAGCGTGTGGACAAGCTCGCCACTGCCGCTGATCGCGATGTCCTTGCCGGGCTGCTGCTTCAGCTTCGCCACCTCTTCCGGGACATGGCCTTTGATCAGCGTTGAGTTGTTCCACTCGGCTGTTTGGAGGGTTGTGGAGACAACGTACTTGCGGAAGCTGTTCATCGTCTCGGCGTCGCCATCCGTTCCGGAGGCAAACGCGGATGCAAACCCCTGGTAGGTCACGCGGCCCAGGAGCAGCGTGTCACTCGCATTCATGCCCTCCTGGACGAACTTTGCAATTTCATCATCCCAGTATGGCATAGTCCAGCCGGAAAGCTCGAAACCCTCTTCGGGGCCCGGGCCTTCAACGACGCCGTCAAGCGAGATGAAGAACGATGCGACGACTTTTCTCACCTTCGTGCTCCTTGTCGCAAACCAGTTTAGTACGGATGTTCTATACCCAGTATAGAGCGTGCGCTTCAAATTGTCAAGCATGGGATTAATCCAACTGAAGTTGAAGATGCAAGTCTTGAATTTATGTCAATCCCTTTGTATACTGTGAAATATGAAAAACCGAAGTTACAATCAATACTGCGGGCTTGCATACGCCCTGGATCTCGTCGGAGAGCGCTGGACGCTGCTGATCGTCCGCGAGTTGATGGCCGGGCCGCGCCGCTTCACGGATCTCGGCGACGGGCTGCCGGGCATCAGCACGAATCTACTTGCGGAGCGCCTCAAGAGCCTGGAGCAGCAAGGCATACTCCGCCGTCGGGTGCTTCCTCCGCCGGCAGGGTCAACGGTGTATGAACTGACCGCGGTGGGGCAGGCGTTGGAAAAAACGCTGCTCGAGCTCGGCAAATGGGGCAGCCAATGGGTGCCTCCGTCGATGGACGGCGCCACCGTGCTAGGATTGAGCTCCTACGCGCTGACCCCCAAAACCTTTTTTCGACCGGAACAGGCGCGCGGGGTCGACGAAACGTATGAGCTGCACGTCGGCAATGAGGTCCAGCAGGTGCGGATTCAGGACGGCGAGATTCACGTGGAGCAGGGCGTAACCCGCAAAGCGGATGTGATTGTTCATACCGATATGCCGGCGTATCTGGGGTTATTGTCTGGACAGATCCAACCGGATGCGGCAGTTGCCCAGGGACGCATGCGGATCGAGGGTGACGCTGGCGCGGTCCGCAGATTCCTCCGGATATGCGGGTTGCCAAGCGCATGAAAGGGACAGCGTTGCTGCTTGAACGCTCGCCGGGCAAGGCCGCGCTGCTCCTTGCAACATACGCCGCGTTCGGACGTAGGCTCTCCGCGGCCTCATCCCGGAACGTGCATAACGATCTGTCTCACGTGCGGCAGCGCGGAGCGTCTCGCCGCATGCGGTACGTCGCTCGCTTGGCTGTACGACCACCGGGCTACATCGTCTGGGCCACGAGGGGCGCGAGCGCCGCCTCCATCGTCGCTTCGGTCGCGCCCAGGTCGACGTCGCGGAAGAGATGCCAGCGCTCCAGATGCGCCACGGACCCACCCGGATCGAGATGCTTGAAGGGCCCGAGCGTCTCGATCTCCATATAAGCTCCCGCGGCGTACGTTTCGTTGTTGCTGCCATAGTCAGGATAGCGCCGCCCCTCGACGTAGTCGAAGCGCTTGACGAAGAGCGTCCCCCGCCGATGATAGCTGCACCAGCCCTGCTTGTTGGCGACGCCGATCTTTTGCGGCTCCTGGAGCGCGTCGTCCGTGCGCAGGCAAATGTACTTCTGGCCGATCGTGTAGCGCGGGTCGGCCAGGTTGGTGAAATACCACAGGACGAGCGGCCGCGCGGGCAGCAGATAGTCGTCGTGGGAGCGGAAGGGCTCCTGCGGGATGATCGTGACGCCGCCGCCGCTCATGACGCTGATCCCCCAGGGAGCGGTGTCGATGCCCCAGGCATTGCGGTTCGTGAGCTTGTGGTGGATCGTGACAGCCGTGCCGGTCGCGGCGAGCGAGACAACCATCTCTTTCTGAATGCCGGTCACGTCGGTCGGCTGCATCAGGCGCATCCCCAGGTCGCCCTCGAACTGGTAGGCGATCGGGCCGTTATCAGGCGCATAGGTGCGCGGCATAACCTCGGGAGCGGCCCACAGACGGTGGCCGGCCCATGGCTTCCAATCGCCCAGCTCGGTCGTGGTCGCCACGTCGGGATGCTCGCCGAGGATGTTATCCTCCCCGACAAAGCTGTAGCGGGCGATCCGCGGGCCGATGTCGGTCGTGACGATCACTTCGACCGTCCCGTTGGACAGCCGGAAGCAGTTCGGGCAGCCAAGATACGCAACTTGCTCCACGTTTACGCTCCTCCGCTCAGATTTTCGGGTGCCGGAATACGACGGCCACCAGCATACCAGGGAATGTGCCGTCGCACGACTCGACTCGGCCGTTCTGCACGGCGGATCCCGATCCCGCCCGGAATGCGCTTAGGATGAGATGCAGCGGGGCTTCGCGGCGCAGGTCTTGCATACATGCCGCTCAAACCAGGAGAAAGAAGATGGCACTGACAACCAATCCCGAGACCGAGCGAAGGGCAACCTATGCTGTGCTGAGCAGCCTGTTCCTTTCGATCTTCACGGCCTTCACGCTGCGCCTGCAGCGGAAACAGGCCAAGTTCGAGCTGCAGCCCTTCGACCTGGCCTTGCTCGGCCTCGCGACCTTCCGTCTGGGCCGCCTTGCGGCCTTCGATAAGGTGACCGACTGGCTGCGCGAGCCCTTTACCGAGACAAAGCTGGACGAGTCGGGAGCGGGCAAGACGGTGGTGCCGGAGGGCCAGGGCGCCCGGCGCGCCATCGGCGAGCTGATCTCGTGCCCGATCTGCGCCGGCACCTGGATCGCCTCGGCGCTGGTCTACGGCCTAGAGATCGCCCCGCGGCCGACGCGGGTCTTCCTGGCGATCATGGGCGCGACCGGCCTGGGGGAGATCCTGAACTCGGCGGCCGAGGCGCTGCAGTGGACCGGCGAGGCGGCCCGCAAACAGTCGGGATCCTAGGCGGGACGTTCATAGCAGCGGCCGGAGGGCATCG
>JBBSGA010000417.1:0-5210 GCA_038254585.1 Chloroflexales bacterium | reverse complement strand
TGCTGGCGGAACTGCGCCAGCCGGTCGAGTGTGTCCATACCCGACAGTCTGCCCGCAGTTCTTCTCGTTGGCAAGGCCCACTACTCTAAACTCAAGTCATCAGTTAACGAGAGGAAAAGGTCGAGGCGCCGGAGATACCACACTTTTTTCTGCTCGCTCATTGCACTGACCAATCCTTCAACGCTCCACCGCAGTGATATCGCTCGAGGGCCTGGAGCCGACCCGACTTGGCCCCGCTGGATCACGTTCTGGGTCAAGACGTAGCACAACACAAGCCAGTCTCATGCTGCCCGTTCAAAACGTGATCGTGATCACACAAATGTGCCGAATGGCACAGCGTGTGCTGCCACGAAGCTCCGGACTGCTGGAAGACGCGGCTGCATGAGCGCTAGTGAGGCAACCCTATGAGTACCATGAACACCGATCAGCTTGGCCGTGATGGAGAGCGTGGGGCAACGTACCTCCCGAAGCAGGAATCGACGGCAGCGTTGTCGCCGAAACGAACGGCACTGCTGGTCATCGACCCGGTCAACGACTTTCTGTCGGAAGGTGGAGCTGCCTGGGAGATGACCAAGTCGACCGTGCAGCTGCATGATGTGATTGGCAATCTAAAGCGCGCGATCGAGGGCGCACGCCAGCGAGCTATCCCGGTCCTCTTCGGTCCCATGGCCTACACCGAGGAGGATTACACCGAGAAGATGCTCCAGCGGCGTAGTGGGATCAACCGCATGATGTTCGAGCAGAAGATGTTTCTCGCCGGCAGCTGGGGTGCTGATTTCCACCCCGACCTGCAGCCGCGTGCGGGCGACATCGTGCTCCTGCCGCACAAAGGGATCGATGTCTTCGAAACTGATCTCCCGGAGCACCTGCAGCGTCTGGGGATTACCCACCTGGTGATCGCCGGGATGACCGCGAACCTCTGCTGCGAGAGTACCGGACGGCATGCGATGGAGGAAGGCTATGACGTCACGTTTCTCTCTGACGCGATCGGCTCAGAGAACCTTCCAACGTATGAGACCGCGATTCGGCTCAATTACCCGTTGATTGGCAACGCGGTCATCGAGGTCGACGAGTTTCTTGCCGCGCTCGATACCGCGTCGAAGCGGCAGGTCGAGGTCCAGGTGGGCGATACGGTCCTGGGATCCGATCATGGCGAGATTGGCGCCGTCGACCAGGTGGTTGCCGCGACGGACGAGACCGACGCGCATCTGGTGGTTCCACGGGGGCTGATCTTCGAGAAGGACACGTTCATCCCTCTGGATGCCGTGGTCGCACGGGCAGGCACCAGCGTGTTTATCAATGTGCCCAAGCTGGTCATCGGCAGCATGCCGTGGAACGAGCCGCCTGTCCGATCTGCACAGCAAGCGAAACGGGGACCACAGGCGAAAACGGTGACCAAGCTGTACGGCTCGCGATCGCCATCCATTCACGAGGGACAAGCGCCGCGAGAAAGCTAAGCCACGACCCGCTGGACAACCAGACGCGAAATGCGACCCCGCGTAGCAAAGGCCACGTCGCTGGGGTTGCTACGCCGAGCAGCTGATCGAATCGCGAGAAACAGGCAGGCGACAGGCGTCGAGCTCGCGCGTGAGGACGATCCCTGTTATCCGTGCTCCTGCATGCCGCCGGCCTCGTCGGCATGCAGGAATCGGCTGATGCGCTGGGTGGCGTTGCCCACCATCATTCGAGCGGCGTCGAGTGGTCGCGCCTCGGCCTTCTCCAGCACCGCCCGCACGTACTCTATTTGTGCAAAGAGCAACGGGGTATTACCGAGAATCGTCTTGCTCCGCGCGTCGACTTCTTCAGGCGAGAGATCCTGAAAGATCTCGACGTCCTTGAGGTGGCCCTGCTTATCCAGTTCGATCTGGCGCATCATCCTGTAGTTTTTCCACCCGTTCCAGCAGTTCCTGTTCGCTCGGGTTGCCCATGAACATGACGCGATCGTTCCAGGTGTAGATCGGCGTGCCGATGATTCGGGGTGGCACGTCGGAGGCCGGATCCTCGACGTCGACCACGACCACCGGCACATCCGGTCGTACCTGTTCAAGGTATGCGCCACGCTGCCTGGCGGTGTCGCAGTTGAGGCAGTGCTCCGATACGTAGATCTTCAGCATACGTTGCTCCAGGCGTGCTCTGGGCGGATGCAGCGTGTGCCGTGCTCCGCCGTGCAGTCCGTTCAGTCCAATGTTACATGGCTTGGATATATACACCCTATCGCCGGAGGGCGTGCCTTTCATGCAGCCGGCATGTCCGGTACGTGCGCTGGCCGGTGTTCATGCTCCGGAGTGCGGAGTTGGAGCACTCCTCCAGCAGGGGCTTGCTTTGGCATCGCCGCTGCTGGATCGAAGCCTCCATGCCGAAACCGTTGCCACAGCGTCGTCCCACTGAAGCGCAGGTACGCCCACAACTCCGTGGGTAAACACGGCAGCGTTTCGCGCACATACTGGTCGGCGACCTTCTGGATCGCACCCGAGAGCGTCGGATAGGGATAGACCAGGCGGAAGAGCTTGTAGAGCGAGATGCCTTCAGTGATCGCCAGGGTGAAGAACGAGATCATCTCCGAGGCACGCGGCCCCACGATCGTGGCGCCCAACATGCGCCCGGTCAGGCGCAGCACATAGACCTGTACGAAGCCGTGCCTCAGCCCTTCCGTGTAGCCCTTGTCGGTCTTCGGCAGGTCAAAGCGCAGCGTCTTGACCAGCGCAGGATGATAGCGCCGGGCGATCTGCTCGGGCATCAGGCCCACGTTGGCGACCTCGGGAGCGCTGAAGGTCGCGTTGGGATAGAGCGGTTCGCCGCCAAACGTGGGTAGCCAGGGAAAGGCGATGCGCTGCGTGACACGCCGTCCCTGTGCGTTTGCCGAGTGCGTCCAGTGGGAGTCGGGTGTGACGTCGCCGATGGCGTAGATGCCCGGCACGTTGGTCTCGCCGTGGCTGCTGACCGAGATGCCGGTCTTCGGGTCGAACGTCACGCCCGTGTGCTCGAGCCCGATGGCGTCGATGTTGCGTTGGCGGCCGATCGCCTGCAGGACCTTGTCGACATCGTCGATTTCGACCGGTCCATGCGCTGTGTCGATGGTCAGCGTCTGCGACATCGAATCATAGCGTTGAACGCTTGCCCGGTAGTAGATGGCGATCCCGCGCTCGGTGAGGGCTGCGTGCAGCGTCTCCGAGGCAGCGCGTGGGCTGCGATTGAAGACCCTGTCATCCAGCGTGACGATCGATACGCGGCTGCCGAGGTCCCGAAGCGCGAAGGCGAGCTCCATCGCAATCGGTCCCGAGCCGACGATAGCGAGATGCCGTGGCACCGTGGGCAGCTCGAAGACATTCTCGTTGGTCAGAAGCCGGTCGGTCGGCAGGCCATTAATCGGAATCGTCTGTGGCCGCGAGCCCGTCGCGATCACGATGTTGTCGCCAGTCAGCTCCAATACACCCGGAGGGTACCCGCCACCATCAGGCGTCACCTCGATCCGCTTCACCGAGCGGGTACCCGCGGCGAAACGCGCTATCCCGTGGATGAAGTGAAGGTGGTCAGTGTGCCGGACCTCGTGCGTTTCGTCGTCGCGGAGCTGGTCGCGCTTCTCACGCACATGGGCGAAGACCGCGGCCGAGTCGCCGTCGTCGGTGTCACATGCGCTCGCCAGGT
The DNA here is from genome assembly GCA_038254585.1 of Chloroflexales bacterium. GTDB lineage: Bacteria > Chloroflexota > Chloroflexia > Chloroflexales > Kallotenuaceae > JBBSGA01. The sequence goes on along the minus strand of JBBSGA010000417.1, from coordinate 1,565 downwards.
GGATCAAGGTCTTGGACGGGACACAGCCGACGTTGGTGCAGTCGCCGCCGACATTGCGCCCCTCGATGAGGGCGACCTCCCGTCCCAGGGCCGATAGCCCGACGGCGACGGTCATACCGCCCGAGCCGGAGCCGATCACAATCGTCGAGAAATGTGTTTGCATGGTTTATCCTTTTCCATTTGCCACGTGCGCCGCACGCTCGCCCATTGGACTGCCATCATTCGGCGCCTCCGAGCGCCGTTTCGCCCAGCGCGAGAGGACGAGGCTGGCGACAAGAATGACCGCGGAGACCGCGAAGACGCGCCCATCGAAGCGTGGCGCCCCACGCCCCAGATCACCATGGAGCGAGGCTCCCGCCAGCACGACCGCGACCGTGGCTGGCAGCGAGCCGAGCGCGGTCGCCAGCAGAAACGCCTTCCAGTCGATGCGCAAGAAGCCAGCTACATAGTTGACCAGGTCATACGGCAGGAAGACGAAGCGCATGGTCAGCACCGTCATGAAGCTGTTGGTACGCAGGCGCTCCGTGTAGCGCTGGAGGAGCCCGTCGGCCCGGTCGCCTTGGAGCGGACCTGCGGGTGCCGGGCCCAGCGGGTACCCCGCAAAGTAGCGCCCCACCGCATACGCGATCAACGCACCACTATTGCTGCCGACGACCGTATAGATCACGCCGAAGACTGGTCCAAAGAGCATGCCGGCGCCCAGGGTCAGCAGGGTCGCGGGAAAGAGCACGAGCGGCCGTACGGCGTAGAGCACGATGAAGAGCAGTGGCCCGCTAGCGCTCCGGGAGAGCAGGTCCACGAGGCGCCGCAGCGCGTCGAGGGAGGAGAGGCCGTGGCTCCAGGCATACCACTGATAGCCGCCAAGGACCAACAGCCAGAAGCATAGCGCCGCGACCTTGTGCGCGTTGCGCCGCCAGAACGATGCTGGGGCTGGTCGGATCCCAGTTGATGCCGCCTGCTGATCTGTGCCCTTGGCGCTCGTCTCCATGCCCTCGTTTTCCATCCGCTCTTCTCAACCTCTGCCTGCCGAAGCCGGCGGCCATTGCCACCGTCCTATCCCGAGTGTAGCAGACGGCACCGGCGTCGTCTGTGAAGCAGTGCACACTTGGGGCGCCCGCGCCGGGCCTGGCACCCCCGTGCTATGCGCGAGCGTTCGACGACCGGGGTGCCCTCTCATGTAACTGCCTCTTGGGCGGGCGCTGGGATCAGGACGAACCCGAGTTCCTTCGCCCGTCGCGTGAGATTGTGCACCACGCGCTCGCGATGTTGGCGCTCATAGTAGTCCTGCCCGACATCGACATATTCGGTGCCATGCTTCAGCATGCTATAGACCAACTGCGCCAGTTTGTGCGCCGTCGCCGTGATCGCCTGCGGCTTGCCCAACCGCGCGCTCATGCGACGGAGATAGGCTCCCCGCGCACTGCGACTGCGCGACAAACTCGCCGCCGCCAGGCGCAACGCGCTCGCCGCCCGGTTCGCCGTCGGCTTGCTTTTGCTTCCAAGCACTCGACCGCCTGAGACCTTCGTCCCTGGACACAACCCCAACCACGACACAAAGTGCTTCA
>JBBSGA010000416.1:0-5239 GCA_038254585.1 Chloroflexales bacterium | reverse complement strand
CCTGCTCGACCTCGACGGTTTCCTCGCCGTCCGCCAGATCCACCACCAGCGTGCGCTCCTTGCCGAAGCGCGTCCGTAACGCTTCCAGCGACCCATCGTAGATCACGCGGCCGTGGTCGATCAGGACGACCCTCGGGCAGAGCCGGGCGATATCCTCCAGGTCGTGCGTCGTGAGAATGACCGTTACGCCCTGCTCGCGGTTGACCCGCGCCATGAACTGCCGGATGCGCTCCTTCGTGACGACGTCCAGGCCGATCGTGGGCTCGTCCAGGAAGAGAATTGTCGGCTCGTGCAGCAGCGCTGCCACCAGGTCGGCGCGCATGCGCTGGCCCAGCGAGAGCTGGCGCACGGGGGTATCGAGGAACGGACCGAGGTCGAGCAGGTCGCTGAAGCGATCCAGGTTCGCCTGCCAGCGCGGCTCAGGAATGCGATAGATGTGGCGCAGCAGCTCGAAGGACTCGATCGTCGGCAGATCCCACCAGAGCTGGGTGCGCTGGCCGAAGACGACGCCGATACGCCGCACGTGCTCGACCCGCTGCCGGTGTGGCACGCGCCCGTCGACGACGATGTGCCCGCTGGTGGGGACCAGGATGCCGGTCAGCATCTTGATCGTCGTGGATTTGCCGGCTCCGTTGGGACCGATGTAGCCCACCATCTCGCCCCTGTCGAGCTTGAATGAGACGCCGTCCACGGCCTCCACGGTGCGGTAGTCGCGCACAAAGAGCGAGCGGAGAGCGCCAAATGGCCCACCCTTGCGTACGGGGAGCTTAAAGGTCTTGCGGAGGTCCTGGACGTCGATCAGCGCCATAGGTGTCAGGATCGCCAGTATACTCTACGCTCAGGTGGGTCGCGGCGTTAATCCGGTATGATTAGCCGGCGCTGTTGCCGCGCTGTTGCGCCGGCGAGCGCGCATCTGTGCCGCATCCGGGTCGGGCCGGCCTGCGGACGCGGCATGGCCGTGGGAAATTAGGAAGGATTCGTCGATCTTGCGATGGTGCTGATGATGGTGCTTGGGGCCGGCTCCGGTCTGTTCTGGGGTACGGCCGACTTTTTTGGGGGGCTGCAGTCGCGCCGGCTGCCGGCCCTTGCCGTCGCGTTCTGGAGCCAGCTGGTGGGCGCGCTCGCGCTGCTGCTCGTCCTTCTGCTACGGCGCGAGGCGCCGGTCGTTCCAAGCATTCTATGGGGTCTCGGCGGGGGCCTCTTCGGCGGGCTGGCGCTGGTGCTCTTCTACCGCGGCCTTGCGCTCGGCATGATGTCGCTCGTGGCGCCGATCTCGGCGTGCGGCGCCGTCGTCCCGGTGCTGCTTGCCATCGCCACCGGCCACCTCCCAAGTGCGATCGCCGGCGTAGGGATCGTGGCGGCGCTCGGCGGGATCGTGCTGGTCTCGCTCCATCCCGAGACTGCGACGCATCCCGGCGCCGATGCACACGCGGCGCTCTTTCTTGCCCTGGGCGCCGCGCTCGGCTTTGGACTGTTCTACGTCTTCACCCACAGCGGCTCGGCCTTTGCCGGCGCTTCCCCGCTGTGGGTCGTGGCCGGGGCGCGTGCTAGCTCGCTCTTGACCCTCGTGCTGCTCATCGCGGCTGGTCCCCGCTCCGCGACGTGGCCGGGCAGCCGTATCGGAATCGTCGGCGCCGTCGGCGTGCTCGATACGCTGGCCAATGTGCTCTTCGCCTTTGCCTCGACCCACGGTAACGCCGGCGTCGTCGCCGTGCTCGGCTCTCTCTACCCCGTGGCGACTGTGCTGCTGGGACGTGTCGTGCTTGCCGAGCGGCTCAATCGCATGCAGCACGCGGGAGTCGCGCTGGCGCTCGCCGGCGTCGTCCTGCTCTCCGCCGGCTAGTATGGGATTCCGCCGTCCCTCCTCAGCGTTCGCGGGTAGTGCCGGCGATCCACGATGCCTATGCCTCGTCCTGCTGTCGCGCCGCGCTCGAGAGCGGCGTCGGCAGCGCGTCGATGCTGCGCGCGTTCGTCTCCTGGCGATACCTCGCAAGTCCGGCCTCGCCCTTCGCCTCGGCCCAGCGCGGCAGCTGGTCGCGCTGCCCTTTAAGCTCCATCAGTGGCACGCCAAAGCCGCACGAGGTCTACACGCGGCTGATCGCCGCCACGATGATTTGACGCACGCCCGGGTAGTCCGGAAAGCTCGCGCGTAGGTCATCCCACTCGGCCGAGTCTGGGCGGATGGTTCGTCCCTGGCCGTAGAGCCGGAGGATCCGCGGCGGGCCATCATATGCGCAGAACATAAACGTTATACGCCGGTTCTCGGCCAGATGTGCGGAGGTCTCATTTCCGCTTCCTGTCAGGTCGAGATACGCAACGCGGTGCAGCGACAGCACCCTCAAGCAATCGAGCCCCTTGGGCGAGAGGTTGACGTGACCGGTCGCGGCGAGTGGCGCGGTGGCGACGAAGAACATGGGCTGAGCGAGGATGAAGGCTTCCAGGTCAGGGGTGATCGCGTCGTATGTTTTGGCCATTGTCTTTCCTTGCATTTGACCGTCGGTCCGCGGCGTTTCCAGCCGGGCCTTTTAGAAATCATATAGCACTGCGCGGATACGGTGACGGCTCGGCCGTCGCCGGGAGCCGGTTCGATGCGGGACCGCCCGCCATGATACGCGGGCGTGGTCGTGGGCGCAAACTGGCCACGTACCGATAGGGCCTGTCGGCTTGATTTCACGGCGCCCTCGTACACAGCCTCGGCGCGGCCTGCTATGCTGCCCTGGCGATTGCAGGTGCTATCCATCGCTGGATACAGGAAGGACCGGTCCCGAGTGATCTACCATAACCTCGATCCCGCGTCGCCGCGCCGGCTGCGCAGCTTCCTCAAGTGGCGGCTCGATCGTCGCAAGCTGCCCCCTGCGCCGCCGGATCTCGCGGAGCCTCCGTTGGTTGCGCCGGGCGATGGCGCCGGTCTCTGGACCGGGCACAACACGCTGACCTGGATCGGGCACGCGAGCGTTATCGTCCAGCTCGACCGGATGACGATCCTTTGCGATCCCGTCTGGAGCCAGACGATCAGCGGCGTGGTGCCGCGCCGCTCGGCCCTGCCCTTCGATCTAGTGCGCGTGCCGCAGCCCGATGCCGTGCTGATCTCGCATAATCACTACGATCACCTGGATCTCCCGACGCTGCATCGCCTCGGGAAGCATACGCGGCTGATCGTGCCCGACGGCTTGCGCACCTACCTCCTGCGCCGGGGCTTCCGCCACGTTCAAGAGCTGGGTTGGTGGGAGAGCATGCGCCTCGGCGATCTCGACGTTACCTTCGTCCCGGCCCAGCACTGGAGCCGGCGGCTGCCGTGGGATACGAACAAAACCTGGTGGGGCGGCTGGATGATCGAGGGCTCACAGCGGCTTTACTTTGCCGGCGATACGGGATTCTTCAGCGGCTTCACGGAGATCGGCAAACGCTTCCCCGCGCTGGACTGGGCCATGCTCCCGATCGGCGCCTACGCTCCCCGCTGGATCATGCAGCCGGTTCACATGAATCCCGAGGAGGCCGGCACTGCCTTTACTCTGCTCGGCGCCCGCAAGATGCTGCCCATTCACTGGGGCACCTTTCGTCTGACAGACGAGCCGCCCGGCGAGCCGCCGCGGCGCCTGAAGGCGTGGTGGAGCGAGTCGGGGCTGGATCCGGAGCGCCTGTGGCTGCCGGATCTCGGGGCTACGCGGCAGCTCGTGCACGGTGATGACCCCTCCCAATGATCGCCTGTGGCATAGAAGAGTGCAGATATCCCACGTCGTCCTTGCCTCTAGAGGATCGGGAACTGGTGGACGAACAGGTAGAAAAAGAGGCCCTGAAACAGGCTCATCACTCCAATCGTCAACGCCTGAATTTTGGGTCGTTTGGCTAACCATACCCCCAGCGGCAGAAACGCCGGCCAGCACGACGCAGAATAACGGCCCAGTCCCCACATCCCTACCGACCAGAGGACGACCATAAAGACGATGGCGAACGCCGCAAGCTCAGTCCACCGTCGGTAGCGTATGAAGGCGACTGTGCCGGCAGTCGGAACCAGCGCGAACGGTAGATATCCACGCATGACCTGCACGTCGACGTCGTGCGCCTTCGTCGTAAGCAGCTGCACGACGCCCCACCACGCACGTGGTCCCCAGCCCGCGCGTGCGGTCCAGAATGCGAGCGGTATACCAAACTGACGGTATTGGTAGTAGCAGTAAAGACCTAGGAACAGCCAAGGCGCTGCTAATCCCAGGATCGCCCGGTTCAGTAGCAGGCGCCGTGGGTGTACGCCACGTTGGCGGATCTGTGCGGCCACCAGCGAAACGCCGGCGAATAGGGCCAGGTGCCGTGCCAGCACTCCCAGCCCGAGCGCGACTCCTGCCCAGACGTGCTGTCTGCGCAGGGCAAGCAAGATGGCCAGGGCCGTGAAGAACATCATCAGCGACTCCGGGTACCCGGTCGCCTGGAAGAAGGCGAAAGGATACGCAACCAGGAGTGCCAGGGCCCACCGCGCGGCATCCTCGCCCGCGGCCAGAGTGAAGATCCGGTAGATCACGATCAGCGCCCCGAGGCTCGCAACATTTGACACGAGGAGTAGCGCAAGATGCATCTCGATCCCGGTTGCTGCATGGATACCCCGCGCGAGGACCGGGTACAGGGGGAAGAAATTCGTCCAATACGCCTCCCTATAGCCCAGCCGCGCGATCCTTTCGAACTGCCCGCAGTCCCACCGGCACAGGCCGGCTAACGCAGGATACCGGCTGAGAAGGCCCTGAGGGCCGGGGCCCCACCACAAAGCAGGGACCAGGGTGAGCGCCAGCTGCGCGAAGCCGAGTAGAGCAATGCGTGACCACACGAAGAGCCGGCATGGGAATGCCACCCGCTGCCACCGTACCTGCAGTTGATCTCGTGCGGTTGTTTCACACGCCGCATTCTTCAATCATTTCCTCTGGAAGATCCACCACTGGACGCTACGCCGTGAAGCGCCCGTGAATACTCTGCGTGACGTGGCGAAGCTCCTCGAAGAGATCGTGGCCGAGGTGGCGGTGATCGGCCGGTGGCCAGGTGGCGCTCATCTGGTGCGCCCACGCCAGTGGCGCCGGCGGCATCGCCTCCCACCTGCATGTTGGTGGGTAGAAGAGGTAGATGTCCCAGGCAACCTCGCCGTCGTGCCCCAGCTGTCGGGCGATGGTTTTGCCGACGAGCAGGTCGGGGTCGTAGAAATGGCGGGCGCGGCGGGCGCGGTCGACCCCCCCCGCGGCCCCCCCCCCCGCCGCGCCGG
>JBBSGA010000415.1:0-5248 GCA_038254585.1 Chloroflexales bacterium | reverse complement strand
TCCGGTGATCCCCAGTCTCGATGGATCGGCCGCCTTGTCGCCCTTGAGCCACTTCACTGTCGAATCGAGATCGGCCAGGTTGTTGGCCTGAGTGATTTTAGAGAGCACCTGCGAGCGGATCTCGTCGACGTCGCTCAGCTGCCGATCCGTCCCGCGGTCCAGGTGAAAGACGGTCCAGGAGGCCAGCGAGTAGCGCAGGCGTGTGGCGGCAACGCCGCCGGTGATGGCGCCGAACGTTTTCGTCCCGGCCCAGTGCCGGCCGTAGAGGCCCGCGGCAAGAGCGGCCACGATCACGACGCCGGCCAGGAGGTCGCGCGTAACCCGACCCCGCAGCCGGCGCGCAGTGTAGGCCCAGACGAGATAGGCGGGCAATACTAGGAGCGCGATCCACTTGACCAGCACGGCAAGGCCGAGGCAGATGAGCGCGGCGACGGTCCGGCCACGCAGTTGGACCAGCACCGCGAGCAGCACCAGGAGCATCATCAGACCGTCGTTATGGCCGGATCCGGCAAGCTCGATCAGGCAGAGCGGATTGGCCGCGTAGAGCCAGGCTCCACGCGCCCGGTCGTCGGGCGCCAGGCGGCCGAGGATCGCCCAGATCAGGGCCGCACCGCCCAGAAGCGTGAGCAGACCGAGCGACTTGAAGATCAGAACAAAGAGCGCCGGGGTAGCCGCCGGGCCGGCCGCGGCTACGATCGCGCTCGCCACCAGCTGCCAGACCGGCCCATAGACAGAGACGGCCTGCTGATCGCCCAAGAGCGGCAGGAATGGATCGGTCTTGAAGGTGTTGGGCGGGTCGGTATACGGATTGGCGTGGTGCAGCACCTCGATCCGGCCGAAGAAGGTGTAATGGTAGAGGTCGTTGCTCGGGATCGTGATCAGCACCATCAGCGGCAGCGCGAGTAAGCACGCCAGCAGCAGGATCGCCTGCAGACCCGGGCGCTCGTGGGGTTCAAGCCGGCCGATGGCGCGCAGGGACGTGGCATAGCCTACGACCATCGCCGCCAGCCCAACGGCGAGCAAGGTGACCGGGAGCCATCTGCCGAGTGCGCCCGGCCCGAGTGCGACCGGCTGCCCGAACGCGCGCGCCCAGTAGGTCTCGGCGTAGCGCGACGCCGCCAGCAGCAGGCAGGCCCCCAGTAGCTCGACGAGGATGCCGCACCGGAGCCAGGAGCGGACAGCCGGCCGCGGCGCCTCCACAACTTCATCGATCACGCGCGATTCTTTCCCCTTCTGATCCTTGCTTGCGTCCCGCCAGCGCGGTTAGCGCATCCAGTGTTAGCCGAGCCGTGTGCGCCCACGAGAAGGTGGCCGCCTGGGCCAATCCTCGGCGGCGCAGCTCGGCGCGCAGCGCAGGCTGGGTTCCCGCCAAAAAGAGAGCAGCCCCGAGCGCGCGCGGTGCCGTGGGATCGACCAGCAGCGCGGCATCGTTGGCAACCTCCGGCAGGCTTGCCGCGTCGCCCGTGACGACCGGGACACCGCAGGACATCGCCTCGATCACCGGTAAGCCGAAGCCCTCGTAGGAGGAAGGATAGACGAAGACCAGCGCACCCGTGTAGAGCGCCCGGAGGTCGGATTCGTCAACGTATGGCAGATGCCGGACGCGTCCGGCAAGCCCGCGCCCCTCCACCGCAGCCTCGAGATCTAGGGGTGGATGGTAGCGGTTAGGGCCCGCCAGGACAAGCTGCCAGCTCTGCTGCTCGCGACCGATCCAGCGAAAGGCATCCAGGAGCGGCAGGATATTGCGCCGGGCAAAGAGGGCGCCCAGGTAGAGCACGTAGGGCCGGTCGAGGCCGAGCTTCGCGTGCAGCTCAGCTACCGCGCCGGCATCTGCCGGCCCAAACGACGGGTCGGCGGCCAGAGGGGCCACGACGATCGACGCGGGATCGACGTCGAGGCGGCGCACGATCTCCTCCCGCGAGAAGTGCGAATCTGTCAGGACAAGCCCGGCCCGGTGTACCGAGAGGCGCGCGAGCGCAGGCCATAAGCGCCGCTCGTGGCGGCTAAACCAGGCCGGATTGGCAATGAAGCTGACGTCGTGGATCGTCACGGCCACGGGGAGGCCGGCGGCCAGGGGCGTGAGGTTGAAGGGCGCCCAGAGGAGGCTTGCACCGTCTCCGGCTGCCGCGCGCGGAAAGACGGCGTTCTGCCAAACCAGGCCTCTACGCCCCAAGCGGCCGCCGGGCACGATGCGCCAGTGCAGCTGCCGGAAACGAGCATTGTCTTCGACCATCCTCCGGGTATAACACCAGACTTCGACGTCCGACGACAGCGTGCGGTCCCACTCGCGCAGGATGTTGCGGAGGTAGCGTGCCACACCTGTGCCTTCGCGCTCTTCCAGCGCACGACCGTCGACGGCGATCCTGATCACGGCTGCTCCAGTGCGCGCCGGATCAGTCGCTCGGCCTCGCTCACCTTGGCATCCCACGTATAACGCCGGGCAACCGCCCGCCGCTCTTCGCGCCGCGACCCACCTTCGGCCAGGGCGCGCGCAACCTGCGCGAGGTAGTCCGACCCATCCTCGGAATAGGCGATGACCCCGGCAAACGGCCGCAGCGCAGGCAGACCCGCGGCCGCCACGGGCAGCCCGGCGGCGAGGTACTCGTGCAGCTTGAGCGGCGAGCACTCGGCGGTGTAGCGGTTACGCCGGTAGGGAATGAGCCCGGCGTCGAAGCACTGCAGGTAGGCCGGCAGCGACGCGTAGGGACGTGGTCCCAGCAGATGCACATTCGGCAGCTCGCGCAGGCGCTGCATCTCTACGTCCGATCCGGCCTCACGCTCGACAAGCCCACCCGGCCCGATCAGCACCACGGAGCCGTGGGGGTAGGCATGCGCCACCTGCGCGACAAGACCGGCGTCGAACTTATAGGCATCGAGCGCGCCCACATATCCCAACACGGGGCCGGGAAGATCGCGCAGCTCGCGCGGCACGGGCCGCCTGCCGGCCGTCGCGAAGTGGCCGTAATCGGCTACGTTCGGCAGGACGTGCGTCCGGTAGTTGATCTGGCCGAGGCGCCGGGCAAGGCCCTCGGTCGAGGCGAAGACAAGATCGGCCCGTCGTGCGAGACCGGCCTCGGCATCGCGGATCGCGTGGTAACCGGGCTGCTCGGCGTAGTCGTCGACGCAATCATAGACGACCAGCGCCGGATCGAGCACACGCGTAGCCCAGAGCGCGAGCGGCGTATAGATCCAGAAAATAGCGCCGGCCATACCCGCGCGCTCGATCGCCCGCGCTGCCCAGCGGCGATTGGCGGAGGCCAACGCCGGGCCAAGCAGCCCAGTAGCCGCGCCCGGATAGAGGTTCAGATCGGTATGGATACGCAAATCACCGTGCGACGATCGCAGCCGCATGGCCGTTCCGACATAGCGGCGCACCCAACGACGCAGCGACGCAGGCGAAAGCCCCGGCCGCACAAGGCCGCTCAGTGGAAAGCGCGCCGGCTCCATGTACAGAATCTCGTGGCCCCGCTCGGCCAACCTGCGCATCATCTGCTGCCGGTTGGTCGGCAGCAGAAAATCGAAGGCGGCGCCGGGGAAACAAACGATGCGCATCAGAAATATCGTAGCACAGGCGCGAGCCGCGGCATCAGCCGCTGCGCGAGACCGCGCTCCTCCGGTCCAAGCGGGCGCAGCAAGGCAAGCACGACCAGCAGGACCGCACCGGTCACGAATGCCCCTGCGGCCAGGCCGAGCCAGCCGCCCCCGGTGAGCGGATAGGAGGCGGCGACTGCGACTGTCGTGGCCAGGATAACCTTGAAGGCAAAGCGCCAGGGGTAGGCCGCACCTGTCGCGTGCATCGTGATCGCGGTCTCCACGAGGCCCGTGCCGAGGACCGAGATGCCCGTGGCGATCACCGCGCCGAGCGGTCCGAGCGAGCGGATCAGGATCACAGCGAGCATCAGGTTGAGGCCTCCGGACGCCAACCGAATGATGAGCGGCGTACGCTCACGTCCAAGCGCGTAGAGCGCGGTCGTGTTGAGGCCGCCGCCGAGCAAGCGGCCGGCGGTGCTGAAGAGCAGGTAGACCTGCAGCAGGCGCGTGCTATCGGCGTAGCTGCCGCCGAAGAGCGCGACCAGCTTGGCGGCATGCAGCGCGCCGAAGACCAGCGCCGGCACGCTCAGGACGGAGACGAGCTTGAGCAAGATGACCCACAGCGACTGCAAGCGGCCGGCATTCCGGGCTGCCACCTCCGAGAATGCGGACTGGGTCACGCCTTCGAAGCCGATCAGCAGCGCCGTCGAGAGCGTAAAGTTGAGGCTGGCCGCCAGGTTATAGGCGCCGATCTCGGCACGATCGTGCAGGAGCAGCCCGAGCATGAAGACATCCGACTGCTGGCCGAGCACGAAGTTGAGACCTGACGTGACGCCGAGGACCGCGGCGAAGCGCAGCGGGCGCCCCAGTGGCGCCGGCTCTGACGGGCCGAGGAGATCGGCGCGTAGGCGCCAGAGAGCCGCCACGAGTGCCAGCAGTGCCGTCGCCCCTTGGACTTCGAAGATGGCGGCGAGACCGGCGCCGCTGCGCAGCATGGCCCAGACGAGTCCCACGTTGAGGAGCATGACGGCGACGCGCACAAAGGCTGCGAAGCCAACCTCGAGCCGGCCGACAAGGTAGTAGAGCAGCAGGTTGTAGACGTTGAAGGCGATCAGGTAGAGGAGCATCGCCCGGATCGACCCGGCCTCCAAACCGACGCGTCGCCCGAGGGTGGGGGCAAAGAGCCACACGCCACCAGCCAGGACGCAGAGCGCGGCGGTCCGAATCGCCAGCATTCGGCGCAGCAAGTAGCGCAGCTCGGACGGCCGCGCCTGCCATTGTGCCGTGAACGTATTAAGCGTCTGCTCCAGCCCGAGTCCGGCCGCGAGCCCGGCGATGCCGAAAATGCTCAGCACGTAGGAGTAGCCGCCGTAGCCGGTCTTGCCGAGGCCGCGCGCCAGCAGGGTGAAGAGCACGAAGCGCAGCAGAAACTCGGCCATGCGGCCGATGTAGTTCCACAGCAGCCCGCGCCCGACGCGCGCGGCAAACGAGGCAGGTCTCTCAGCAGTGGTCACGACGATGTTTGGGGATGAGCCATAGATGACCTGAAGGTTGTAGAGACGATATAAATAAAATCCTACAGTGGCAAACATTACGGAAGTAGACTGTCTTCGAGCTTGGCGAGGTAAGCAGCCGGGTCACGGCGGAAGCGGCGAGCCGCGCGGCGAGCCTCATGCCGAGCCTCCAGCTTCTCACGCAAGCGGCACCAGGCCTCGAC
>JBBSGA010000414.1:0-5281 GCA_038254585.1 Chloroflexales bacterium | reverse complement strand
TTTTGGGACCATGCGGAAGCGGCTCCGCAGCATAGGAGCGCGAACGACCGGACATACTTTTCGCGGTCAGGTAGAGGCTCAGGCCGACATAGTAGAGCACATAGACGAGCGAGAGGCTGCTCAACAGGGTATCGCGCGTGGGCATACGCAGCAGGATCACGGCATATGCCGCGATCCAGAGCGCCGTCATAGCGAGCGTCGCCGGCCGGAACGCGACAGTTCGCGACGGGTAGATGTACCGGATCGGTACGAAGACGAGCACGGAGCATACCAGCAGGATTCCACCGACGACGGCCGGGGAGAGCGCGAAGACGACGGCGTAGAACGCGACGACGTTCCAGTAGCTCGGAAACCCCAGGAAGAAATGGTCTTCCGTCTTGGCATCGGTCCGGCAGAACTGGTAGCTCGACGCGAGCAGCGGCACCGCCGCGGCAGCCAGGCCCGTTGCGCTCCGCGGCAGAAAGCCGGCGCTCCATAGGAGCAGCACCGGCGCGAAGACATACGTCAGGTAGTCCACGATATCGTCGAGGCGCCGGCCATCGAACCAGGGCAGCATCTCTCGGACGCGGAAGCGGCGGGCAAGCATACCGTCGGTCGCGTCGACGATCAACGCGGCCAAAGCCAGCCAGAGTGCCTCGACCACGCGTCCCTCTATCGCCGCGAGGACGATCAGAAAGGCCAGGATGGTACCGGTCGCGGTGTAGAGGTGAACCGCGGCTGCGCCCACTCGCAACCAAGGAGACGTCGTTTCGTGCATGCCCGTTCTTCTGCGGCGCTTGGCTCTCGTCGCCGCGCAGTATACCATCGGCGTCCGGACCGCCTTCATCGCGGCCTGCGCTACAATACCACTATCCAAAGGGGGCAGCATGAAGAGTGGATCATATATCGCGGGGCGCTGGTTACATCCCGATTCGAAGCGCGTGACACGCAACGTCAATCCGGCCGATCCCGACGATGTGATCGGCGAGTTTCCGTCGGCGACGGCAGCCGATGCTGTGCGAGCGATCGAGGCAGCCAAGAGCGCGGCGCGGGGCTGGCGCGAGACGCCGAGCCCGGAGCGCGGGCGCGTGCTGTGGCGGGCAGCAGATATTGCCCGGCGGCGCGCCGAAGAGATCGCGCAGACGATGACCCGCGAGGAGGGCAAGATCATCCGCGAGGCGCGCGGGGAGGTGACGCGCGGCATCGCGGTCCTGGAATACTACGCGGGAGCCGGCTTCCGCATGGGCGGGCGCACCTTGCCGGCCGAAGCGCGCGATACGTTCACCTACACGATCCGGCGTCCCCTGGGCGTCGTAGGGCTGATCGCGCCTTGGAATTTTCCCCGGGCGATACCGGTCTGGAAATCGGCGCCGGCGCTCGTCGCCGGCAACGCCGTCGTCCTCAAGCCGGCCGAGCTTACGCCCGCGACGGCGGCGCTGCTTGCCGAGATCTATGAGGAGGCGGGCGTTCCGCCCGGCGTCTTCAACATGCTCGTCGGCCCCGGGTCGGAGGTCGGCAACGCGATCGTAGACCATCCCGACGTACGCGCGATCTCGTTCACGGGCTCGAACCAGGTCGGTATGGCGCTCTATGCTCAGGCGGCCAAGCGCGGCGCGAAGGTTACCTGCGAGATGGGCGGCAAGAACGCGGTGATCGTGTTACCCGACGCCAATCTCGACAAGGCGGCGGCGGCGATCGCCTCGGGCGCGTTTGGCTCGACGGGCCAGCGCTGCACGGCGACCTCGCGTGTGATCGCGCATCCGGCGATCAAGCCGGCGCTCGTCGAACAGGTCAGCTCGATCGCCGGACAGATGCGGATCGGGCCGGGACTCGAAGAGACAACCGACCTGGGGCCAGCCGTGGACGAGAAGCAGTGGCGCACCGACCTTGAGTACGTCGACGTCGCCCAAGCTGAGGGCGCCCGGCTGGTGCGCGGAGGCCGCCGGCCGCCAGGGCTGCCCGGCTATTTCGTCGAGCCGACGATCTTCGACGACGTCGCGCCGGAGATGCGCATCTTCCGGGAGGAAGTCTTCGGGCCGGTGCTGGCCGTGAGCGCCGCGAATTCGCTGGAGGAGGCGCTGGCCTTCGCCAACGGCGTCGAATACGGCCTCTCGACGTCGATCTTCACGCAGGATATCGATACCGTGCTGCGCTTCGTCGAAGATGTCGAGGTGGGCATGGTACACGTCAACGAGGCGACGGTCGGCGGCGAGGCACAGCTGCCCTTCGGCGGCAGCAAGGCGACCGGCGTCGGCGAGCGCGAGATGTCCGAGGAGGGCCTGAATTTCTTTACCGAGCTCAAGACGGTCTTCGTCAACTACGGCCAAAGCGGCCGCCCGTCGACGATGCGGTGATGAAGCCGGCGCGCAGTAGTGCATCCGCCATCGTCGATTTCAAGACATCCATCTGAACATCGCAGGAGGCTGGCGTGAGAAAGAGACGCTCGTGGCGGGATGTCCACGAGCGTCCCCGATCCGTTCTCACACCACTTATTTGCCCGGCACCTGACGGAGCTCCGCACCCAGCCTCCCCAACAATACACTGTCAGTTGTCGGGTTGGCCGGGTAGTATTCGAAGCGTGCCCGCTCAAACCACTGCGTGAGCACCGTTGCGCCTTCCGGATTCGTTTCGAGCTGCGGCTCGGAGATCGGATACCCAAAGCGCGCTAGCCCACCATTACTACTCCAACAGTGCCAGAAGGCAGGGTGCGCGATGGCATGACCGGTCTGCGCGAAATAGTGCGGTGAGCTCTGCTCGGCCTTGGCGAAGCGCTGCCACGCGCGTCCCTGTCGCTCTAATGCCTCCACACCCAACCGGCCGAGCAACACATCGTAGGGCGCCGCGTTCTCCGGGTGCAGCTCGAAGCGTGCGCGCTCCAGGTATTGGCGCACCTGGCCGTCGACCTGCTGCGCGGACTCGATCGGATAGCCGAAGATCGGCAGGCCGCCATTTGTGCGCCAGTAGCGGAGGAAGCTACCGTCCAGACCATAGCCGGTTGCCGGGAACATCAGTGCGCTGCCAGCGACACCCGTGTTCGGCAGCGGCAGTCGCGAGGCCCGTGCCAGCAGCCAGCCGGCCATGTCCTCCATGGGCTGTATCGCAATCGGGCGAAAGTCGTCGTCGCTGATGCTGGCTGCTCGGCCAAGCGAGTGGCCCAGGCCAGGGTACGTCTTGAGGGTATGGTCGCGATTGGCGGAGAGCATGGCATCGAACTTCCGCGCGACTCGCACGGGTACGACTCCGTCGTTCTCACCGTGAAGAGTTAGCAGAGGCAGCTTGAGGTTGGAGGCCTGCGCGTCGACATCCGGGAGCGAGCCGCCAAGTGCATCGATGGAAGCAATAATCGGGTCGATCACCTTGTCCATCCCCGGCTTGATCTCGGTCTCCGGGTCGAGCACGCCATCCTTATTCGCATCCAGCGCCGGATTGACGGCCACGGTGCCGGCCTGTGGAGGGTTGGGATCGGCCAGGTATGCCATCACCAGGAACTTGACCCACTCGCCGCCGTTCCCTGCCTGCACCCGTTTCAGCACATCCGCCGTGATCTTCCCATCCGGCGAAAAAGAGAGTGCATAGGGCAGCCCGACCTCGAGCGCCTGATAGCGAATTCCCTCACGTAGGGATAGGGCGGCCACTCCTTGTACAACCAGCCCTGCAATCTCGGGATGTCTGAGGACAAGCGCGGCGGCAATGACGCTCCCTTCGCTCCAGCCGTAGATATAGATGCGCTTCGCGTCGATGTGCAGGTTGCGCTTGGCCGCTGCAAGAACGGTCTCGGCATCCTTGAGCGTCTCCTGCAAGGTGACCTTCCCGAACTTATCTAGATCCACCTGGGTGGGGCTGCTCACGTAGTGCTTGTCGAAGCGCAGCACGGCGATGCCGCGCGGAGTGAGATAGTCGGCGATGTCCTTGAAGATGTGTGACAGGAGCTTGTTGTCGGAGGTCAAGAAGGTTTCATCGAGATCGCAAGTGCAGCCACCATGCAGCAGGATGACGGTGGGACTACCGCCGCGCGCGTTCGCGGGGTAGGTCAGCTCGGCTTTACTCGTGAAGTCGCCGAAGTTCAGGGTGAAATCCTGCGTTGCGATGGCCCCCGCCTCCTGCGCAGCGGCGGCGCGGGGGAAGATCGACGATCCAAGCGCGAGCACGACGAACACGATGCACAGGTTCAGACGGCGAAATTGAGATCGATTCATGGAGATCCCTGCCTTTCTTCCAGCCATGTCGAGGTGGGACGCCAGCCAGGGTGTGCACGCAGCGCAGGTGGCGGCGCCATTGGTAGTTTGTGAGGTCTTCTGCTCCTTTGGGAAAGCCTTCGCGGCTGTATCTCGGCAGACGACCGCGGAAGCAGCTGGCAGACCTGGGAACAGCGGCCGCGAAATCCGTCACCGCTCAAGCCGCCAAAGAGCCGAGCGTGGCGCGCGTCACCGAACTCCAGGACCTCGCCCGGCAACTTGCGGCGGCCAGCCCGCATCGGCTCCGCCACGGGCTGGCCTATCGCCTGCTGGAGAGCGGGACAACGCCAGCCTATGTCGCCAAGCTCCTTGGCCATAGTCGCGTCAGCACGTCGCTGCTGTACGGCAGACCAACCGAGACGGACTTACGATCGGCGATGGTGCGTGCCCAACATCACCGGCGGGCTGGCAAGTGAGGCACGTGCGCGAGACGAGCCTGCGTGGTCACAAGTAACGGATCCCCCTGACAACATGGACTCGTTCGGCGGGATAATGCGCTGTCCATCGATAATCGGCGGGATACGGCAGGAGAAGGGCCGTATCTCCGTCTACGGCCCATGTGCCCTCTTTACCGTAGCTGTTAGCCAGCTAGTGCCGCGCACACGTCTGTCACAGGTCCAGGAGTGTGTGTCAGGCCCACGAGGTTACCAGCGGCATCAAGAGTGATTACTACCCTGCCGTTAAACGTCCAGGCGGGGGGAAAGCTAGGAAATACGAGAGATGTCTGGTCGCCGCCCCATGGACCAGTAATAGTGATCGTGGTTGTGCCATCGGCGTTGGTGACGACACGCGCCGAAGAAGAATTGGTTACATCCATTGACTGGCCGGTGCTGAGGTTCGTGTAACGTAGCCGGCCTGACCCAGTGAAAAGTTGTAACCGTACGTTTCCTGCCTGATCATAGAACGTCGTGACTTTCCCGTTGCTCCTAAGTACAACCAGAGAAGTATTGCATCTTTACCATATTCCAGGTATACTGTTCTCCAACGTAATGGAGAATAGTATGCTTCACCTTATTCCTGAATCGTCGGAACAAGTTATGGAAGTGCGTGACCTGTATCATTCCACC
>JBBSGA010000413.1:0-5317 GCA_038254585.1 Chloroflexales bacterium | reverse complement strand
GTTGCCCGCCGGGGAGAGCATCGCCTGTAGACGAACGCCCGTGTCCGAGGGGTAGTCGCCAGCCTCGAGGATCGACTTCGCACGCAACGTCGATGCGAAGCCGTCGTCGAACGTCACGACGACGGAAGGAAAAGGCAGGCTGCCACCCAACCGAGATCGCTGGGCTTCACCGAACGTCAAGCCGATGTACGTACGCTTCTCGAGGTAGCAACGTGTGCCTGAACAGTTCTCCACGTATCGCCAGGGAAGACAGGAAGCAGGAGCCCAGAAAGCAGGAGCCGACCGCGTGGTAGCAAAGGAGTACGGGTCATTGTGTACAATTCCCGCCTTCATCTTATGGGTGATTCGTTCTCATCGAGACGCTTTCCGGATGCCGAGGTTTCTCTGGCCGACTATCTTCGGATCGGGCAGCGACACCTCTGGAAGATCGTACTCGTTACGGCGATGACCATCGGTACTACGGCGTTCTTAACGACTTTGCAGCAATCCGTATACCGTGCTTCCATGAAAGTGGTCGTAGGTCAAGGTGGTGGTGTATTTCAAGCGCAGTTCGGAAATACAGTTCAGCCGTTCACGCAGACAATGACGAATCTACTCACGAGCAACATCGTAGCGGAGTCCGTGGTCGTGCGACGGAGTCTTGCCCTGACACCGAAGCAGGTGCTGGGTCGTCTCTCCGTCTCGGTGAGGCCGGAGAGTTCTGTTCTCGAAGTGAACTACGATTCCCCAGATCGACAGGAGGCAGTCGCGACCCTTAGCGAAGTCGGAGACGTCTTCACGTCGCTCGTCGCTAGGCGGCTGGGCCCAGCAGAAGAGCCCGCGAATGGAAGCGGGCCGCGCCTGGTCCCCATCACGGCCACGGTCTTCGATCCTGCCCATCTCGAGCCGGGCCGTGTCGCGCCGAAAGTCGTGAAAAATCTGGTATTTGCGGGCGCCTCTGGCCTTCTTCTCGGCATCATGATCGCAATGTTGTACGAGACCTTCGACAATCGTCTCCGCTCACGTCGTGATGCCGAGAAGGCGTTCCGGGCTCCTGTGATCGGAGTGCTGCCAAAAGGGTTTCGGACAAAGGACGCCCTTAGTTTGTCGATGCGGCAAGCGCATGATAATGCATATCTTCTCGATTCGCTCCACATTCTGCGAGCCAACGTCCAATTCTTTCAGGGTGGCGTCATCGGTTCGACGATCTTGATTACGAGCGCACTTTCAGAGGAAGGCAAGAGCACCGTGTGCGCGAACTTGGCGATTGCGCTTGCCATCGCGGGTGAGGACGTGATTTGCGTCGAGGCCGACCTTCGGCGACCTCGGCTCGAGAAGTACCTGAGTGTCCCATCTCAAGAAGCGGGGTTGGTCGACGTCGTCGAAGGTCGGGCGGAGCTGGACGATGTGCTTCGTGACGTGCCTCTAGACCGGTGGGCGAGGCCCGCGCGGAGCGGCTCGCGCAACTGGCTGAAGGCAGTCGCGTCTGGGTCAAGTGCGCGACACGCGGGGGCCGCGCTGAAGTCGCCTGTTACCGGGCTCTCGGTCGGACCAACCGGGCGCCTGAGGGTCCTACCCGCGGGTGAGCTCGCCGGCAGCGCGGCAGAGGTTCTGACGGCGGAGAGAGTCGAGGAGCTTCGCGATCAGCTCAGCACGCGAGCGACGTACACCATATTCGACAGCCCGCCGCTCCTTCTCGTGGCAGACGCGTTCCCGCTCGTTCTCAAGCTCGACAACGTCATCGTGGTAGCGAGAGAGCGGAGAACGAGGAAGGACGCAGCCGAGGCGGTGCGCATGACTCTGGATGGCCTCAACGCGCGAAACGTCTCCGTCGTCCTCGTCGACTCGCTGGAGCAGCGCGGCTACTACGGCCAAGGCTATCAGCCCGAAGCCGATCGCCTCCGGGCTTCCTAGGCCACGATCGCGCGCCGGCTCGAGGGCTCGCAGACGGCCGACCGACGTCGCGCTGCTGCATGAGCGCCGTGAGCCGGCTAACCAACCGCTGATCCAACTCCTCGGCTAGGGAGCAGTCGTCGCTCGCACTTGAGTAGTCGATCTGTCTCGTCGGCGCGAGCTGTGTCTCTGCCAGCACCACAATCGACCGTCTCCTTCCGGCCGTTGGCGGAGTCGATGGTGTCGTTGCCCGGTCCGCCACTATAGCGGTTCTCGCCAGATCCACCGTAGAGCAGGTCGTCTCCACTTCCCCCGACGAGTACGTCGTCACCCTCGCCGCCGTAGAGGTGATCGTTGCCGATTTCGGCGGATAGCCGGTCGTCCCCCTCACTGCCAGCAATGCGGTCGTCCCCCTTGCCGCCGTACAGTACGTCGCTACCCGCCATACCGCGCATGACGTCGTCGCCGCTGAGTCCGAAGATCAAGTCGGCGCCGGGGGTACCGTCGACGACATCATTGCCCCGGGTACCGATCCGTCGGCTTCCGGGAGCAAGTACTCGGAGCCGGGCCCACGGAAATGCCGGTGAGAAGCGTGGGTTGTCCTTCATTCCGAGGCTGATCCAAGGATCCGATGGACGATTGACTGGGTTTTCCGCCTTGATTGCGAAGCTTCCACCTTTGTCCCTCTGGTACATGCCGTATTCCTGTAGCGCGACTCCCACCACCTTCTCCCACGGGTGGAGAGGAAGCGCGGCGACATTTATCGCCGGATCGAGCTGCAAATGTGTACCCTGCTTGAGAGCCAGGGGGTGTGAAAGATCGCCGTCGTCGTGGGTCGCCGGCCAGACGTGACCTCTTCCCGCACCGACCTGCGAAAACGTGAGCGCATGGTCGATTCGACCGCGTGCGATCTCTTCTGGACGAAGTAGGCCGCCTAGCTCTGGAAAATGTGCTGCGTTACTGCCACGAGCCCCACCTGCGCCGTAGCCGTCTGTCGAGAACGCTCCGCCGCTTGAGGTCCGACCGCAATCCATTGGACATCGTGAGACCCAGAAATCCCACTCACGATGAGTTACGGGATCCCAGACGGCCAGATTTCCATCTGTGCCGGCGTCGGGTTTCGCGTCCTTGCGGATCGGGACGGGTCCCCATCTGTTGAGATTGCACTCATAAACGATGCAGCGGATCGCATAAACTGGATCCGATGGGCTGGCCTGCACAACGGCCGAACCGAACGTGTGAATAGCTACGTTGGGACTGCGCAGTGAATAGCGTAGCCAAAAGGAGATCTTATCCAAGCTGTGAGCGTCGATCGTTGGGTTACCGCCGATCGGCGTCTTCCAGAGCGAATCCGGGCTGAACGGGCTGAGCGGAGCTCGGCTCGCCGGAGCTTTGCGATCATCGCCGGCGCGATTTGCGCGTGGCTGAGCGGACGCGGTGGCCGTCATGATCAGAAGGAGGAGCGCAATCACCAGCCGCTGTGACCGCGGCCGTTTCATCACGGCTCGGCTCGTTCTGGAGGAGAGTGTGGCCTGCTCGCTGGTCGAGACGCCGCAGTGGACGGAAACCCGGTCATGCGGCTCGACGGCCGCGGCGGCGTTTCCACCGGGCTCGGGGGACACCTTCGGATCTGAAAGGGGTCGTCCGGAGGAGGGAGCACGGCCTCGCTCGCCAGCGTGATGCTCAAGAGCCCGGAGACGAACTCGAGCGCGAAGGCGCGCAGAGGGCGACCACCTCCCACTGCGGCCTCGCGCGGCTTGCCGAGCGGTCGAGCAGGTCAGCGTCTTCAACGTTAGATAGACTCAAGCAACGCATGCGCCCGCGCGACGGGGTCGACGAAGCGGGCGACCGGATCTGGCGTCGCCGGGAGGCCGGGCATGGTGAAGACCCGCTCCATCGGCGCTCGCCCGTCCACGACGGCGCGGGCGACGTGCGCTCGCTCGAAACCGACAACGAGGAGCGGCGCACAAAAACGCAATCCGGAAGGCGAGTCGCCCCTTCCGCTCCACGATGCGCCGCCGTGGCAAACCCATTGGCTGGGGAGTGCAGATGATCGACCCTACTGTCGGGCTCTGCGAGCCGATCGCGGCAAGTCATAGTCGTGAGTGCGTCATTCTCGGCAGGACCGACGGACGAACATCAGATCCGGTGGTCGACGGATCCTACCTGCAGGAGCCTCGCTCACTGCAGGAGGCGGCCTCTCAGGATCGCGGGCGCGCACGATCGAGGTCGAGCGCGCCCGCGATGAGAGGGCTGAGCGGCTCGAGCTGCTCGGCGACGAGCGGATGCCGGCGAATCGCCTGCCGGCGCCCAATATCCAGGTCCGGCTCTGCGAGCTGAAAGTGGAGGTACGCGGAGCGCGGCTGGCGCTCACGCGCACGCCTAAATGGGACGACAGCTTCCGGAGGGGAGTAGGCGAGCACAGCTTGTGCCACGAGGGTGCTTGCGCCGTTGTACGTGCGCTCAGCCAGGGTGGGATATAGACCAGTGCCGCCGCGACCACGGCGGCGATTTCGGTCGCTTGTGCTCTGCTACCACGCGGTCTCGGAACTCTGGTTGCACGGGCTTGCGGTTCCACCGCGAACGCTCGAACGACAAGTCTGGATGCTGCTTCGGAGGGGATATCGGCCGGCAGCCTGCCGGAGGCTGCGACCGGCGCGCCGCGACTGCTCCATCTGACGTTCGACGACGCCTACGCGAGCGTCGCATGCATCCTGCCGACGTTGGAACGGCTTGGCATCCCGGCGACGCTGTCTGTCAGATTCTCGGTGTGGGTAGGGCCGTCAGATTCTCGGTGTAGGCAGGGCCTGACTTGAGTTGGTTCGCCGGCCGGGGATCGATTCCCGGCCGGCGGGCCGGCCGGAAAGGTAGGCCGTTTTGCCTGAGAAGTTCGATGAGACGAGGATGTCGGCGATCGACGCCGGTCCTGATGACGATCCGTTCGAGCCGCCGCAGCTGCCGGACGAGCTGGTCGACGAGCTGCTGGCCGGCGCGCGGACGCTGGAGGAGATTGCGGGCCCTGACGGGTTGCTGCAGCGGCTGACGAAGCGGCTGGTGGAGCGGGCGATGGACGCCGAGTTGAGCGAGCATCTCGGCTACGAGCGCGGGCAGGCGCCGCCCGGCGGCGTCGGCAACGCCCGCAACGGGATCACGCACCTGCGCGAGTTGTACGGCGTCGAGGTCGGCCACGACCTGATCAGCCGGGTCACCGACGCGGTGCTCGACGACGTGCGCGAGTGGCAGGCCCGGCCGCTCGAGGACGTCTACTCGATCCTGTTCCTCGACGCGCTGATCGTGAAGGTCCGAGACGGGGCGCCGTCCGCAACCTCGCCTGCTACGTCGCGGTCGGGGTCAACCTGGAGGGCGAGCGGGACGTGCTCGGTCTCTGGTTCAACGAGCCGAGGGCGCCAAAATTCTGGCTGGCGGTGTCACGGAGCTCAAGCAG
>JBBSGA010000412.1:0-5329 GCA_038254585.1 Chloroflexales bacterium | reverse complement strand
TTATCGACTCCGAAGACGCCGTGGCCATCCCGCATCAGGCGGAGAGCCAGGTTTGATCCAATCTGGCCACTCGATCCGGTTATAAGTACGCGCATGGCATCGCGACCCGCTAACATCGGTCAGGTAGGCTGAGAAAGTGTCAAAAGTATAGCATGCCAGCACCACCTGCCCCGCTGCAACGCGGCGCCGAGATGAAAAAGCGCGGGCCTGGGGCCTGCGCCTGCTACGGCCGGAAGTCGCGTCAGCGGCTCTTGCGCTTCTTATCACGTCGCGCCTCACGCCTGCCGGTCGTGGCGACCGGCCGCGGCGGTGCAGGCGCTCGCGCCTCGACCGGTCGCGTCCCGTTGGAGGTGTAGGTCCGCGCCCCACGGGCCACCTTGCCGCTGGCCCGTACGCCCGCCGCGAGCAAGCGCGGCAGGCGTTGCGAATAGAACCACGCTGCCCAGGCCATAAAGATCAGCGTAGCGAGAGCCGCGAGGTAGCTCCAGATAGGCCAGGAAATATAGGGTAGACGAAACGCTTTGAGGGCAAGCAGCAGGAGGCCGGCGGCGCCAAGGATGCTGGATCCGAGCCCAAAGCGGCGCAAGAAGCGCGCGCGCACAGGATTCCGCTCCTGCCAAATCGTATAGAGATAGGCGCCGATGCCGAGGGCAATCAGCCAGCCGAGCATCGAAAGCCAGCTCAGGGGGCCAAAACCGGGGTGGACAGACAATAAGTAGTTAAGCATCCGCGTCGAGGTCTCCTGAAAGATGTGCTGTTGGCGATTATACCAGCCGGCTCGACGTGACGTCAAACGCCAGCCCGCAGGTAGTCCAGCTGCATTTCATACGCTGACAACGGTCGAAATTGGTGCTTGCAATCCGGAAAAGCATTTGCTATACTGGCGCCGTGGTACATGGTTAGGCTTCAGTGGCACCTTTGGCAGTAAGTCCTGTTCTCCCCAACGTGGCGACCTCTAAGCAGCGCTCGGCAAGTCCGACCACTTCGTTCCACATCGGCTCTTTAGTTGAAGCAGGAGGAGCTCAAGTGAGCTTCACAGACAAGACGTTGACGTGCCGCGACTGCGGCGCGCAGTTCACGTTCACGGCCGGCGAGCAGGAGTTCTACGCGCAGAAGGGGTTCGACAACCTTCCCACACGTTGTCCGAACTGCCGGAAGGCGCGAAAAATGCAGCGGAATGAGGCAGCCGGGGGGGACAGCGCATACGGATCTAGCGGTGGTGGCTACAGCAGCGGCGGCTACAGCAGCGGTGGCAGCAGCTACGGGCGCAGCGAGCGTATCCAGCACGAGACCGTCTGCTCGAACTGCGGTCGCCAGACGACGGTGCCTTTTGTACCACGTGGTGATCGTCCGGTCTACTGCGCTGACTGCTTTAGCCAGCAGCGCGCCGGCGGTGGCCGCAGCCACTCCGGATATAACGATCGGTACTGAGCCGTCATTCGACAGCGGACAGGGCCGGGATCGAAGTGATCCCGGCCCTTTTTGTGTTTCCGGTGCGATCCACGTCGCGGCCCGCACGTCAGCCATGGTAGTATTCCGGTCCGAGAACACGGAGGATATCATATGCCAAATCAAACCGAGCTTGAAGCAAGTCTGGAGGTCCTGCGAGCGCGCGTCGATGCGCTTCGCGGGCGGCTTTGACCTGCCAGGCTTAGAGGAGCAGATCAGCACGCTTGAGACGGAGGCGAGCAACGCCGATCTGTGGTCCGATACGACACACGCCCATGCCGTGATGCAGCGGCTTGCACGGCTGAGCGACGAGGCCGGCAGCTGGAAAGCGATGGAGGAGCAGCTCCAATCCATGAGCGAGCTCGCGAGCCTGGCCGAGCCCGATGACATGCAGCTTCTCGACGAGCTCAAGACGGAGGTCGACGCGCTCACCCGCCTTATCGACGCGCGCGAGATCGCGATTCTCCTCGGCGGACCCTACGATGATCAGCCGGCATTTCTCCAAGTTCAGGCCGGGGCAGGCGGCGTCGACTCCCAGGACTGGGCCCAGATGCTTGAGCGCATGTATCTACGCTGGGCCGAACAGCAGGGCTGGAAGGCGAGCATCATCGACGAGATGGACGGCGAGGAAGCGGGCATCAAGAATGCGACCATCGAGCTCCGCGGGCCGTTCGCGTATGGCTACGCCAAGGCCGAGGCCGGCGTCCACCGGCTGGTACGCCTTTCGCCATTCGACCAGGCGCACCGACGCCACACCTCATTCGCTCGCGTAGAAGTGATGCCCGAAGTCGACGACACCATCGAGGTACAGATCGACCCCGACGATGTGCGGGTCGACGTCTATCGCTCGGGCGGACACGGCGGACAGGGCGTGAATACAACCGACTCGGCGGTTCGGCTCACCCACCTACCCACGGGCATTGTCGTCACCTGCCAGAACGAGCGGTCTCAGATACAGAACAAAGAGACGGCAATGAAGGTTCTCCGCGGACGGCTGCTGGAGCGTCAACTTCAGGAGCAGCGCGAGGCCCGCCTTAAGCTCCGCGGCGAGTATCGCGAGGCCGCTTGGGGCAACCAGATCCGGTCCTATGTGCTCCATCCATACACTATGGTCAAAGACCACCGGACCGAGGTCGAGACGAGCAACACCCAGGCCGTTCTCGACGGCGAGATCAACCTCTTCGTCGAAGCATTCCTACGCCAGGGGATTGGTCAGGACGAGTAGAACATCCGTCCGCCTCTTCGTCGAAGCATTCCTACGCCAGGGGATTGGTCAGGACGAGTAGAACATCCGTCCGCCGTCCAGTCACCGCTCGACGAGCTCGACCGGGATATTCTCCGGCCGAGCGATGATCGGTTCCTCGGCGCTGTCCATGCCGGCATCTTGCCGAATACGCCGGAACTCGGCGAGCGGAATGCTCAGAAATGCGTCGACGACTCTAGGATCGAACTGCGTTCCTTTACAGCGCTTGATCTCGGCCACGGCCAGGTCGGCCGAGCGCGCCGTACGATACGGGCGATCCGAGGTAATCGCGTCGAACGTATCGGCGATCGCGAAGATTCGCGCGCCGAGCGGGATGGCTTCACCGGCCAGCTCACTGGGATAGCCACTTCCGTCATGCGCCTCGTGATGATGCAGCACGATTCGGGCGGCGTCCGCGAGGAAAGGAATATGAGCGATCATCCTGAAGCCGATCTCTGGATGCTGCTGCATCTTTAGTCGCTCTTCTTCGGTCAGGCTCCCATGCTTCAGCAAGATAGCATCAGGCACGCCGATCTTGCCTATGTCGTGCAGCAAAGCGCCGCGCTTAATCTCCGCAATCTGCGCGTCGCCGATTTTCATGCGCTTAGCAATGATCTCGCTATAGCGCATCACCCGCTGTGAGTGCTCCTCCGTCTCCTCATCGCGGGTATCGAGGGCGCGCGTTAGCGCCTGCAGGGTCGCTTCGTACGAGTCCGTCAGGCGGCTCGTCAGACGCCTGAGCTCCTGAACGTGAACGGTGGTCCGATCCATGTATTGCTTGATAGCCAGGTGCATCATGGCGACCGGTGCCATGAGCGCCAGGAGACCGGACCAACCGAAGGCGCTGAATCCCATCGCGACGACCAGTGCTAGCGCGCCGAAAACCGTGTAGTGCGGCCATAGCCAGAGGTAGTCGGCTTGCCAGATCTGCCAGAGGCTCCGCTGCTCAGTCAGACTTCGGATTAGGCAGATGAGTGCGTGGTTCACGGTGTAAAAGACAAAGCCGGCGAAGACGGCGGGCACCAGCAGCGGCAGAAATGAGTGTGCCGCGTCGAGTCCGGAGCTCGTCAGCTGGAAGGCCAGCAGTGCCGACGCGGCGGCAAGAAAGACGGCTCCTATGTTGAAGGCGCCACGGTGGAGTGGGCTGTGAGCACGGATCACAGTGGCCATGACGAGGGGCACAACTGTTACAGTAATACCAATGGCGCCAAAACGAAATGCCGCGGCCAGAACGATCACGACTGCCACGGAGATCTTCCCACGCCCGTAGGTATCGAGCGATGCACGCTCGACACCTAGCGTGAGGAGCGCAAAGAGAGCAAGTGCCCACCAGGGCGCACCTGCGAGCCGTGGCCGCTCCGCGACCAGCGCTCCGATACCGGCGAGCAGGATGACCGTGATCAGGACCACCAGCTTAGGAGCCAGATCATCGCTACGATGCGCCGGGGCTGGAGCCGTGCTACGCGCCGGCTGCTCCTGAGCAGCTCCCTGGCCGGTGGTCCGGCTTAGATCAACTCCGCGCATACTTTGGAGCGGCATACGGGTCGCGCGGCTGATGAACTTCCACTTGGGGGCTCCTTCCAGCGTCGCGGCGGGCGGCAGCGAAGCGGCGACCAGATGCTCGCGCGCCCATTCCCCAGCAAGCTCGCGGCTCTGCCGACCGGCGACACACACTCGATTCCGGCCCTCTCTTTTCGCCTGATAGACGGCAAGGTCCGCCTCGTGCATAATCTCGGCACTCGACGCACCATCATCAGGATAGGCCGCCACACCAATGCTGATCGTTGCGCCGATCGGTGCAACCGACGTGCTGATGTTAAAGCGCTGCTCCGCGATCCCAGCACGGATCCGCTCCGCAACGCGCTGCGCCGCCTCGAGACCGCTATCGGGAAGGAGGATCACAAATTCCTCGCCGCCAAAACGGGCGGCGACATCGACAGCCCGAATGTGCAACTGGATGACCTGCGCAATTCCGATCAGGACGACATCGCCGGCCTGGTGGCCGTAGGTATTGTTGATGTTGCGGAGGAAGTCAAGGTCGCACATCAGAACACTCAGGCGCTGGCCAGCACGCTCAGCACGCTCGAAATCACGGGCGATGACCTCATTGAACCGCCGCATATTCGCGAGGCCCGTTTTGGGATCGGTCGAGGCCTCTTCGAGGAGACTAGGTACATGCAGCGCACGAAAGATGAGCCAAAGGGGCACGCCGGCTGCAAGCCCAAGGAGAGGATCGACCAGCCATGCCGCCCCCACGCCGATGCCCATGCAGGCAAGAGCGAGCTCGAAAAGCAGCTTGGTTGGCGCGAAGAGGCCGCTATGCCGGATCGGATGGCCGCGGGCAAGCTTCAGAGCAAGGGCGAGCAACAGAGTCTGAGTAAGGAGAAAGATCGGCGCGATCAGCAGCACGGGCACGGCCCGGATTTCGCGGCCGGGAGTGAACCAAAACGTGCCCGTAAACCTATAGAGCAGCAGACGGCAGAGCGCGGCCGGGATAGCGTAGCTCACGATGTTGAGCAGCACGATGAACCACTGGCGCCGATACACATACCATTCGGGCAGAAACGCCAGCACGAAGACGAGTGCAAGTGCTGGCTGCGGCAAGAGGATCAGCGCGGCGAAGAACGGGGCAGGAGT
>JBBSGA010000411.1:0-5343 GCA_038254585.1 Chloroflexales bacterium | reverse complement strand
TCGGCGACTCGGATGCTCAAGTACGTGCGAGAACTGGAGACGTACATCACCAACAACGCCTCGTCCATCGTCAACTACGGCGAGCGGTATCGCCATGGGGAACGGATCAGTACCGCGTTCACCGAGTCCACGATCAACCAGATGGTGAGTAAACGCATGGTCAAGAAGCAACAGATGCAGTGGACGCCGGAGGGAGCGCATCTGCTGCTGCAAGTGCGCACGCAGGTGCTCAACGACGATTGGGAAGCGACGTTCCGGTCCTGGTATCCAGGCTTTCGGCCGGTGCAGCCAGCCGCCTTCTCAACGGTCTGATACCCCCGACTTTTTAGTGCTCTCCAACATGGTCCCTCGCACCTCGTATCCCATCTGGCACGCTTCGTGCATTGTTACCGCTTGCTGCCGGTCAAGCGGCGCAGAGGTTGGGAGAGTTGTGGGGGAACCGTCCCGGCAACGGAACCGGCCATTATGGACGCCTGAGACCGGTGTGGTGATGGCTGGGACGAGAGAGGAACGCAGCGGAATGACCACCCTGGTAAGGATGAGCGGACCGGAGACGGCGCTGGCCGTCGGCCCGTCCGACATGCTGGCGTTGCAGAACGCAGCGGGTTCCTGCGAAAGCGTGCAGGACATCATAAACATCGCGGCGACGGCCGAGGCCTTCGCCGTTACAGCGCTCGGTGGCGCCCTCGACAATGCCGCCAACGGCAAACTGGCGCTCAACGCCGAGCAGGTGCAGGTCATTCGGGCGGCGCGGGCGGAGGAGCAGGCGCACTACGCCTTTCTCACCGCCTCCGGCGCGAAGCCGCTGACCACCACCTTCACCGTCCCTGACCCGCGCATCGTGACCGATGTGCCGACCTTCCTTAAAACGCTGGTGACGCTGGAAGAGGCCTTCATCGCGGCCTATATCGCGGCGGCGCAGGAGTTCGCGGTGATGAGGCAACCGCGGCTCGTCCAGGTCGCGCTGCAGATCGGTGCCGTCGAGGCCGAACACCGCGCCGGCGTCCGCTTCTATGCCATTCAGGCGGGCGTACTGACCGGCACGCCCAATGACGTCGCCTTCGAGAAGGCGATGTTCACGACAGTCGGTCAGGCGGCGGCGGCACTCCAGTCGCTCGGCTTCATCGGCGGCACCGGACCGCAAATTACCTATCCCGGTCCCGTTGCTATTGACAGTACCGGAATCAAGTACCTCCAGCCTTAGTGACCGTGAAGGAAAAGGAGACCGTACGTATGAATGCTCTGACGGAGATCACGAACGCCCCGCTGGTTCGCCGTACCCTCTTCAAAGGCGCAGGCGCGCTCGGGGCCGGCGCCATGCTCGCGCAGGCGGGTATGGTGGGCCAAGCTGCCGCGCAGTCCGGCAGCGATATCCAGAACATCTTGAACGTCACCGCAACGGTGGAGAAGTTCGGCGTCACCTTCCTCACCGCGGGGATCAACAATGCCAAGGCCGGCAAGTTCAACGCGCCGATTGCGGACTCGGTCATCGCCGTGCTCCAGGCGGCGCGAGCGCAGGAACAATTCCACCTGGACTTCTTCCAGGGGCTGGGCGGTCGGTCCCTCACCGACACCTTCACGATCCCCGATCCGAAGCTGGTCACGGATGTCGTCACCTTCTTCAGTGCCGTCGCCGCTGAAGAAGAGCGCGAAATCGCCGCGCAATTGGCCTCAATGAAGGTCTTCACGGCGATGGGCCGTACGGACCTCGTGAAGACCTTTTTCCAGTACGCGGCCGAAGAAGCCGAGCATCGCGTGTTGGCAAACTACGTCGCCGGGGCGCGTCCGGCCAACGATCGCGCCTTTGAGCCGATGCTCTACAACACGACCGACGATATCATCACCGCCTTGAAGCAGTTGGGCTTGATCGGAGGCAGCGGCCCCGCGGCCACCTATCCCGGTCCGAGCGTGATCGATCCCACCAACGTCATCGAGCGCACCCCAGGCGGCCCCATGGTCGACTGTGCGGCAGCGTCAGCCAGTGCAGCGTCTACCGGCGGCACGGCCCAGATCCCCGCCCAGATGCCCAACACCGGCGGCGGCTACGGCGCTTCGTCCGCTGGCTGGGGCCTTATGGGCGCAGCAACGCTCGGCAGCGCCGCGGTGGCGGCCTTGATCCAGCTGCGCAACCGCGTTCACACCGCGGACGCCGGTCGGGCCGATCGGTAGGATTCGTCCCGGAACATAGCACCACGTATCGCGCCCCCCCGAGCGTGTCCGATGCGTGGTTTGGGCGCTACCGCAGCGAGGCTGGCACGGCATGTGCCGTTCTCAGTCAGCGATTCGAAGCGAACCGCAGCGTTAGCGTCTACGCGTTCCGGCCCCGGCCGGCGGCGTACCACAGTGAAGGGTTGACCCAATCGTGACCGCGGTATCCACAGCAAAGCTGGCATTCGACAATCAATGGACACTGTTGCCGAAATCGCGTCTTGTTGTCGTGGTCAACACGCCGGCGCCAACGCGGCAAATCGGGAGGTGCGGGTTTTGGCTAACGGCTGATCGTTGTACCAGCCGGCGAGGCGCACCAGGTTGATGGCAGCGGCGGTCGCGACGTGCTGGAGATGGGTCCGGGCGAGGCCGATATACCGGCAGCGACGCAGCCCGAAGGCGCGGATGCCCTGCGCCAGCGTCCCTTCGATGCCCGCCCGTTGGTGGTAGCGTCGCTGCCACTCCTCGGTGGCTTGGCGCTGGCGGGCCTGGTGGAGCGCCTGGTGATCGGCCTGGGGGCGGAGGGTCAGGCAGCGCGGGGCCGTCTTGGCCTTGGTACAGGCGGCGCGGTTGGCGCAGAGCCGGCAGTCCGTGTGGGAGAACTTGACCGAGATCACGGCATTGCCCCAGTGATCCTGGTGCGGCGTCCAGCACTGGCTGGTGTTTCCTTGGGGACACGTGACGTGCTGGGCATCCCAGTCGACGCGGAAAGCGGAGACGTCATAGCCATGCCCATGCCGGGCCTGCCAGCTCACATTGGGT
Organism: Chloroflexales bacterium; assembly: GCA_038254585.1. Taxonomy (GTDB): domain Bacteria; phylum Chloroflexota; class Chloroflexia; order Chloroflexales; family Kallotenuaceae; genus JBBSGA01. Next base: position 2,373 of record JBBSGA010000411.1, on the reverse strand, counting down.
CGGACTGGTCCCACAAGCTCCACGCCGTGCGTCGCCATGCTCGTGACGAGCAAATCGGCGTCGACGTAGCCGGCATCCACCAGATGCTCCTTGGGCAGTAGGGCCTTTTTCGCGAGCGCCTCCTGGATGGCGGCGGTGCGGTCCACGTCGCTCGTGGCCGCCAAGGTGGTGTCCACGTGGGTGATGAGGTGAGGTTGGTCGGCATCGCACGTCTCTGTGATGTGGACTTTGTAGCCCGTCCACGCTGTGCTGCGCTTGGTTGCGTAGTGCGCCTCGGGATCGTAGGGAGAGTCCGTGCGCAGCCCCGCCGGCGGGAGGTCACCGGCTTTCCGCCAGCGGACCCTTCCTTCATCCAGCCAATACTGGGCGATCCAGGTCCGCCGGAGGACCTCCATGGAAGGCATCTGGCCCAAATAAGCGGGCGCGGCGGCGGCGTACGCGGCGGCCATGAGCGCGAAGCCGTCTCGCCCCATCTGTTCTGCCAGGCTCTGTCGCTCGGTCTCTCCCTTGGGTAAGCGGTAGGCCTCGAAGCGGGCGCTGTAGCGCTCGAACCAGTCGGCTGGGACCCAGCACCGTAGCCACTCGGGAGCGACTGTGGCGAGATCGTTCAGGGCGGCCCGCAGCGTCTCCCCCACGCACTCCAGGCGGTTGAGCAAGCGGATGGCTGCTAGGACGTGGGTCGAATCCGTCCGCGAGCGCTTGGGGACACCGAGCACATGGCAGGCGGTGCAGCGCTCGAGCAGGAGATCGAGCAGTTGGTGCTCGGCATGCCCAGCCAGCAGCCGAGCACGGAACTTGGCCAGCACAGAGAAATCGAAGCCCGGATCTTCCAGGGCCAATGCGAGCGCATACTTCCAGTCGATCCGGCTCCGCACAGCATCGGCCGCTTGGCGATCCGACAACCCTTCCATGAACTGCAGGACGGTGACGAACGCGAGCCGCCAGGGAGACTCGGCGGGTTGCCCGCGCACAGCAAACAGCGTCGCGAAGGCTCCGTCATGGTAGATGGCGCCGAGTTCATCACGCACGCGCATCGCCACGTTGCCGCCCCGAAAGGCAGCACGGGCGACACGAGCCGTCTCTTCTGGAATATTGCCAATGGTTTCCTGGGGCAGGGACATCACGCCTCCTCCGCTGATGGTCCACCAACGAAACGCGTGATGGTACCGCGCCACTAGCGTGAAGTGGCGCGCTGAAAGGCATCTATGGAGCAAGAACTCCGCGCGGCGATTTCGGCAACAGTGTCCAATGATTGTCAGAGGCCAGGATGGGGCGATACAGAAAAGGTTTTTGCCGTTGCTCGTCAACCGCAAGGTATCAGCCGCCACCCTGCTACTAGAGCCGCACTCCGTCCGGCAGGCGGTCGGACGGCCGAGCCGGCCGATAGCCTGCCATCAGGTTGCCCTTCCTGCTTTTGCCCGTTGGTCGGCCACCAGAGGGTCTAGGGTACTCCAGACCCTCGCACCGCCTCCGGGCGTCCGCTAGCTGGCTTTGCCTTCCGTCCGGGCCTGGCGCGCCGCCGCGTGAATGTTGTCGGCCGCCTTCTCAACGGGTATATCGTGGTTTTGGGCCGCCTTCTTCAGGTCGTTGAGCGTGATATCGCCTGGCTTGTGGCGCTCGTTCGGCTCCCCGCAGCCGCAGTTCATGCACATCGTGTTTCTCCTTTGCCGCATCGACACTGTGCCGGCAGGCCGCCGGTCGTGTGCAAGTGCTGCAAGTCCGATGCCAGGTAACGCGCTCTAGGACGATCTGGCATCACCCTGCCAGGGAAGGACGTGCTGGTGATCGGTTGGCTGCATCGCTGCGGCGCGCCGACGCCCGAAGGGCGGCCGTCCAACCGCCCGATCAGCGTAGGCGCCATGTCACCGGCCCCTCAAGGGCGCTCCGCGTCCCGCCTCCGGCGGGCAGACCCTTGACCGGCCTGCCGCCGTGCCGATACCGGATGCTGGAGGCGCTGCAACAAGGGCAACGATCCGGCGGAGGAGGGCACACCGCCGCCCTGCTGGGCGGGAAAAGCAACTGGACCACAGCGGGAGCGGGGTTCGATCGCGCCAAGGTGGTGGGCACTGCTCGGTGCACCGCTGGCGCTCAGGAGGCGACGGCGTAGGTGTGCGGCGCTGGGAGTTGGTCGCCGTCCGCCCGGGCGGCGTCGATCCAGCTCTCGATTGCGTCCTCGCCCTGGCGGACCGCTTCCGCATAGCTGCGGCCGTGCGTCCGGCAGCCGGGGAGCTCCGGCATGGTGACGACGTAGACCTGGTCCTCGTCGCTCCACTCGATGACCATCGAGTAGTGGGGATAGGGCTCACTCATGGCGTTCTCCTCTGCACCTCGTCCAATGCTGCCCGGACCTGACGTTCCTGGTAACTCTGGGCG
>JBBSGA010000410.1:0-5353 GCA_038254585.1 Chloroflexales bacterium | reverse complement strand
CCGCGACCTAGCGGCGTTGTGCAGGCAGGTGGCGGCAGCGAAGCCGCGGCTGCCGGATGGGAGACAGCTCATTTTCACGACGTGTGGAACAAGCAGTCTCACTTCAGATGACCCCCGGGAACCGCTGGCGTGAGACCCTGTTCATATCGTCGGCGCCGCGACCATGGACCGAATCCCTCGCGAGCGCGGGCGAAGCATGGGGGGCATGAATCGTGTCGAGATGCCCGACGAGCGTGACCGTTGGGCCATCACCGTCGCCGGGCCAGCGGCCGATTACGTTCGGGCCGCCGTCGAAATGCCGGTCGAGCGTGACCTCCAGGCCGATCTCTTCCAGCATCGCGGCGTAGCGATCGCATACGGCGTCGCTCGCGCCGGTCGGGCTTGGAATAGCCACCAGGTCGTACGTACGCGCGCCGATCTTGGCACCGTCGATCGTGAGGGGCTCGGGATGCTGCTCTGTCATCTATCCCTCCTCGGGCGGCGGCGGATAGCCGATCGTCCAACCGCCGTCGACGGCCAGGTTCTGGCCAGTGATGTACGAGGCCTCGTCCGAGGCCAAAAACAGCGCAGCCGCTGCGACCTCCTCGGGACGCCCGAGGCGATCGAGCACAGTCATTTCGCGCCACCAGCGGAGATGGCCCGCGTGCTGCTTGAGCCGGTCGATATCGGGACGGCCTGAGTCGATGATGCCCGGACTGATTGCATTTACGCGCACGCCCTGCCTGCCAAAATCGATCGCCATCGAACGCGTTAGGCCGAACAGCGCGCTCTTGCCGGTGACGTAGGCCGCATGGCTGCCTGCGCCGGTCATGCCTTCCACGGAGGCAACATGGATGATCGATCCGCCGCCCCGCGACAGCATCGCCGGGAGGGCATACTTCGAGCAGTAGAAGACGCCGTCGAGTGTGACGCTCAGGACCGCGCGCCACTCGGCGGGCTCCATCGAAGCGGCATCGCGGCCGCCTCCTAAATGCGCCGCCGCGTTCACGAGGATGTCGAGACCACCGAAGTGCGCCACGCAGCGGTCGACAGCCTGCTGCGCCTGCTCCGGGTGCGAGGTGTCACACCGCACGAAGATACCGCATGCTTCGTCCGCCGTCGCCTTGCCTGCCGACACGTTGATATCGGCCACGACGACCGACGCTCCCTCGTGGCCGAAGCGGAGCGCAATTGCCCTGCCGATGCCGGTCGCGCCGCCCGTGACCAGCGCGATCTTGTCTCGCAGTTGCATCAGCCTATCCTTTATGTCATGTCCCCGAAGCGCAGCCCGTGCCCCTACCAGGTGCGCGGATCCGGCACGTCCATGGGGGTCCCGCCTTTTGCAGCAGAGGCGGCGGCGTAGATGCACGGCAGCGTATAGTCGAGCCCACGGTATACATCGATCGACGCCGGGCGCTCGCCGAGTACGGCTGCGAGGAAATCCTGGAGCAGCCAGAACTCGCTCGTGCCATGGCCGCCACCTCGGGCCTCCGGCGGAGCCGCCAGACGGTCCGGGATGTAGCGTGGGGCCTGATCGGCAAGGGCGTGCCACTGCGCAGGCGCCCGGAAGAGTGATGGCTCGTGCTCGTCTTCAAGCCAAACTTTGCTCTTGTCGCCGAGGCCGCGCCATGCCTCGTAGGAGCCGCGCGTGCCCTGGACCGAGTAGTAGGCCATCTGGTGCGGGCGCTTGGACGTATGGTCAACGCGCACGCACAGTGTCACGCCACCGTCGGTCACCATGTGCAGCAGGTGCATCGTCGGGAAGGTGACCCGCGGATCGTACTTGCCGCCCGGAACCGCTAGGGCACTGACCGTCTTGACGCGGTCGCCTGTGATATACAGGAGCGGGCCGAGGCTGTGCGTGCCATACACGCCGAGGAAACCCTGGCCGCGCCAGGTCAGGCTGCCGTCGTCGTTGTAGTAGATGCCCTGGCAGTCGTGGATGTACTCGCCCTCACCAAAGTACACCTCGCCGAAGCGCCGGTCATCCTGCATGCGCTTGACTAGCTCGACCTCGTCCAGATAGCGATAGTTCTCCGCCAGCATATACACGGCCTTGCTGCTGCGCTGTGCTTGCACCAGCGCCTTCGCATTCTCCAGCGTCAAACAGGCAGTCACCTCGCTCAGGACGTGCTTGCCGGCGCGCAGGGCCGAGACCGCCTGGGAGGCATGAAATTGCAGCGGAGAGGCGATCGCCACGGCGTCGATATCCGCGGAAAGGAACGCGTCGAAATCGTCGAAGGCCTGGGCGCCGAACTCTGCTCCCGCCTGCTGGGCGCGTGCCCGCTCGGTATCGTAGAGCGCGGTGACGGTCGCGCCGCCGACGTGGCTACAGATCTTCAAGAACCCGCGGCCACGGTTCGAGCCAATGACGCCAAAACGGACTTCGCTCATGCCGACCTCCAGAAGCGATCGCAGCTGTTTGTGGGAGCGTGATTACATGCCGGCTGGCATGCGCCGCATCACAGCGCGCACTGTCTCGAGCGTACGATCGATATCCGCTTCGGTGTGCGCGGCGCTGATGTGGTTGCGCTTGAGCGCGGTCGGAACCATAAAGATGCCTTCCTCACACATCGAGCGGCGGAACCAGACATCACGGGCCGTATTGTTGTTCAAGAGATCCGTGTAGTTTTCGATCGCGCCTTCCATGAAATAGGGCACGAAGACCGATCCGAAGAGCGCGACGGTCATTGGGATGCCAAGCTCGCGTGCGATCTGGCCGATACCGTCGGCTGCACGGCGGGCGAGATTGAAGCAATGGCGATGCACACTGCCATCCTCGAGCTCAGCGATCGTTGCGAGGGCGGCGCTGACACCAACCGGGTGGCCGTTGTAGGTGCCTGCGAAGAAGACCCCCCCGCCGGGCGCACAACACTCCATGTATTCCGCGCGTCCAACGAGGGCTGCGATCGGGTAGCCGTTGGCCATCGCCTTGGCAAACGTGCTGAGGTCCGGTGTGACGCCCGCGATCTCCTGATAGCCGCCGAGGTCATGGCGAAAACCGGTGATGACCTCGTCGAAGATCAGCAGGCAGCCGTGCTGCCGCGTCAGGTCGCGCAGCGCCTGGAGGAAATCGGGACGCGGCAGCACGCAACCGATGTTGTGCGGAATCACTTCCACCAGCACGGCCGCGATCTCATCGCCACGCTGCTGCAGCGTCTCGGCGATCGCCTCGACGTCGTTGAACGGCAGCACGACCGTGTGCGCCACGACCTCAGGCAGCATGCCCTGTGAGAGCGGGTCCGGATGCCCGATCTTCTCGGGCGGGCTGATCACGTTCATCAGCACGGCGTCATGCCAGCCATGATAGGTGCCTTGGAACTTGACAATCGAGCTTCGGCCCGTGACAGCCCGCGCCACGCGCAGCGCCGCGTAGGTCGCCTCGGAGCCACTGTTCGCCAGGAGCACGCGCTCGGCGGAGGGCACGTGGCCTGCGATCGTCTCCGCCAGCCGGATCTCCAACTCCGTCACACCCACGCCCATCAGGTCGAGGCGCTCGGTCACGTCGCGCACCGCAGCGTTCACCCGGGGATGATTGTGTCCCAGGATCAGCGGACCAAAGGCCGCATGATAGTCTAGATAGCGCTTGCCCTCGGCATCCGTGAAATAGGCCCCCGCGGCCTCAGCGACGACCATCGGCCAGGGAAGGATCCGGTTCGTCGAGTTCACGCCGCCGGGGATGACCTGACGCGCGCGCGCGGCAAGTGACTCGTTTGTTACGGCTGTGGTTGTGCTCATACCACCTCGTCGTCGATTGCTGTGAGAAGCTTGCCACCATTTGAAATGGGCGTCTGGTAAGCCCCAGACGTGCTGAAGCGCATCAAGGATGTTCCCGTCTTTCGGCGTCATCGTTTGGGGCGTTTCACGGCTTCCGCATCCGGCGCCCGTGCGTGTTTCTTTAGATGGCAGCCTAGCCGGCCACCACCGCCCCCACGGCCGGCAGCGCCTTTGGCTCAGCTTCGCTCGCGAACAGTTCCCCGAGGCGCTCGCGCACCATATGCGAATGAAAGGTCACCAGGCGCACGGCCGCCTCGGGATCGCGCGCCGCGATCGCGTCGACAATCGCCTCGTGCTCACGGTTCGACGCCTCCATCTTTTCGGCGTCGATCGCCTTTTCGTAGCTCAGCAGGTAGAGATCAGTCCGCTCCTCGTTGCTAGAAACAAATAGGGTCAACGGCATGTTGCCCGCCGCGATTCCGACCAGCCGGTGGAAGTCGCGCCCGGAGCGCAGCGCGCCGGCTACGTCCTTTGCCGCGGCCGCCTGCTTGCCACGACCGATCGCAGCCTCCATCTCCACGATCTGCTCGGCACGTGCTAGCCGCGCCGCTGAGCGGACGAGATATGGCTCGACCGCCTCGATGGCGACAAACATCGCGACGAACTCCTCCCGTGTAATCTCACGCACGTATAGCCCCCGCCCGCTGCGCGGAGCAAGCAGCTGCTCGTGTTGCAGGATCGCGAGTGCCTCGCGGACCGGCGTGCGGCTGATCTTCAGCTCGGCCGCGATCTGCTCCTCGACCAGGGGCTGCCCGGGCTCGAAGCGCCCATCCAGAATTGCCTGCTTGATGGCCGCGTAGGCTGCTTCGCGGTAGCGGGGCGCTTTGTCGATAACCAGCGGTCGAAACATGCGTGTCACCAACCCTGTCCTTTACGGTCGCGCCAGGCGGCATACCGAGGGGCGCCGGACGACTCAGTATACAAGTATACATACTGTCGGAAGCACGTCAAGCGGCAAAATGTGCCCATTTCATCGACAGCGACACTAGATTACCCCCTTGACGGGGCCGCAGTCGCCCCCATAATAGCTTAACGCCACGTGGCGCCGCCAGATTCACCATTATTTTTGTATACACAACACGAGCTATCATCAGTAGACCCACAACGAACGGCTACGCGTATACGACTGCCGACTGCTTGGTATGCTGTCGGGAGTCCCGATGTCGAGACCATCCGACGCTACCTGAATGCACAATCGCGGTAAGCGCGCATAAGCGGTGGGTCAACTTGCCAGGAGCGGTAGGACCTCGTGCTGCTGCCAATAGCGATCCCAGCCGCCGTTGAGCATCAGCGTCTGGAGCGCGGCTAATGCATCACTCGTCTCCTGCCGTACCCGGTACTGCGTTTGACGGTGGTGGATAATTCGTCGGGTTCCCCTCGACCGACTTCGCAGCCATATTCAGGCTGATCCGGCGCTCACAACCCGTGTCGGATGCACTCCTCTGGCCTGCACTCGCAATTTTCAAGCGAGCAACGCGCGTCTCGGCTCCTTCCCGCCCGCGTCAGCCAGCCCCAGCCGGTGCTGGCGGCAGCGGGAACAGCAGGAGGTCGCGCACGCTCCAGCGTCGACTCGTCAGCCCGCCTGCCATCGCCGGTG
>JBBSGA010000409.1:0-5365 GCA_038254585.1 Chloroflexales bacterium | reverse complement strand
GGAGAGCATAAAAATTCGGGGGAGTTACGCCGAGAGTTTGTCCTCCATTGTCGGATGGAAGCCTGGATACCATTCCCGGAAGAGGGCATCCAGGTCCTCGTCGAGCACGCGGACGCGCATCTGGAGCAGGAGATGGGCGCCACGCTCCGTCCACTGCATCTGCTGCTTCTTCACGAAGCGCTTGCTGACGACGGCATTGACAGTGGATTCGACGAAGGCGGTGGAGATCGTCTTCCCATTGCGCCAGTGTTCGCCGAAGTTACGCAGGGAGGCGTGGTTCGCTTCCAGATAGGCCCGGAATTCTCGGACCATCCGAGTCAGCATCTGAACGATGGGACCACTTTCGCCCTCCACATCGAGCGTCAGGTCCTCGAGCGTTTCCAGCGCTTGGAAGATATTGCCGTGCCAGAGGTAGTGCTTGACGGTTTCGAAGTGTTCCAGCGCCTTCGTGCGCAGGCCGTCGGGTTTGGCGCCCAGGCCCTTGGCGACCTGGCCCATCGCCGTGAGGCGCATCGTGATGTGGAACCAATCCAGGTAGTGCTCGGATTCTGGGTTGAGCTAGAGCGGTAAGTCGCGCAGCGTGTCGCCGCCGTCGGTGAGGAAGATCACTTGCTGGTTCCGCTGCATCCCCTGCCGCTGGAGCAGCTCGAAGAGCCGACGCTTGGACTTCTGATCATAGCCGTGCGCGAAGCCAAAGTATTTGGCAGCCCCCTCCTCCGGCACCGACTTGCCGGCGATCATCTCGAAATGCTTGTGTTTGTCCTTCCACTCGCGCACATAGCCGCCATCAAGGCCGACGGTGAGCGGGGCCGGCGGAGGGGGCAGGGCGCCCCAGTCCCGTGGGCAGCCCTCGATGAAGGCCACCTGCTCGTTGCCCAGAGCGGCCTCGGCGCGCTCGGCGACGTGCTGCAGATCGTTGCGCACGCTCGCCGCGTTGAGTTGGTCGTCCAAGGGCAACACATCCGTGAGCAACCGGGCCGTCGCGCCGTAGGAGACCAACGAGGCCCACTTGGTTTCGAGGTACAGCCGCTCTGGGGATGTGTGCTCGGTGAGCAACGCCGTCAGCGGGCTGAATGTCCGCGTTTCCGCCTGTTCGCAAGGACAGCGATGCCAGCGCGGGCTCTGCAACACCACCGTGCCGAAGAGCGTCCGGAACGTGAGGGAGTGCTCGCCCTTGTGGCGCCGGCACTGGCCGCACTGGGGACACGACCGCTGTTGCTCCACATAGTCGGCCGTTTGCTGTTTGACGATCACCTGCTGGATGCTCGCGAGCACGGCTTTCGCCTCGGTCAGCGTGACCCCGACGTCCTCCAGCCGCGCCGTCTCCCGCTCCAGACAGGCGATTTCCTCGGCAACTTCGCCAGCGTCCGTCTCCATGATCAGTTGCACCCGGCCTTTCATCCGCGGGTCTCCCTCGCTTCATCGAGCACCGACCGGTCGCCACGGGCCAACCGGCCCAGCCGCGCGTTCAGCACGCGACGATCAAAGGCATCAGGATCAACTGGCGGTGGACGGTCCGCTTCCGCTTCCTCCTCGTCGTCCATCTCGTCCTGATCCCACACATCCAAATCAGCGAAGCGGTCACCAAACACGGCGCAAACCTTCAGATGCTGCCGCTGTTCCATGTAGGCCCAGGGGCCGCCGCACTCTTCCGGCGGGGCGGCGCACGATCCGCCGGTGCAGACCGGGTACGTCCGCTTCGGGTCGAGCGTGAGGCGCTGCTCCAGCCGCAGCTCATGCACCCAGAGGTCGCCGAAGTCGTACTTGTAGATGAAACGCTCTCGCATCCGGAAGCGGAAGGAGCCGAGCACGACCCTGGTTGGGTCGTCACTGAAGCCGGTCCCGCTCATGTGGGAGATGCCATAGTCTTTGCCATGGATATGGAAGCGGTGGAGGTGGACATCGCTCCAGCCGAAGGCGAGTTGCAGCGTGGCATGCAGGTCGGCAATGCTGCTGTCGCTGCGCACCAGGAGCCGGCGCCAGACCATGGGGCTGATTTCCCGCAGCGAGACACGGAACTGGTACACCACCAGTTGGTCCGGGAAAGAAGCCGCCGGCACCGGCTCAACCGGCCCGCTGGAGCGCCGTTTTTACCTCCGCCGGCAGGATGCGGTAGAGCGTCGTCTTGGAGATGTGCAGGAGGGCGCAGATCTCCTTGGGGGCGAGCTTGCCTTCCTGATACAAGGCGATCGCTCGCGCCGTCTTGCGCTCGTCCAGGATCGTCGGACGCCCGCCTTTGCGCCCCCGCGCTCGCGCCGCCTGCAACCCTGCTTGTGTCCGCTCCCGGATCAGATCTCGCTCGAACTCGGCGAGGGCGCCAAAGATATGGAAGATCAGCTTGCCGCCGCTGGTGGTGGTATCCAGTTGCTCGTGCAGGCTACGAAAGCCAATCCCTCGGTCCTGCAACTGCCGGATGCTCTCGATCAGGTGGGGCAGGGAGCGCCCCAGGCGGTCCAGCTTCCAGACCACCAGCATGTCACCCGGACGCAGGAAAGCGAGGGCCTCGGCCAGGCCGGCCCGTTCCGTCTGGGCTCCACTGGCGACATCGCGGAAGAGCCGCTCACAGCCGGCCTGGCCGAGGGCATCTTCCTGGAGGTCCAGCCGCTGCTCGGCGGTAGAGACCCGCACATAGCCCACCAGCATCGTCGCCTCCGTCTTCCTCACGCTCGCCCAGTCCCGGAACCCAAGCCTACCCAATCGTTTCGGGACGATGATTGTGGGAGGACTTTCGGGAGCACCGGCTCCTCTGGGCCGTACCGCCAGCACAAGGGAGAGAACGGAGATTCCCGGAAACGACCGTTTCTGGGACCGGCTGCCCAGACCCGATCGTGGCGCTAGCAGCGAGCGACCAGCATAGCCCCCCGGATTTTTATGCTCTCTTTTGCCTCAGCCCGTCTGCATTAAGGTTTTCATTCGGCGTGCCACGGGCGGCCCAACCACGTGGCGGCGGCAGAACGGCGTGGAGCCGTGCCCTCGTGCCGAGACCACCGGCACGTGAGTTGCATGCAGCACCGTGTCCAGAACCGGTCAGGAGATGAAAGCACGAGGAGGGAAGCCAGTGGGCTTTCGTCAGTGTCTGGAATGAGCATCGCTGACAGGATTGTTGGAGCAATCCAGGAGTTGGTGCCACCGGGAGCGCCGGAGCCGAGCGATCCCGACGTGATCTGTCGGCTAGAGGCTCTGACCGCGAAGCTCATTCGCGCCCGCGGCATTGACGCGCTGCGGAGGGACCCCTTTGCTGAGGCGCGTAGCAGCTTGGTCGAGCTGAACGAAGCCACCTTCAATGCGCTGGTCGCTGGCGCAACGGTTTTGGTAACTGGAGGCCTGGGGATGGTCGGCAGCCACATCATCGCCCAACTCCTTCGCACGCCGGCCGCACGAATCCTATGCGTCGACAGTCGGCGCGGGCCGACCCCAACGCATTACCCGCTGCCTGCCAACGCCGACCCGCGGGTGATGCATGTCCAGGTAGATATCCGCGACTGGGACGCGCTGGCCGAGCCCTTCGAGAGGGAACGGCCGCAGATCGTCTTTCATTTAGCCAACGGGGCGCTCAATCCCGGCGATGCAGAGTTCCGGGTCAGGGAGACTGTTACTACCAACCTGGAGGGGACACAGCACATCCTGGATTTGTGTGAGCGGTACGGCGTGGAGCGCTGTGTCTACTCCTCCACCGGGAAGGCCGCACACTACGTCACCACCGACGTGTACGCCGCCACCAAGAAACTCACCGAGCGGCAGGTGGCGGCGGCAGCGAATGGGACCGTTGGCTACGCTGTTGTTCGATTCACCCACATAGTAGAGAACAGTCCAATCAGTTGGAAGATCGAGCGGATGTTGGAGCGCGGCCTCGTCGCCTTGCATGCCCCCGATCGCAACTTTTACGCTCAAAGTGTGCAGCAGGCGGTCGGCCTGCTACTCAATGCCGCGCTCCTGACGCGGCCAGATGGGTCGCTGCTGGTGCTACGCGACCTGGGTTGGCCAGTGTGCTTGCTGGACCTGGCGCTGCACAAGATCGTGGTGACCGGGCGGCCAGCTGCGCTCTACTTCGAGGGTTTGCCACCGGCGGGATACCTGGCGTATGGTTTTCCGGGCCTGCTCGACCGCGGACAATCGGGCGACGCCAACCCCTTACTCAATCTACTGGAGGCAAGCACGGCCGTTCGCGTCGCGTCAGAGCAGCTCCTAGCCGCCAAGCTCCCCGCAGCTCCCGAGGGACTGCCTGCTGAACTGGCACTCCTTTCGGCGGCAGCGGCGGCAGGCGCTGCACCAGCCGACCTCAAGGCGAGATGTGCCGCCCACGTGCGCGCGCTCGCGGAGTGGGATTTCGCCGCGGCCGACCCGGCCCTGGTGCTCACCATCCTGAAGTGGGGAGCCGACGCGCGCCAGCTGCGCAGCCTCGGCCTCTCACTTGCAACATTCGAGGACGAACTAAAGTTATTGGTTGGGGCGCTACGCGGCCGCCTCTCGCCGGCTGTACTGCGCCGGATCGACTCGGCCCCGCCCACCCTAGCTGAACTCGCCGACGCCTTGGCAGAGCTTCCCGCCCTGGCTGACTTCGCCAGTGAGCTGCGTAAGGCGGTGGCCCAAGAGCGAGGGTGACGAGAAGACCGCGGACCGGATTGGGAAGGGAGGAAAGCCATGGTCTAGCAACGGATTTACCTCATTGCATTTAAGCCGGTGCACCAGTCAATCCACGTGCTGCGTCAGATCGAGTACCTCGCGCGCGCCTATGACCTGACGGTCATCGGTCACGGCGATCCCGATCCACGGTGGCCGGCCGTGACGTGGTGCGCCGTCCCCGTCCAACCGCCCGGCGCGAAGGTCGCCAAGTTGGGCTGGTTTCTGCTTGGGCGCCGCTATCCTTCCTGCTACGACGCCTGGTTCTGGCGCGTGCCGCGGTACCGTCTTGCCTATGCCTACGCGCTGGCGAGCGGGGCTGACGTCTTCCACGCCAACGACTGGGAAGCGCTCCCTATCGCCGTCGCTGCAGCGCGGCGCACCGGGGCACGCGTCGTCTATCACGCGCACGAGTACGCCGAAGAGGCGCGCTCCCAGGACGCTCTCTGGCGGGTCCTGATCGGCCCGGCTATCCGCGTGCTGCAGCGGCGCTACACCACCGACCCGGACGTCCACCTTGCCGCCATGCTCACCGTGTGCGATCCCATCGCGAAGCGGTATTCGCAGGAACTCGGCCTGGACTCGCTGGTGATCTTTAATGCACCAGTGCCCGTGGCAGTGCCCGCACGCGAGCAGGCAGTTGCGCCCGGGCGCATCCGACTCATCCACCACGGCTACGCTAAGCTAAGCGAGGCCGCGGCCTACACCACCTCGTCGAGTCGATCCGGCTTAGCGACCAGCGCTT
>JBBSGA010000408.1:0-5383 GCA_038254585.1 Chloroflexales bacterium | reverse complement strand
GCCCAGCGCCCGTAGGGCAGCAGCTCGTTCCAGCCACCCCAGCCTTCCCAGTCGTCCGTGTCCTGCACCTGCGGCAGGGAAGGCCGGCCACGATGCAGGAGCTGTCCCGCGAGGCCGCCGTAGCCTTTGGGCTTGAAGACGTGGACGAGATCGGGCTCGAAGCGCCGGGCAGCCCGGAGCATACGCAGACTGGTCTCGAAGAAGCTCAGCGGTCCCGGCAGCGCAGGCAGCCTGACGTGCTCGATCGTGACGCCGTCGAGGACCTCGACGCGCCCGGCGTCGGCGGGATGAAGATACGCAGGCGCGACGATCGTACAGCTCCACCCCCTACGTGTGAGGGCGACCGCGAGCGGAAGGATGCGCTGCGACAGGGTCGCCTTGGGCCACATGCCAAAGGGCGCGAACATGGCGATCCGGCCATGAAAGGTGCTCACGAGCGGGGCCCAAGCAGGCCATAGCCGATCAGATCACGCTCGAGCGCTTCGGCACCGGTGAAATGGATCGACCGGATGCCAAGAGCCTGGGCCGCCCGGACGTTGCGCGGCTTGTCGTCGACGAAAAGCGCGTGAGCGGGATCGAGCCTCAGGCCCTCGAGCGCGAGGCGGTAGGCCCGTGGATCGGGCTTGGCGACGCCGGCCCGCGCCGAGTTGACGACCACGTCGAAGAGGTGGTGGATGCCGTAGCGCGACTCGAGCAGCATCTCGAGCTCGTCGGTCGCGTTCGACAGCAGGGCGAGCGGCACGCGCCGGTGGAGGCGCTCAGCGATGGCGACGACGGCGGAGTCGAGCTCATGGCCGGCGAAGAGCCTCTGCCGGAACGCCTGGACATCCTCCGAAGGATCGTGGCCGAGGTCGAGCATAATCGAGCGCCAATAGTCTTGGGCTGTGATCGAGCCTAGTTTGGCCCGCTGCCAGGCGTCGCCGCCATAGAGCACGTCATAGAAGGCCTCGGGGGCGAGGCCGTAGTGGGCGGCGGCCACGCGGAAACCATCGAGACTCTCATGCTTCGAGTCGAAGACGCCGCCGAAGTCGAAGATAACGCCCTTGATCATCGTACGCCCACGTTAACGGATGATCAGCCGGCCGTCGCGCAGCTCCCAGACCTCCTCGGCGAAGCGCTCGACAAAATAGCGGTCGTGCGATACGAGCAAGATCGCCCCGGCAAAGCTCTGCAGCGCCTCCTCGAAACGCTCGCGCGCCGGAATATCCAGGTGGTTGAGTGGCTCGTCGAGCAGCAGGCAGGTGCTGCCGCCGGCTACAAGACGTGCAAGCTGCAGCCGGACGCGCTCCCCATACGACAGCGTGGCGACCAGGCGATGTGGCGCGTCGCCGCCGAGGAGAAAGCGATGCAGAAAATTGCGTGCCTCCGTCTCGTTCCACGCTACGACCGTACGCAACGACTGGAGGACGGTATGCCCGGGATCGAGCGTCTCGCTCTCCTGCGAAAGGTAGCCGATTCTGACGCTGGGGCTGACTCGTAGACGACCCGCGGAAGGTGTGAACTCGCCAAGCAGGAGCCTGAAGAGCGTCGACTTACCGGCGCCGTTCGGACCGATCAGCGCTACACGCCGGTTGGCGAGCAGGTCGAAGGTCATATCGGAAAAGAGCCGCGGCTGTCCGGGATAGGCGAAGCTCACCTCTTCGGCGCGCGCGACGACCTCGCTTCCACCCTCCGAACCGGCGAGCTCGAGCTTGATTCCCCAGCGGCCGCGAGGCTTGTCGACGCGCTCCTCGGATTCGAGGTAGCGCTCCAGCTTGCGCTCGCGCGCCCTGGCCAGCTTGGCAACCTTGGCCGAAACACCGCCGTAGTAGTCACGGCCGCGCTTCGGCCCCCGCTGAATCGAGGTGGCCCGGCCTTTCAATCGCCGGATATCGGATTCGACCTCGTGGACATACGCCTGCTGGTCCTGCCAGGCCGCCGCCTGCTGCTCACGCTCCGCTTCACGCGCGTCCTCGAAGGCGCTGTAGCCACCTGTGTAGGCCCGGAGGCTGTGAGTCTCCTGGTCGAGCACGAGGATACGCGTGGCGACGGCATCGAGGAAGGCCCGGTCGTGCGATGCGAGCAGCATTGCGCCGGGAAAACCCAGCAAGAATGACTCGAGCCATTCGAGTGCATCGACGTCGAGGTGGTTGGTTGGCTCGTCGAGCACCAGCAGGTCGGGCTCGTCGAGCAGGAGGCGAGCCAGGCCGAGCCGGGTTTTCTCGCCGCCGCTCAATTGCGCGACGGGCGTATCGTGTCCAAATGCGTCGACGCCAAGCCCGGCGCCGATCACCTCGGCGCGGTGGGTCCGATCGTAGCCGCCGGCAGCCTCCCACTCCGTCTGAGCCTCGGCATACTCGGCCAGCAACGCGTCGACGGCAGCCGGGTCGAGACCGGGCGCCGCCAGCGCCTCCTGGGTCCAGGCAATTCTGCGCTCGGCAGCCCCAAGCGCCCCGCGTGCGTCGAGCAGCACATCGTCGACGGTTCCATCTTCGAGGTCGAGCAACGCCTGGGGCAGGTAGCCGATACGCAGGTCATGGGGCGTGCAGCTAACCATGCCGGCATCAGGACGATCGAGGCCGACGAGGATCCGAATGAGAGTGGATTTTCCGGCGCCGTTGGGGCCGATCAGGCCGACGCGATCGCCTCGATTGATGGTGAGCTGGACACGATCGAGGATCAGGTCGGGGCCAAAGCGGCGCGTGATCTGCGTCGCTACGAGCATGCGGATAGTCCTTTCTGTAAAGCTAGCCAACCAACCGGCCTACGAACGCGTTCATCGCGCCACAGCCGGCCCTTGCCGACGGTTGAAACTACACGTACAGAAAGCTATCCGTCACGTTCTTCCACTCCACGAGGCCACTACAAACAGCGCGTCCTCGACAGGGAGACGAAGCGGCACCGTACCCGCAGCATACCAGGTGAAGTAGACGATGTCAAAGCCGAGGAAGGCCGTCCTTGCCGGCTGCGCTAGAATGGCGTGAAAAGGAGCCAGCAGCATGCAAGACCAGCCACCGCCGAATGAGCCACGCGTGATGCTCGACGCCGAGATCGAGATACGTCCGGGACAAAATGTGCCAGTGCTTGCCCAGCCTTCGACTCAGCGGCTGATCGTGCTCAACTCCACGGCGCTCAACCAGGCCGAGCTAGGACAGACGATCACGGTGCATCTCCCTGACCACGAGCCTTTCCAGGTCGTGCTCGAGTCGATCGACCGATCGTCGTTGATCGTGCGCTATAACTTGATCGAGCCGTAAGCCAAGGGCGTGGATCCGATCATGCTGCCGCAACCCGCCAGCTCTGGATCAGCTCCCATGTGAGGTTTTGCCACCACTTGCCCGACCAGTCGGCCGCGAAGCGGTAGAGGTGGTAGGTCGTCGACACGAATTGCGGCGGTCCGACCGGACCGCCATCGCGGATAAAGGCCAGGACTTCCTCCTGAAGCTCGCGGCGCATGTCACGCATGACGAGGGTAAGGTGCGGGTGGAACGGGTTGGAACCCTCCAGACCACGCCCGTCGACAGGAGTGAAATCGCAGTCAGGATGAATGACGGGCCCGATCGCACGCCAGATCCGCTCCTGTAAATCATAGATCGGCATGTTCGGCGAGCCGTCGGGTCGATTCCGAATGGCGACGATGATCGAGCGCGGCCCAAACGAGCGTACGCCGTTGTTGTAGACCATGAACGGGCGCGAATCCGCGAAGGCCGGACCCAGCCGCTCGACGAGCGTTTCTGGCGTCGCATCGGTTCGGAAGAAGCCTTTCAAGGTCGCGTGCGGCATGAAGCGGCCCGCCACAGCCAAGTTGTACTGCGCCCGGAGCACGCGGTGGATCTCGCTCTGAGCCCGACTCATGGCAAAGTCGGGACGAAGGTAGACGCCGTAGCGGTACTCGGATGTCATAGTCTACCTCGATAGTGCCGATAGCGATTATGCGCGCTCCTGCGCAAGAGGAAGCAGAGCGGTTTATTCTACACTATCCTTGCACTGTTCACTTGCGCTACGCCACCAACCCACCGCCTACCAACCACCGACCCGCCAACGCTGAGGTAGGGCGTTTGCGTTCTGTTCGCTTGTGGCTGACAGCGTAGCAGCGTAGCACAACGTAGCAACGCCACTGCTACGCTTTCTAGCGCGTCCTAATCGTCTAAATGGCACACCGTAGCAGTGTAGCGCCCCTGGGCCATCCGTGGCTCCTGCTGCGGGTCTGACCAGAACGCAAACGCACTGAACGCTGATGACTGACCCTTGCAGCAGCCATTGCGCCGTGGTACGATAACTTTGTTAAATCGAGGCGTTGACGGGGACATGTAGCCGCGGATCTAAGGGTCGGCAGAGAATGGCCACTACTGGCTGAAAGTGGCCTGATCACTATCGCGGCGTATACCACCCCTGAGCCCACCGCCGAACGGCTGCAGCGCAGCGAGCGTGCGCCAGCCCAGTAGATCGGTGCGACCAGCCCCCGTTAACGGGCCGATGAGTGAGAGCATCGTGCCGGCTCGCGAGCGTCCCGGATGTACCGGGATCAGCCGCGAACGATGCCTAAAGTGGGTGGAACCACGGAGTGCGCCTTCGTCCCAGAAATCTGGACGGAGGTGTTTGTTTTTAAGTCGCACACACGAAAGGGCCGCACGACGACATGAGCTATCGCTATGAGCGCTACAACGAGCGTCCGCGACGCCGGAGCTGGCTCGTGGCGCTGGTTATTCTAGTATGGATCATCCTGCTTGGCCTCCTAGCCGTGCGATTCCTGGCGCGCCCGCTGCTGACGAGCTTTATTCAGGAGCGGGTCGCGCAGCGGATCCGTCTGCCGGGCACGGACGGCGGACCATCTCCGGGAGGAGACGCGGTCCTGCCGTCCGGCGGCGCGGATTCAGCCACGATCACGGAGGAACAGGCTAACCAGTGGATCGAGAGCCATCGCCAGGAAATGAAGGGCGTCGACGACGTGCGTCTGCGCTTCGTACCGAATGAAGTCCAGGCGGATGTGACGATCGGAGGAGTGACGAGCACGGCGCATGCTGGCCTACAGGTTACGAACGGGCAGGTGATTATCGCCAACCCGCGCCTCGACCCGCCGCTCGGACTGATCGTCGACGCGCAGCCGTTCGCGGACCTGCTTCAGCAGCGGCTCAACAGTGAGCTTGCGACAACCGGCCGGAGGATAACCGGCGTCACTATTGGGCAGGGGCAGATTCAGATTGCGGTCGAGTGACGTGTCGCTCTGCCCTTGCTTTTCCGGAACTTGACACGTCCAGATGGTGACTAAACGACCCTGCACTGAAAGTGCAGGGGTTTGAAAGGGACTAAAGTCCCAAGCTATTCCAAGATGAGTGGATCTGTATCATGATTGGATGGATCTCGATGATGCTCCAAGTACTCCGCCACCAACTCATCCGTGATG
>JBBSGA010000407.1:0-5395 GCA_038254585.1 Chloroflexales bacterium | reverse complement strand
GGCAGCGATTGAATCGGACCCGACGATCCAGGGTGTGCCGTCTGGCGTTCCCGCGTCAAGGGGGGAACAGCGGAGCGGCCCCTTGACGCGGGAAGGGCAGCGGCTATGCTGTGAGCGGCCGGGTTCGTTTCACCCGCAGACCCAGAACCTGCTCCCTAAATCGAACGAATACCTGTCTCAAAGGGCTTGACACATTCCGGTGGTATCATCCACGACTACTATCGGGAGGCGGCGTAGCGCTTTGATGTGCTGTAGACCGAGTTTCCGCACAATACAGGCATCACTGAAACCTCTTCAGGATGGGGATGCAGGTCGTATCCGATCGAAAACCAATGAAGAGCGTGGAGCGCACGCGAACGTCTGCGTGGTATACGATTCCAACGTTTTCTTGCTCGTCACACGTACGATGGTAAAGAATGGACCGTGACTAAGGAAAAGGATGTACTATGCCCTATCTCCGGATTACCTGTCCTGAAGGCCGTATCGAGCACTACCACCATATCGCGCAGCGCTTGACCGATGCGATCAACGATCTGTTCTACCATCCACGCGGGCGGCTAACGCGAGAGGAACTGCGTGAACGTACCACGATCCATTTCCTACCCTACACAGCAGGTACATTGTTTGTCGGAGGACGGACCCCTGGGGAGCGGGGAGCAGGGGACCTAACGGTGGAGTTGTCGGATTGGAACATGTCCGTGCGTCAACAGCGCAAGGTTGCCCCCGTTCTCACCCTCATCCTCGCCGAGCTCTTCGAGGTGCCAGCCGATCAGATCAATGGCATTAACATCCGCTTTCATCCGTACCCACCCACGGACTTCGCCGTTGGCGGCCGCTTGCTCTCAGACCTGGTACCACGGATCGGTCGGCTCATGAAGCACCTGGCTGGTTGAAGACATTGGATGCGAGCAATTGTCGGCCTGAGTGAGCAGGTGCTCCCTCTATTTATGGTGGATAATTCGTCGGGCTCCTGTCGACCGTCTTCGCCGCCGGTCTCGGCTTGACCCACCGCTCACACCTCCGCTCAGCTGCCCCGTGTCGGCCTCGCAGACCACCTTCCCAGCGAGCACTGAGGCGTCTCGGCGCCGTCCTCGTCGTCAGCAGCGCGCACCCACTCGTAGTGGAGGCAGCGGGACCTGCAACAGGTCGTGCACCGTCCAGCACCGACTCGTCAGTCCTGCTGCCATCGCTGGCGTCCGCTGGTAATACCGCCGCGGCCTGCGTCTCCCGCCCCGCGCGATTGGGGTGGCAAGTGGCCTGCGCAATGACTGATGTAGTCGGACAAAGTGATAGTAGCCGCGCCACCACTCCAGATCGGCCAGCAGTGCGGGTGCGGTCTGCGCCGTCGCCCACGTGCGTCGCGCCAGCGCTGCAACACCCTGCCGTATCGTCAGGTTCACCCGTTCCACAAACGCGGTGTTTAGCCGTCCACTCAGTCCCAGGCTGCAGAGCGTGGCCCGCAACTGCTCGATCGTCCCGCTGCGCATCACCTGTGTAACGCGCACTACCTTGCGACGCCGGTAGGTTTTCTTGACTTGCCCGTAGATCAATCCCGGCAGCATGTGCCACTGGCGTGCGCGCCGCCCACCTATCCTGACCCCCTGGCCGAAGTGGGCAGTCAGCGCGTAGAAGTACAGGTTGAGCCCATCGCTCGTGAAGACGGGCAGGCAGCCCGGAGCCAAGCGCTGACGGAGCTCATGGACGACCGTATGTGCTGTGCTCTGCGTCCGGGCACCAAGCTGCAAGACGGGGATCAGCTTCGTCAACGGGTCCATCGCCACCCACAGCCAGAGCACGTGTGCACGTTGGCGGAGGTGTGTCCGGAGTTCGTCGAGCTGGAGGTGCGGGAGCTGGAGGTGGCGCAGCCAGCGGTCATGGAGGCTCGCACTGTGCTCACCAGCTCGGCTGAGCCAAGTGACCAGCGTGTTTGCACTGTGCCCAAATATTCGTGTCGCCGCAGCGAGTGTCAGCCCTTCGGCCAGTGCACCCAGGACTTCCGCGACGCGCACGGATGGGGTCTTGAGCCGATAGAGGGGCGTGTCATGACGGGAGGTGAATGTGGTCCCGCAGGCTTGACAGCGGAAGGTCTGGATGCGCTCATGCTTGCCATGCGTGCCGTCACCAACCAAGGCGTGGATCTGCGGGGTGGTGATGCCATAGTATGCGCAAGCGCGGTTGGGACAGGCGAAGCCGTCCGTCGCGATGCGTTTCGGCGCGCCGCGCCGGCTCTTCAGCTCCCGCCATGGACGCACGGCTGGCAGCTGTGCGGGTGCTGGCGGAATGGGCTGGTGACGACAGGCGGGACAATCATCCGGCGTGCGCGGTTTGAGCAGACGCTCGAGGGTGGCGGCACCCCGGGCAGGCGGATTCGGACGCCGATGGTGCAGACGGGCGACCAGGCACAGCGCATAAAGGACCAGTACGACGATCAACGCGCAGATGTCTTCGCTCATGGGGCCTCCATGCTCCAATCGGCAGTATCGGTGCGGGAGCAGGGGAAGGATGAATCAGCAGATGGAGGCAGTCAACTGATTCGGAGCAGGCGACTGAATTGTCCACGACGGATAGAGGGAGTACCACATCAGCGATGCGCCGTTGACCGTGCTTCAATGAGAATGGCACTGAGTCAGCTCACATGACGAGGTTTGTACTCACCCTGACCGTTTAGACCAGATCGGGTGACATTTGAATCACGACCTTGCCACGCGAGCGACCGGACTCAACATACGTGTGCGCGTCCACAACCTGCTCCATCGGGAACGTACGGTCAATAACTGCCCGCAGTCGTTCCTGGTCGATCAGCCGAGCCAGGAGCGCCAAGTCGTGCCCACTGGCTTTGGTAATGAGAAACCTGAAGCGTGGCCCGCCCTGCACGCGTGTCCGCGCTGCCGCCAGTAAATTGCTGGGCGAGACACGCGTGCCAACCATCCGGCCATGGGGCTTAAGCCCACGCCGTGCGCTGTCAAAATCCTGCACACCCGACGCATCAAAGATGAGATCCCAGGTCGCGCCTGACGCCGTGTAATCATGCTGCGTTGAAGCAATCACCTGATCCGCCCCAAGGCCAGCAACGAAATCCTGCTTGGAAGCACGACACACTGCAGTCACATGGCAGCCGAGGATCTTGGCCAACTGTACCGCAAAGGTACCCACCCCACCGGCAGCGCCAAGGATCAGCACCTGCTGACCTGCCCGGGCTTGGCCTTTGCCACGCAGCCCTTGGAGAGCGGTCAGACCAGCCAATGGTACGGCGGCCGTTTCGACCAGCGTGATCTGTTCAGGCACCCGGGCGAGCTTCTCCTGTGCAACGCTGATGTACTCGGCACTTCCACCAGCGCGCAGACCAACCAGGCCAAAGACGCGCTCGCCAGGCACAAATGCAGTTACGGCGGGGCCACACGCCACCACCTCACCCGCCACGTCGTACCCAGGAATCATCGGCATATGGCGTGCGTGGATCAAGCGCGTATGTCCCTGACGCGCACCCAGATCAGCACTGTTGATACTGGTGGCAGCGACGCGAATCAACACCTCATCATGCAGAGGAACCGGTTGCTCGATGTGCTCAATCTGCAGCACTGCAGGGCTGCCAAACGTATGAAACCGAACAGCACGCATAGGTGTACCTCGTGCGCTGCCCCCGGCAGCATAGAACTGATCATATTCAGTTTCCATACATCAAACGCTTTGGGGCGCGTTGCCAGAGCCCAGTGAAGCCATTGATACGGATGTGATGGACGCGATCACCTGGTGAAGCTGCTCGGCCACGAGCCGCAGTGGATCGTCGGAATGATAGGTTCGGCACAGCGTAATACCGCCCTCAATCGACGCGGTAATAAACGTCGCAAGCTGCCGCGCCTGCATTTCGGGCAGCCTGGCTTGCACGAGCTTCGCTTCAAATGCATCCTGCAGCCGATGGTAGGCCACGCGGCAGGCGAGGTTGAGCCGCTCGTTGGTCGTCGCAGTCTCCATAGCAATCGTTGTCAGCGGACCACCACGGGCATAGCCTGACGCCTCAACATGATCCGCAACCTCCATCACAAAGTCGCCCACCGCTTGGGCCGGATTGGGCGTCGTTCCGAGACTGGCCGTGATGCGCGCGGCAATCGTGCGGCCAGCATGGTCGATCGCGGCTTCGGCAATTTCGTCCTTCCCAGCTGGAAAGTAATGGTAGAGCGAGCCCTTGGGTGCGCCGCTCTCCTTCACAATCTGGTTGAGACCAGTCCCATGAAAGCCCTGGCGCTCGAGCAGCGTAGATGCCGTTTCGATGATCTGATCGCGCATCGAGCTCATCTGAGCGCCTCATCCAGCGTAATCTCGAAGAACTTGGTGCGCTGTGGTAAAGGTCCGCTGCGGTTGGGATCGGCGTACTCCATCAGGCCCATCCGATCTGCCATCTTCTCGCCGCGCTGCGCAACCGACATGCGTACGACCTTAGCGATCTCCTGCGGATCCTCGAGCCGCCTGACGGTGCCGCGCACATCACGACCACGCAGACGCAGTGTCACCTGTTGGCCGGGCAAGTTCTTCCACCATTTGGCGTGCGAGAAAATGTACAGGTGCTGGCCCTGCTGCATATAGCCAACGGGGATAGTGTAACGCTTGCCACTCTTGATGCCCTGGAAGCTCATCAACATCAAAGCGTTGCTTAGCATGCGATGCAAGGGAGAGCGCAGGAGCGCGGCCATGGTTGGGTTGACGAAGGTGTACATCCACTTAGGGATCGGCGGCTTGACGACGTCGTCCGACGTTTGCGAACCGCTTGTACTGCGGTATACCGGCTGCTGAGCCATGCGAACACCTCCGTGAGCTAATCGTCCCGGACCTTAGTATAATGACTGGTCTATATAGTTGTCAAATGATTGAGGGGCATGACGGCAACACTGTACCCAGCAGCTCTATCGCCATACTTATGCATTGTTTATGTGCTCTGAGAACGACTGCGCATCGAGCGCAACAAGAACAGTCGCGCTGGCTACAGTTGCAGCGACCGTCCAACGCGAACCAAGATTGGCAATACTGATGCTAACCAAGGCCCAAATAACTGTGAGGGCATATGTGACGATGCCACGACTGGCAATTGTCACCAGCGCTTCGAGCACGCCCACGGCTAGCAGCGTCAGACATGCCCAAGTCGTCTCACCCAGCACCAGATCACGAGCGGCGTATACAGACAGAGTTGTTGCGGTAGTAGCAACCATCGCGACGCTGGCCCAACCAGGCTACACGCTGCTTAGCACGACGCGAAGTAGCGCGACCTTGTTGCAATGAAGTGGTCAGGCCGTAAAAGCCTGTCGAACGTCAGTTAAAGGCAGTTCAAACCCCAGCAATATGGGCTTGGCTGAACTGTGATGGAGCAGCAGAAATACTGCGTTCACTGCCCATTTTGCCCCTT
>JBBSGA010000406.1:0-5433 GCA_038254585.1 Chloroflexales bacterium | reverse complement strand
GGGCTAGGGCGTATACGCAAACCCTTCGGTATACTTAGGGCATGAATAGAGGAGACTTAACCGACAGCCAATGGGCCCGGCTGCAGCCGTTGCTCCCGCCACCCCGTCCCGCCAAGGGCAGCAAAGGCGGCCGCCCGCGGAACGCCGATCGGCCGATCATTAACGGCATTCTCTGGATCCTGCGCACGGGTGCGCCCTGGCCCGACTTGCCCGCGCGCTATGGGCCACCGTCCACGGTGTCGACCCGGCTCTACCGGTGGCAAAAGGCCGGGATCTGGGACCACCTCTTCGCCGCTGTCCAAGCCGAAGCGGATGCGGCCGGCGCGTTGGACGGGGAGACCCATCAGGTCGACGCCACTGTCATTCGTGCCCACCAGCACGCGGCAGGGGCAAAACGGGGGACCCAGCGACCGAGGGCCTGGGCCGCAGCCAGGGCGGGTTCAGCACGAAGGTGCATATGCGCTGTGAGGGCAATGGGAAACCCATCACGTTTGTCCTGACGCCGGGCGAGCGCCATGAGACGACCGCCTTCGAGCAGCTGATGGAGCAGGGGGCGGTCAAACGGCCGGGGCGCCCGCGGCTGCGGCCCAAGCGCGTCGTGGGCGACAAGGGTTATAGCAGCCAGAGGATCCGGGCATACCTGCGGCGGCGCGGGATCCGGATCACGATCCCGCGCAAGCGGAACGAACGGCGCACCGGCCCGTTCAACCGGGCCATCTACCGGGAACGCAACCGGGTAGAGCGATTGATCAACCGGCTCAAGCAATGGCGGCGCCTCGCGACGCGCTACGAAAAGCAGGCGGCGTACCATCAGGCGCTATGGGTCATTGCCGCGACCCTCCTCTGGTTATAGGTTTGCGTATACGCCCTAGTGCGACTTGCGCCGCGCGCGCTCCAGCGAGAAGGTGAGCGTCACGACCACGGCCAGCGGCATAATCCACCAGGCGCTGGTCATGCCCTGCTGACGGAGGAGGATTGACACGGCGAGGGCGATCACGACGCCCGCCGCAACAACCCAATCGTCGCCCACGATGAAATCCCACCAGAAAAGGATGAAGCTCTTAAGAAAGCTCATTATCTCACCCCCAAACCAGCGCCGCTGGCAGTTGCCGGAGTCTGTCGTTCACGCATCCGTCGGAAGACCGCCACGAGAGCGAACGAGATGAGCGCCAGAAAGACAAGGATGCCAAGAATGGCAAGGTCCGCTCCCGGCCAGACAATGCCGGTTCCCTCGACGCTCCAAAAAATGCCGAACGCCGCCAGCATCAAGCCAACGGAGAACTTCATCGTATTTTCCGGCACGCGGCTGAGGGGTCGATGGACCAGTGCCCCGACCACGGCGACCAGCACCAGAGCAAGGGCGGCACCCAGCGTCGCCAGCGGAATACTGTGCTGTGAGGTCCCAAAGGTCAGGACGATAAACGCGACTTCCAGCCCCTCCAGAAAGACCCCTTTGAATGCGAGCGTAAAGGCATACCAGTCCATGCCACGCACCGGATGGCCGGCCGCTCGTGCTTCCTCGACCTCTTTTTTGTACAGGGCTTCCTCGTCCCGTAACGCCTTATAGCCGCTGGCGCGGAGGATGGCTTTGCGCAGCCAACCGAGGCCGAAGATCAGTAAGAGCGTGCCTACGACCAGCCGTAAGGCGTCGATCGGCAACTGCTCAATGGCTGGGCCGAACACGACAATAATCGCTGCCAGGGCTAACGTTGCAGCTCCAGCAGCGATGAGGGGCGACCGCCAGCCGCGGGTGACGCCAACGGCCAGGACGACGGTGAGCGCTTCGACAGCCTCGACAGCACACGCGAGAAACGTAGCGAGCACAAGAATGACTGCTGCGGTGGTCATACGTCTGAGTCTCCTACGATTAAGATCAATTGGGCTGATGGACGTGTTTCACAGCGCCGACGGCGATCAGGGAAAGCTGGGAAAGAGCGTCGGCTCGATCCGGAAGACTAGCTGGTACCGGTATGTTCGACGTTGACTTTGTCACTAGCATATGAATGTTACATCTGTACATTCCATAGCCTACAGGAAGGGAGGATCGCTGTCAAGGCGAATTGTCGGGAATTTTTGGGCGACATATCGACAAGAAACATCGGCACCTGAGCATTGTGGCGAGTTACGCGGAGCACATGCCGCCTCCGAATGGAAGGCGTTTGGTGCAAAAACCTATCATCTCGTATCTGACATAATGTAGGAGTGAGACCTTAACCGAGATGGCCTCATTATCAGATGGTATATCTGGTTCCTGTTGAGGTTGAACTGAATGTGCTGTGTCGTCAGGATTGCTTGGTCAGTGGGTGTTTCTTCGTCTTTGGCGGAGTTCGCCACAGGTGAGTTAACCCTCGATTTCGACGGCTGAGCGGCAGGCTGAGCGGCGATCGGATGGGACCTCCACTGCTATCGACGCGGCCAGAGACCCCACGGTGACCGAGTTTCCGCTGACGCTCGGGGGTGGGGTGCTGCTGGCGCCGCCGCTGACGGCACTCGGAGCGCTTGGCGCCATGCTCGGCGACTGCACCCCGGAAGTCGAGCGCGAGCAGCCTCCGGCAGCCCCTCGACCTGGGTGACCCTGCGGGCGGTTACGCAGGCACGGGGTCCCGAGCGGCGCGGGCAGTTGTGTCTCGCAGGCCGCCGCGCAGCAGTGGTTGCCGGCCGAGCTCTGTGTCACACCGGGTTCTGCGCAGACGATGCCGCCCCAGGGTCGTCCGTCTCGCCGGCTGCGGTATCCGCGCGCGCCAGCTCGGCCAGGTATTGGTGGACCGAGCCGATCGTCACGGAGCCCTCGCCAACTGCCCCAGCCACACGCTTGACGGAGCCGTGCCGCGCGTCGCCTGCCGCGAAGACACCCGCCATGCTCGTCTCGAACGGCAGCGGCGGGCGTTGCAGCGGCCATGCCGCCGCGGGCACGTCACGCCCGGTCAGCAGATACCCGCGCGCATCCCGTGCGATGCCGTCACGCAGCCACTCCGTGTGCGGTTCCGCACCGATCATCACGAAGACCGCTGCCGCAGCGACCTCCGCGCGCCGACCCGTCCCGAGGTCCTCCAGGGTCAGGTGCTCGAGCCGGTCCTCGCCACGGCCGTCGACCCGTAGTGTGTGAAAAATCTGTCCAGTCCCAAAACAACCTTCAGACCTCAACCACTTCTTAACCCTTTCGGGTTAATTGTGAAATCCTACACATGTAAATCATGTGAGGGAATGCGTATGGATTTTCCGCACACTACGGGGTGGACAGAAGGTCGAGGAGATGCAGACGGAGCCGGTCAAGGCGGCCGACATGCTATAGGTGCTGCTTGAGGCTGAGCGCTGTGCCATCTGTACGTGGAGTAAGATCTGCGATCTCGCGTTGGGGAAGGACCCGCGGTGTCACTTCCAGCAATACGTGGTGGCGAATCTTCAGCGCTCTTTGGCGTAGGGATGCTCAGGCACATATGCTGACCAGGCCACGGATCGTGCAGCGTGCAGCCCTGGTACGAGCTCCACACCGGTAAGAGTCCGTACAGAACGGCTGTTAGCCCAGGCGGTGAGCAGCCAGGCAACCAGCACCAGCAATCCAATATCGGTGAGGAGCAGGGGGATGGCGACCGTTTTCCCAGGTTGACGCGTATCACCATGTACGCGGGACGACCGCGACGTCTGCGGGCCATGCCGGCGCCGCTCCATCACAACGTGCTCGTGGCCTGGTGACGCGGTACACACCCCCGTCAACAGCACAGCGCGGGCGAACCGCAGAGGGTAGCCCGCGCTGTGCTGCAACGGTATCGGTAACGAACCTAGTCGCTGGCCGCGGCCACGAGCGGCCGCACGCCCAGGCCCTGAGCGACCAGGTCGAAGCGATCAAGATTCATCACCTTGTGCCATGCATCCACAAAGTCACGCACGAACTTCTCCTTCGAGTCGTCACATGCGTAGGCCTCCGCGATGGCTCGGAGCTGGGAGTTCGACCCGAAGACGAGGTCGACGGCGGTGGCGGTCCACCTGAGCTCGCCCGTGGCGCGATCGCGACCCTCGTACACGTGCTCAGCCGAGGCGGATGGCTTCCACTCCGTGCGCATGTCAAGCAGGTTCACGAAGAAGTCGTTGGTCAACGTCTCGGGCCGGTTGGTAAAGATGCCGTGTTGGGAGTGCCCGAAGTTGGCGTTCAGGGCGCGCATGCCGCCGATCAGGACCGTCATCTGGGGAGCGGTCAGCGCCAACATGTAGGCCCGGTCCAGCAGCAGGGTCTCCGGCGACAACGTCTCTCCGGCTCTGACGTAGTTGCGGAACCCGTCCGCGGTGGGTTCGAGCACAGCGAACGACTCCACGTCAGTTTGCTCCTGTGAGGCGTCCGTGCGCCCCGGCGCGAACGGGACCGTGATGGCGTGCCCGGCGTTCTTCGCCGCTTGCTCGACGGCCGCACATCCACCCAGAACAATCAGGTCGGCGAGCGAGACCTGCTTTCCGCCGGACTGTGAGCGGTTGAAGTCCTGCTGGATCTGCTCGAGGGTCTGCAGCACCCTGGCCAGTTCGGCCGGCTCGTTGGCCTCCCAGTCCTTTTGCGGCGCAAGGCGAATCCGCGCCCCGTTTGCCCCGCCACGCTTGTCGGTGCCGCGGAAGCTGGCCGCCGATTTCCAGGCGGTGGAGACCAGCTGCGGGATGGACAGGCCCGCTGCGAGGATCTTGCCCTTGAGGGCAGCGATGTCCTCCTCCCCGATCAGCGCATGATCGACCGCGGGGACGGGGTCCTGCCACAACTGCGGCTCCGGAACCCACGGGCCGAGGTAGCGCGAGACGGGTCCCATGTCGCGGTGCAGCAGCTTGTACCACGCCCTGGCGAACGCCTCTGCGAACTGGTCCGGGTTCTCGTGGTAGCGCTTCGAGATCGGCCCGTAGATCGGGTCCATCTTCAGCGCCAGGTCCGTCGTCAACATCATGGGGGCGTGCCGCTTCGACGGGTCATGAGCATCGGGCACATTGCCCTGGGCCGAGGCATCCTTGGGAGTCCACTGGTTCGCACCGGCGGGGCTCGTCGTCAGCTCCCAGTCGTAGTTGAACAGGTTATCGAAGTACCCGTTGTCCCACTTCACGGGCTCGTTGGTCCAGGCGCCCTCCAGCCCGCTGGTGATCGCGTCAGAGCCCTTGCCGCTGCCGAAGGTGTTCGTCCAGCCGAGGCCTTGCGCCTCGACGGGACAGGCCTCGGGTTCCGGACCGACGTTGTCCGCGCTGACGCCACCATGGGTTTTGCCGAACGTGTGGCCGCCGGCGATGAGCGCAACCGTCTCCTCGTCATTCATCGCCATACGACGGAAGGTCTCTCGAATGTCCCTGGCGGAGGCGACCGGGTCCGGGTTGCCGTTGGGTCCTTCCGGGTTCACGTAGATGAGGCCCATCTGCACGGCGCCGAACGGACCGCCGAGCTCCCGGTCACCGCTGTAGCGCTCATCGCCG
>JBBSGA010000405.1:0-5436 GCA_038254585.1 Chloroflexales bacterium | reverse complement strand
TGCCAGTGAGCGAGGACTCGTTGCTCCATCGCGTCGACGGGGAGATAGGGGAGGTCGCAGCTGGTGCGTTTCTTGTTGCGACCGAGGCAGAAGAAATAGGGGTAGAGCCGGCCGCTCCTGCCGCGGGACTCCCCGTAGCCGAGCCGTGAGCCGCAGCGGGCGCAGAAGACGCTCCCTCTGAGGTAGTGATCGTTCCGCCAGGAACGGTCACCGGCCAGTCGCCGAGTGGCAAGCACTTCTTGAACGCGTCGGAAGGTTCGTTCGTCGATCAGCGCTGGGTGCCGGCCTTCGTAGATAGCCCCCTTGAACGGCAGCTTGCCGATGTAGTAGGGGCTGGTCAGGATCCGGTGTACCTGGCTTCGGGTGAGCGGCTTTCCTGGTCTGGTCGCTGTCGGCCGGTTACGCATCCTGCGCCGCTCAAGCTCTTGGACGATGTCGGTGATCGACCAGTCTCCAGTCGCGAACATCCGGAACATCCAGCCGAGGTGCGCCGCGCGCTCTGGGTCGAGCTTGATGCCCTTGACTTCGTGGCCTTCGATCAGGCGGGTGGTGTTGAGGTAGCCGAGCCGGCAGTAGCCGGGGGTGCCGCCCATCAGGACTTTCTGCTGGATGCCCTTCTTGACTTCTCGTCCGAGGTTCTTGGAGTAGAAGGTCGCCATGCCGCTGAGCATCGTTCCCATCAGTTCGCCTTCCGGCGTCTCGTCGATGTTCTCGGTCGCGGATACAAGCGTCGCACCGGCAGCCTTCAGTTGCACGTTAATGGAGAGATAGTCGGCTGTCTGGCGTGCCAAACGATCGATCTTGTGCACCAGCACGACCTCGACCTGATCCTCCTCGACGTAGGCCAGCATCCGCTGGAGTCCCGGACGGCGCATGGTCGTGCCGGTCTCGCCGGGATCGATGAACTCCGCGACAACCACCGCTCCGAGCGATGCGGCCTTGCGTTCGCAAGCCTGACGCTGTGCCGGGATCGAGTAGCCCTCGGCTTCGCCGCCTTTCATCGCCTGCTCGCGGGTCGAGACGCGCAGATAGAGCACGGCTTTTTGTTGTCCGTTGAAGACCATGCTCTCAGGCTGCTTCCCGTGAGGAGAAGCAGCCATCATCCGGCCTCCCTGATCGCTGAAAGCGGACGATTCATGGGCGTTCGCACTCTCGCCGCTCGTCGCACCGCTGAGGGCGGCGGGGTCGTAGCCCGTTGCATGCAACGCTCGATCGGCTCGCTCAGGCCGAGCTGATCGAGTCGGAAGCGCAGCGCTCGTGGGCTGACGAAGAGTGTTTCGGCCAGTCGGGCGATGTTTTGGTTGCCCTGGCACCAGAGCCGCTTGACGACCCTCTTCGGCATCAGCAGGCAGGCGGCAAAGTAGTCAGCGACGCGCTCGGCTTGCTCTCCAGCTGTCTGGAAGGGGCGATCGCGGTAGAGGAACTGTTTGGTGGTGTGGTCGAGGACGTGCTTGAACTCGTGCATGACGCTGAAGCGCTGCCGGGAGATCGGCTCGTCGGCGTTGATCGTGATGATCCAGTGGCGGCCGTTCCAGTGCGCTGCGCCCGAGACGGGTAGCCCGTCTTCGCGGACGACGCGGATGCGCGGCAGTTCGCTGACGATCTCCTCGGGGACAGTGGCCGTCTCGATCTGGAAGTGACGGAGGAGATGGTTGGCTTGTAGTTCGGCGATGCGCAGAGTCTCGCTCGGCGTCAGTGGCCGGTTCGGGACGAGCGCGCGCAGCATCGCCAGCACGCTCTGTTCACGAGCGGCGGCGCTTGCTGGATTGTGGTGGTGGTTTCCCATGATCTCCTCCTTTCTTTGGTTTCGTGGGCTTGGGTTCGGGTTGCTCGTCTTCGCCCAGTGCCGGGCCGGCGGGGTCGAAGCCGTGTCGTTTGGTGATTCGCTTGAACGAGCGTTCGAGCTCGTCAACGGCTGGGCCTGGCAGGTCGCGGTACTTGCTGCGCAGGTAGGGCGTGAAGGCGGGTAGCTCGTCGGGGATGACGTAGTCGGCCATCGCGAAGACGTCGGCCAGGCTGACCCCGAGGGCTTCGGCCACGACCCGCAGCGTCTCTGGCCGGGGCTCAGCGAAGGCTCCTTGCTCAAGGCGGACGATCGTCGCCATGTCGATCCCGCAACGGGCGGCGAGGGCTCTGGTGGAGAGGCCGAGCGCGGCGCGGTGTTCCTTCAAGTAGCTGCCGAGCGCCTTCGCTTGCTTCGGGTTCATAGACGTTGTGCTCCGATTACTCATCCAGTCTACCACCCTTTGATGCGTAAACGCATCACTTGTCGACGATTCCACAACGTCCGATTGTGGATAGCTGCTTGAAAAGCAATTCGGAATAAGAGAATGCAATTGGTCTGTCTCTATTTTATCGGATTTACGTGCTGGCTTTCAAATCTTTTGTTTTGCTGGTGGCCCGGATCGTTTCCGATCCGGGCCGTGCCATCCGTACGCGGTTTAGGCTTTCAGAGCGTCGATCTTGGCCTGGAGGGCCGTCTTGCGCTCGCCAGCCGTTTCGCGCAGGTGGTCGTACTCGGCCTTTGCTTGCTCAGTTGCCGCCTTGGCGGCACTGATCTGCTCGTCGATGGCCTCGATTGCCTTCTCGAGGACGTTCGTGGCCGATTCGATCGGGTCGACCGGAGTAGTCGGGCGCTTGCCCGAGCGCTTCGGTGAGCCCTCGCCGAGCGAACGGGTGTGGGCGTAGTAGGCACCCCGGATGGAGTTGAACTCTTGTCCATACTCCTTCGCGAGCTGCCGGAAGGCATCTGCCTTCTTCTCGCCCGAGGCCACTAGAACCTCTGTCCGTTCGTACACCTCTCGAGCCTTGGTCATGGCTCCTCCTTGGATAGGGATGGATGGCTAGCGGTAGACGGAACTTCGAAAACCTGTTCCGCCCACCGTCCGACCATCAAGCCCCTGCTCATGCCGCCCGCCGCTCGCGTGCCTGGCGGGCGGCCGTGATCCGCTCGCCGGCAAGTCGGGCGAAGCCTGGGTTCAGTTCGATCCCGAGCCAGTTGCGGGCGTGCCGATCGGCGGCGATCGCCGTGCTGCCGGAGCCGATGAACGGGTCGAGCACCACTCCGGGCTCCCAGCTTGCCGGGCAGCCGCAAGTCGCCTGGAGGTCGCCTCGAATCGCGAGATGGCCGAGCTTGCGGAGCGTCTGCCGCGTCCAGGGCCTGCGGCATTGTCGGCAGCGGCGTTCGGGACAGCCGGCCACGATCGGCCGCTCGGCGAGTGAAATTGGGAAGACTGCGTGGTGGGCGCCGCGGTAGGAGGCAGTCGAGAGGTGCCAGACGTCGCCGGGGTTCTTGCCGAGCGGGTGGCCGACGTGGCCGGAGGCGTTGAGAGCGTCGAGGCCGCTGTGGTTACTGGTTGAGACACGCCAGGCGGGCGGTACCGACCAAGCCGTTCCGGTCTTACCCGCAGCTTTCTTGCTGGTGTGTGGCAGGCGGATGGCGTCGAGGTCGAAGAAGTAATGCAGCTGCTTGACGAGCAGGTAGACGACCTCCCAGGTGCAGGAGAGCCGATCCCGGACGGGGCTGGGCATCGGGTTGCGCTTGGCCCAGATGATCTTGTTGCGCACGATCCAGCCGTCGTCGATGAGGGCGAGCGCCAGTCTCTCGGGCGCGAAGTTCAGGTTCTTGGCGTTGCCGTCCTTGCCGTAGCTGTCGCCGAGGTTGAGCCAGACCGAGCCGGTCGGCACGACGACGCGATGAAGCTCACGCGTGACCTTGCGCAGCGCCTCGACCCACTCCTCGACCTGCGCCTCTAGTCCGAGCTGGCCGTCGTGCTGGTAGTTCCGCAGCCGGTAGTACGGCGGCGAGGTGACGACGCAGTCGATGAAAGCGTCCGGGAGCCGCTTGAGTGTCTGCGCGGCGTCGCCGACGAGGATCCGGTTCAGGCCGATCACCGGGGGCCTCCGCTCATCAGGGCGACAAGGCGCTCGGAGGTCGTGACGCGGAAGAGGTCGTGCTTGAGTGAACGGGCGGAGCGGATCGCGCCTTCGATCTCGCGTGCGCGTGTTTCGTCGCAGGTGACCCAGACGACGAGCGGGAAGGTGCCGGAGCGCTCCGGTTCGATCCCTGTTCGCCAGTAGGCCTCGTATTGGCGGCACTTGCGCACGAGCGCGGGCCTGTGCTCGGTTCCGCGGTCGATCTCGAGGAACCAGCAGTACTCGAACTCGCCTTTGGCGCTGACGGCGTACAGGTCGGGGCGAAGTGTCTGGTGGGCGCCGGCTGCGTTCGGGTAGCGCCGCCAGGCGGCCGGTTCGATTTCGACCTCGATCAGCTCGAAGCCGCCGCCGCGCGCGCCTTCGACCAGCGCCAGGTGCGCGTCGGCAACCGCAAGGGTGTGGGCAAGGAAGGTGCTGGAGGGCTCGCTGACGTGTCGAGGTGCCTCTGCGTCAACGAGCCGCCGGCCGACAGGGCCGAGCGCGTAGACGTAGGAGACGGAGCCGGCCCGGACGCCACCGACGCGGCGTCGTAGTCGGGTCAGCAGGCGCTGCCTGGTGAGGCGAGCGAGAACGTCGCGGCAGACGCGGGCGCCAGTGGCCTTCGTGGAGTGCTCGTGGAAGTGCAGTCGCTCAAGTTGCTTGCCGGTGAGGAAGCGGTGCTTGGAAACCGAGTCGATCACGGCGAGGTCGCGTGCGCTCAAGTGCTCATGCAGGCGGGCCAGGCCCCGCCGGCCGAGTCGCTCACTCACCAGGAACTCCTTGAGAGCGAGACAGTCCCTGCCCTTAACGCATCGGATCTGACGCGTTTGCAGGTGGAACCGTTCTGCTCGGTCCACGCGATCGGTAGGGCGAGCGGTAGCCTCATCGCTGCCTCCGCTGGCGTGTCCATCGCGGATCGTCGTCCGCCGGCCCGCCCTCTATGAGCTTTCTGATCTCGGCCTCGACGACGTCCGCCGGCCGGCCGTAGCGCTGCCGGCTTGACTCTCGCACCACCGTCGGATCGGAGAAAACAGCGAGCCGAGCAGTGCCGCCGCCTCCGGGCCGATCAGGCCTTTGGCGAGTGAGACGAGCACGACCTTGCGCTTGCTGAAGACCTCGTCGATGCGGAAGCGCGGCTCGATCTGGCCGACGATCGCGCGGACGCTCTTGCGGAGCAGAAAGGGGCGCAGCTTGTTCAGCACGGGTGCGA
Organism: Chloroflexales bacterium; assembly: GCA_038254585.1. Classification (GTDB taxonomy): domain Bacteria; phylum Chloroflexota; class Chloroflexia; order Chloroflexales; family Kallotenuaceae; genus JBBSGA01. Next base: position 311 of record JBBSGA010000405.1, on the reverse strand, counting down.
TTGCTTGCTGACGCTCGGCGTCCGAGATCGCCTCGAACCAGGTCCAGAAAGGTTCCAGCGCGATCGGGTCGTCGACTCGGCTAAGCAGGCGGCGGCGAACGGTCGGGTTCGTCAACAAGGCCGGCAGCGCGCACAGGCTGGCGTCGCCGCGGCCGGCCAGGGTCAGCAGGCTGGCGTGCAGGATGTCTTGCAGCCGCGGCCCCCAGTTGTTTTTCCACAGGCCGTGGAAAACAGCCAGCACCTGATCGGCTACGAGCTCAGGGCGACGACCGCGCACGAGCAGCGGGTTGAGCCCGATCGGGTACTCGGTC
>JBBSGA010000404.1:0-5452 GCA_038254585.1 Chloroflexales bacterium | reverse complement strand
CTTTATATGGGATCGGCAGCGCGGCCCGGCTGTTCCGCACGAAAACGCGCGGGACTGCCGGTCCGCTGTAGATTGTTGTGGGACTCTCGGAGAAAAGGTGCTGCCGCTACCTGCCGCCGGTCCGGTTGGCGTAGTCCATCACCCAGTAGGGCACGCCGCGGCTGTCGTAGGCCACGCCCACGCCCGCGTCGGTGTACTGGCACCAGGTAATGTTGCGGCGGTGCGGCCCGCCACGTGGCTCTCCGATCCAGAAGCCGACCGACTGCTCCGGCGTTCCGTAGAGCGCGATACTCTCGGTCGCGCGATTGGCCGGGTAGCCTTGGCGGCGGTCGCGATCGCGCACGCGCGAGCCGTCGCGTCCGACGTGGCTGATGCGCCGGGAGCGGGCCAGCTCCTCGGCGAAGCGCTGGGCGGCACGGTCGAGGCGTGCGTCGTGGGTCCAGGCGCGGCAGCCGGCGGCGACGTGGTAGTGCTGGGCGAGGGCAAACAGGCGCTGCAGGGGAGCGCCCGACGCGTGCGGTGCCGCGAGGGCAACCGAGGCGGTGGGGCCGGCGACGGAGAGGGACTGCAGGACGAGCAGGCAGAACGTGGCCACCAGGATGCGGCGTAGCATCGCAAATCCTCCGTTCACGAACAAGGTGTAACGTCGATTTGCGCGCAAGTATACCCGCTCGGCGGGATCTGCGCACGCGGGGCGCGTAGCGGCCAGTAACAACCGGCAGCACAAGGGGCGCCGCGTGGCGCCCCCGGAACGACGGAAGAGACCCTGCGCGCCTATGGCGTCGGATCGGGGTATGAGCCGCCAAAGATGTCGGAGTTGCCGAAGGTCGGCGGGCAGCTAGTGGTTGGAAGCGGCTTGGGGAGTGGATTTGACGTTAGGAGCGACTGACGGTAAGCGTCGACGGCAGGACAGTCAGATGCGCGCCGCACATCGTTCCAGACCGCTACGCCCGAGGTTCTGGTAGCTGCAGCGTAATTGTAGTCGCCAAGAAACTCCCCGGTCAGATTATTGGCGCTGGAGCCTCGCGCGTCGCCCGTCGCCCCACGGTGTAGATCGTCGAACGCGCCAATTGCTCCTCCAGGAGCGACATCGGCGTGGCGAACGACGCCCTGCATTAATCGCGGAGGGCTAAGTGCCGAGTGCTGCCAGGGTTGTAGGAAGTTATCATAGGTCAGGTAGACGTCCTTCCCGTTCGGCGAGATGGCGATCGCCGGGAAGTCCGGGCGGTCGCTGGGCGGAGCAGCGTTCGTGGGCTTACTCCAGGTCTGGCCGCGGTTCGTCGAGTACTGAACGAGTGCCTTCTCGTTAGGTCCAGGATTTGTATCGGCTGGCGTGGGTCCATCGGCCCATGTCATGACGATCTCGTCGGTGGCGTCAGTACCCCCTGGAGCTCCATTAGCGATGTCGACACTCGGGAAGCTGTCGGTTCGGGCCCCGGCCACGCCGTCGAAGGTCACGTCACGGGACGCCGGGTCGAACAGGCCAACAGGATTAACATTGGCCACAGGCCGTCCACGCTCGAAGCTCTTGCCGCCGTCGAACGAACGGGCCATAAACATCACGCTCTGCCGGCCCTGGATCGCGGTTCCGCTCCAGAAGACGTAAACAATCCCACGGCTGTCGGTGCGAACCGCACAGCCCTGACGACCACCCGTCTGTGCATTGTTCGTTGCGGCCGTAAGCTGCTTCTGGCCACTCCACGTCGTTCCACCATCGGTTGACCGGGTAAACATGACTGGCTCAGGGGCCGCGTTGGGGCTTTTCTCTTGCCCACGGAACGCGACGTTGCAGAGATAGACGTAGCCGAAGAAGGGACTTGAAGCGGCGTTGTCGGCCCAGATGTCCTCCTTGTCGGAGAAGAGTGCGGCGTTCTGCCGGCTCACGATCACAGGAGCCATCCAGGCATTCATATCATTTGCAGCCGCCGCTTGAGGATTGTCGGTGCGCGAGACCGCGATTGCCTCGAAGCCCTTAAAAGCCTCTTCCGAGCGCACAGCGCTGAAGTTTGAGCTAAGATTGGCGTAGTAGAGCCGCGAGCCATTTGCCCAGGAGAACTTCCCGTTGGCTCCCATCCGCGGCCCGAATGTAAGGGACGGATCTCCATCCGAGACGAGCCCGTTCTCGTAATACCAGGGCAGCGTGCCGATCGGACCCCTTCGCGGCACACCGGTTCGGGCCGACCACCCGCTGTAGGTCGGCTGCGTCCAGGTCGTACCTCCATCAAAGGAGAAGTAAATGCCAGACACGCCGACGCCGGTCGTAAATGGACATGGGCTGGTCGCCGTCGCCTGGGCCGTACCGCACGGTGCGAGGTCGATCTCGTCGTTAGACCCGGCTGCCAGCACCATTGGGTTGTGAGCGTCGATGGCCAACCCAGGCTCGTTCTGCTTGTTCTGCGGGAACGGGCTTGGGGGACTTCCGACCGTCACGAGCGTATCGTCGCCTTGAGCGGCGGCGGGCAACAGGGCGCCAAGTGCGAGCATGAGTGCGAAGGCGAGGATCATGGGTGCGCGAAAAACCAACTTCATCGTCTCCCTCCAGGTATCACCGATAACACGTCGTCGAAACGGGACAGTGAACGGGACGCGGTGAGACAGGCACATCCTCCTTTCGCCGGGTCAGGGGGTGGCGAGCGGCACACGCTATGGCTGCATGCCGCTCGCGACGAGCCGTACTGAAACGGGCCTATGCCGCTGAAGCTACGAATTGAGCACCGGTACACGTAGTGTACCTCAAGAGTCGGTCTTAGCCCGTCCGGCCAGGCTCTTTCGGTCGGCCGGATTCCGTCGAGACGTTTATGGTGAGGCTCGAGAGACGGATCGGGGCATGGCCGGCCGGTCTATACTGTGGTGCCAGCCAGGCGGCGCAGACCCGCGTGGCGTCGCACAGGAGCAGGTGTATGAAAACGATCGGCGTCCTCGGCGGCCTCGGGCCACAAGCAACCATGGATTTCGAGGTTCGCATGCATCGCATCTCCCAGCACTTCGTTCCGCAGCAGGCCAATACCGGCTACCCACCCATGGTGGTCTACTACTTCCGCGAAACGCCGATGGTCATGCCGGCCGACGGTTCGTTCCCGTCCGAACTACCACGCGCCAACCCCCTGCTGCTGGACGCGGCGCAGCGGCTCGGGGCATGGGCGAATTTCCTCGTGATCACCACCAACGGCATTCACGCCTGGCAGAAGGAGATCCAGGAAGCCGCCGGCCGTCCCGTGGTCAGTATGATCGACGCCACGATGGCCGAAGTGCGGCGGCGAGGCTGCGCACGCGTCGGGGTCGTCGACTTTCGCCCGCCGGACATGTGCGTCTACACGGAGCCGCTGCTCGCCTCCGGCATTCCCACGGAGGTGCTCCCCGCGGAGCGCCTCGAGGCGATGATGCAGGCGGTCTTCAGGGTCGACGAAGGCCGCGCGGGCGCGGCAGAGCGCAGGCTCGTGCAGGAGGCCATGCAGTACCTGCGCGCCCGCGGGGCGGACGCCATCATCCTCGCCTGCACGGAGATCCCGCTCATGCTGGACGGCTCTGACCTCACGCCGGACGTGATCAACCCGATCCAGTACCTTGCCGAAGCCGCCGTGCGCTACGCCATCGCCTAGCAGGGGGTCCCGTAAGCCGCACGGCCGTCGCGCCATCGGCGCCGGCCTCCGGCGGCCTAACCCTCGTAACATCTACGGAGTCCCGCACAGCCGGGGCTGGGCATCGGAGAAGAGTCCAGCCTGCGCCCCACCGATGATGTACTATGCTCCTACGACGCTTTCGTCGCCACGAGGAGGCCGCCATGACGGACGAGACACGTGACGCCGTCGGAATCGGGGTCCCTCCGCCGCTGCTCTTCCGGGGTACGCTCGCCGTGGGACTGCTGATTAGCCGCATCGCCCCGCGGCCGTTTCTGCCGCGACGGGTGGCGCGCGCCGTCGGGGCGGTGCTCTTCGGTCTCGGGATGGGAGTCGGCACCTCGGCCTTTCTGACGATGCGGCGCGCCGGTACCGACGTGCGCCCGCAGCGGCCCACGACGGCGCTGGTCGCGGAGGGGCCGTTTCGCTACACGCGCAACCCGATCTACCAGTCGTTCGCCCTGAACTACGCCGGCATCGCCACGTTCGCCAACGCGCTCTGGGCGCTGCTGCTGCTGCCGGGCGTGCTCGTCGCGATCGACCGCGGCATGATCGCGCGCGAGGAGCGCTACCTCGAGCGGAAGTTCGGCGACGACTACCGGCGCTACAAGGCGCAGGTGCGGAGGTGGATTTAGGCCCGCCGCGGTCACGTTCCAGGTGTGCGGTAGACGAGGGTGGCGCTTGCCAGCGCGTCATTCATCTTCAGTTGTCTGTTATACTACTGGTATAACTGAAGGGCACGGGACGTATGGCACAGGTGAAGACAGCAGTATCGATCGACGAGGATCTCTTCGCGGATGCAGAAGCAGCAGCCAGGGACCTTCACCTCTCGCGTAGCAGGCTATTTGCACTCGCTCTGCATGAGTTCTTGGAGCGCCGCGCCAGCCGTGACATGTTGGACCGTCTGAATGCGGTCCATGACGCCCCGCTCGACGCCGAGGACGAGCGGATGCTGCAGGGAATGCGCGCCAGGCGACGGCGCATCGTCGATGACCAATGGACATAATCCAGGGTGACCTCTTCTGGATCGCGGACGATCCTGGAGGGGGTGACCGCCGTCCCTATGTTGTCGTCCAGAACACGCTTACGAACCGAAGCCGCATTCAGACGGTGGTTGTCTGTGCGCTGACGACTCAACTCCGGCTCTCGGCCTCACCCGGCAACGTTCTGCTTGACCCCGACGAAGGGCGGCTGCCCCGCCAGAGCGTCGTCAACGTCTCACAGATCTTCACGGTTGAGAAAGCCGATCTCGTCGACTACATCGGGACACTTGCACCGAATCGGGTTCGCGGCATCCTCCGCGGTATGTGGCAGCTGCTGGAGCCGCGTGACGTTCCGTAGGGTGGTCGGTGTCGTATCTTTCCCAGTCGACGTGGGCAGACGGGCGCATCGTGACTGTCGTGCTCGATCAGTCGCACCCGTGGCTGAAATTGGCCGCGCTCCAGCATTGCATTTCGGCCCGCCCTACGGTAAGATCCAGCTGCCTTGATGAGGTTCCTCGCCGTTTCAATCGAGCCACCCTATCCCTCCGGTCGCGTGCGTGCCGCCGAAAACGTTCATGCCGGCATTGTATGAGCGGTAAAGCCGCCCAAATGGCCTTTTCCCTAGTCGACGACGCGCAGAAAGGCCCGGTATTGAGCACAGCCCTCGCGCTTTCCACGTTGGAGTCCCATCTCTGGGAGGCCGCCAATATCCTGCGCGGCCCCGTAGACGCCGCCGACTTCAAGACCTATATCTTTCCGCTGCTCTTCTTCAAGCGCATCTCGGATGTCTACGACGAGGAGCTCGGGCAGGCGCTCGACGAATCCGGCGGCGACCAGGAGTATGCGCTCTTT
>JBBSGA010000403.1:0-5458 GCA_038254585.1 Chloroflexales bacterium | reverse complement strand
GGTGGAATGATACAGGTCACGCACTTCCATAACTTGTTCCGACGATTCAGGAATAAGGTGAAGCATACTATTCTCCATTACGTTGGAGAACAGTATACCTGGAATATGGTAAAGATGCAATACTTCTCTGGTTGTACTTAGATGCCCAGGAGACACTTTGCATTTTTCTGATAACGCCCACTGGTAGTGGCAAAACGCTGGCATCCTATGCGTACAGCTTGCTGCATAACAAACCCATGCTTGGGGTCTATCCAACAAATGAATTGTTGCGGGATCAGGAGCGAGCCCTCCAAGAAGAATATCAGCGATTAGGAACACATCAAGTGCTGCGAGTCGATAGCATCGAATTAGATAAATGGCAAGCTGACCTGGATTTGAAACGACACAGTGATACGTTAGAGACACTTCTCGGTTACGACGAAACGACGCTACTCACGAATCCTGACATTTTGTTCTATGTCATCTTCGGTTTGTATCCAACGATTCCCGGTTTACGCGAGCGGCTATGGGAGCTTGTTGGTCGTTACCACCTATTCGTGTTTGACGAGTTTCACCTCTACAGCGTCAAGCAGCAGGCAGATGTAGCGTTCTTCATTGGTGCACTGCAAACGATCAACGCCCAATGGGGCCGCGTGTTCGTGTTCGCGTCGGCAACGCCTGACCTAGCGATGAAAGACATAGTTGAAAAACGATTGGGGATTCGTGTACTTCCAGTGGAAGCGCAACCAGTTCCAGCAGGAGGACGCATTATTGCTCAGGAAGTGGAGCTTACATTGGTGCCCGCGGATCTTGATCGCTGGCAAGGCACGGCTGCGCTGGACCTTGCGCTTGCCAAAATGGGAAGTGAGCCCGATCTACGCTCGGTAGCGATTTTTGACTCTGTGGTGGGTGCTTTAGAAACGGCTCAACGTTGCCGAGCAGTGTTTGGGAATCATGCAGTTGGCGAGGTGCATGGTCTCAGCAGTCAAGCGCAGCGACTAGCAGCACTGAGCAGTCCAATTACAGTTGGCACTTCTACTATCGAAGTGGGCGTGAACTTTAAGGACGCATACGAGAAGGATGTCTTGGTGTTCGAGGCACGTACGAGTGGCAACTTTTTGCAACGATTCGGGCGCATTGCGAGGCATGAAAAGATACCATATAGACCTAACTATGCGATCGCTATCGTGCCAGAATCAATTTACAACTTTCTCCGCGACCGTGTACAAGGGCAAAACGTTATAAGCCGGGAGAAACTGCGGACATTGGTTGAAGATGCCTATCGTCAACCGGAAGCGTTCGGCTTGTATCTGCGAAAGCACGCTGCGATCGAAATGGTGGAGGCGGCCAAATTGGTTCAGGGCATGTTTCAGCCCGATGAGAAACCACGTATCCAGCACGGTTTGAATGACGTCATCTATAAGCTTACTGGTAAGACGGCACGAGATGCTCAAAGTCTATACAAACAGTATGTCGACGAAAGGATTATTCGTCCGCTCCTCACGTTTCGTGGCAACGAACTGCAAGCAGCATTCATTGACCAGCGTTTCGAGGATCCCGGGTTTCCAGCTAAGCGCTATAACTTCTTCTTCTTGCTGCGCCGCGGCCAGATCCGCCCGATACACCCCGCGAACTTTATTGAGCACATTGAACAGCTTGAGCGGCGTACCGAGTGGAAGCAGCCAGCGGCACGCGAACGTCGTTTTGCACGGCTTATTGAGGCGAGCCCTGAGGAACTGCTCGGTGTATATGCTTTTTTTGAACTTAACGGATTCCTGGACCAATCGCGTCGTGTCTGGCTTGAGATAAACGAGTCTGAACTTCGGAGCAAAATCGGTACTGTGTCTGTGATACAGGGTCTGTCCATTGCTACAGATGATGTTAACTTACCTCTCGCCTTACTCAACAAGACATTGGGACGCAAAAAGCTCACTGCTTGGACTATTGATCAAAATCCAGCAAGTATTAAATTTGGGCGTGCTTTGCCGCCTCTTTTTACCGTAAGTGAACTACGTGTTATGCGCCCCGGTGGGATGCCATATAAAGATCCTTGGAGTATCGTTTTTAATCAGGATGCGTTCTTGTTAGATAGCTTACCCTGGAATACGAGTCGCACGCCGGATATTCTCATATTTTGAACGAGAGACGTGCGATAGTAGGGGGATTTCAGGCGTCGGACCCAGAAGCATCGGACCCAGCAGGAAGATATATCTGATGACCATGCCGCCGTCCACACCATCCACTCCCCCCGACCTCGTCGCCTGCATGATGCGTCTGGTCGCGCTAGAGGGCGCGACGCTGGAGCGCACGCAGGGGCACCGGGCGCATGCGCTCTTCCTGGAATTGATGCGGCAGGCCGATCCGGCGCTGGCGGCGATGCTGCATGCCGATGGGTTGGTCAAGCCATTTACGGTGGCGCCACTTCAGGAGCGGGGGCGGCGCCTGCAGGCCGGAGACGAGTACCTGGTGCGCCTGGCGCTGCTGCGGAGCGATCTCTATCTGCCGTTCGCGTCGGCCTTCTTGCGCGGCGCGCCGCCTGAGCTTCACGTCGGAACGGCACGTTTTGCCGTACGTGAGGTTCAGACGACGCCGCAGGGCCATCCCTGGGCCGGCGTCGCGAGCTGGCAGGAGCTCCTGGCGGGGGGACGACCCGCGGAGACGATCAGCCTTACGTTTGCGACGCCGGCAGCCTTTACGAAATCGGCGGACGAGCGCGGCAATAAGCGGATAGGGCTCTTTCCCGAGCCGGAGGCGGTCTTCGGCAGTTTGCTGCGGCGGTGGAACGTGCTCGCGCCGGCTCCGATGCCGGATGATCTGCTTGACCGGCTGGAGGTGCTGCCGAGTCGCTATGAGCTCAGCACGGCGATGCTGCAGTTCGGCAAAGGGCCGCAGCTCGGCTTTGCCGGTTCCTGCGCCTATCAGGTGCGCGGGCCAGAAACCGAGCGCCGGCTCCTGGCCACGCTGGCCGACGCGGCCTTCTTCCTGGGTGTGGGCTATAAGACGACGCAGGGGATGGGCCTCGTGCGGCGCGATAGGCGCGGGCCGAATGGAGAGTGAAATGGCTGACGAGCCGGGCGCAACGCGGGAGCTCATCCCGATCTCGATGCTGAACGCACTGGCCTACTGCCCGCGCCGCTTCGCCTACGAGTATATTCAGGCCGAGATGCTGGTCAACGAGCACGTGGTCGAGGGACAAACGCTCCACACGAGCGTCGACGCGGGCGGCCGGACGTGGCTCGAACAGGGCGTGCAGGAGCGCAAGCTCTACGTGTGGAGCGCCAGCCTCGGCATCGCCGGTATCGTCGATCTGCTCGAATGGCGGGATGGACAGGTGCGGCCGATCGAATACAAGCGTGGCAAGGTCGGACGCTGGCGCAACGACCAGGTCCAGCTGTGTGCACAGGCGCTCTGCTTGGAGGAGATGTTCGGTGTGAGCATCCCGGAGGGCTACCTCTTCTCGTTTGCCACACGGAGGCGCGAGCCGGTGGCCTTCGACGCCGAGCTGCGCCGATGGACGCTTGACGTCATCGCTGAGGCGCACCGGCTCAGCTCGGAGGGGCGCCTGCCGCCGCCGATCGAGCACCGCGCGAAATGCGCGGCGTGTAGCCTGCAGCCGCTTTGCTTGCCCGATGAGGTCCGCCAGCTCGCGAGTGGCGCGGCGGGCGTGGCTGATTGAGCCCTAGCGCCAGAACGGAGGATGCCGTGGCAACGTTGTATCTTTCTGAGCAGTACAGTGTCGTCAAGCGCGAGGGAGAGGCGCTGCGGGTTGAGATTCCGGCCGATACGGCGACGGGTCGCGAGCGCAAGGTCGTGCGCGTGCCGCTGATCAAGGTCGAGCAGGTCGTCGTGCAGGGCGAGGTAACACTGACGGCCTCGGCGATCGCCGCGCTGCTGGCGCGGCGCGTATCGACGCACTATCTGACGCGAACCGGCCGCTCGCTCGGGTCGCTGGTACCCGATCCGACGCGCAACGCCGCGCTGCGTATCGCGCAATACGAGGCGTTCAGCCGGCCCACGGCCCGCTTCCAGCTTGCCCGCGCGTGCATCGACGGCAAGCTGCGCAACCTACGGACAATGCTGCTGCGCTTCAACCGGTCGATGGAGGACGCGCCGCTGGCAGAAGCGATCCGATCGATCAAGGAGGCACAGCAGCGCTTGTCGGCTCTGCCTGCGCCGGAAGCCGTCGATCCGGCGGACCGGATGAATGGCGCCGGCGGGATCTTCGCAGCCGAAGGCCAGGGGAGCGGGGCGTATTGGTCGGTGTTCGGCAAGCTGCTTGGCTCCGGCTGGTCGTGGACCAGACGCCAACGACGCCCACCGCCCGATCCGGTTAACGCGCTGCTCTCCTTTGGCTATACCATCCTCACAAACCAAGCGCTGGCGCAGCTCGCGGTCGTCGGCCTGGACCCGTATATCGGCTTTCTGCACCGGCCCGGCTTCGGCAAGCCGGCTTTGGCGCTGGACCTGATCGAAGAGTTCCGGCCGCTCGTCGTTGATTCGACGGTGCTGACCCTGCTCAACACCGCTGTGCTGCGCGATCGTGACTTCGTGCACGAGGCCGGCAACGTGCGTCTAACCGACGAGGGGCGGCGGACGTTCCTCACCAAGTTGGAAGAGCGCTTGAACAGCGCCATCGTCCGTCCTGTCTTCCAGTACCGTGCCAGCTATCGCCGCTGCATCGAGCTCCAGGCGCGGCTGCTCGGCAAGGCGCTCACCGGCGAAATCCCGAGCTACCCGCCCTTCGTCGTGAGGTAATCGGTGGCTGAAACGACGCTTTACGTTATCGCCTACGATATTCCCAACGACCGCCGCCGCACCAAAGTGCATAAGACGCTCTGCGGCTACGGCGACTGGACCCAATACTCGGTCTTCGAGTGCTGGCTGACGAAGCAGCATCTGGTCGAGCTACGCGCCAAGCTGAACGCTCATCTCGTGCCGGCTGAGGACACCGTTCGATTTTATCCACTATGTCAGGCTTGCGTCGCGCGCACGATCACCGTCGGCAGTGCCCCCCCGCGGGATGCAGTGACGATCCTACTCTGATCGGTCCCGCACCAGCCTGGCGCCGTTCCGGCGGTCGCAAACCAGATTGAGCGGCACGGCGCATGTGCAGCCTACGTAGCGCCGCTCGATCCGACACTGCTCCATCGATTCGAGGCATCCGTGTCGCATTTCTCGACATCCTGTGTCAATACTTCACGGTCGAACAACGCGCCGCGAAACGCCGAGCAACACCACACATGCGCGCCGCTCGATTCCAAGCCGAAAGAGTGTGCTACACTGCGGTAAAATCGAGGGGGCGTTCGATTGATGGAGAATCCTCGTGGGGGATTGAAACCTTGAGCGTGCCGAGCTGCCACGACTGCGCTTTCACGTTCGATTGATGGAGAATCCTCGTGGGGGATTGAAACTCACCGAGACGGGCGAGCTTGACCCGCATCCCGAGGGTTCGATTGATGGAGAATCCTCGTGGGGGATT
>JBBSGA010000402.1:0-5469 GCA_038254585.1 Chloroflexales bacterium | reverse complement strand
GGGAGAGGCGCACATCGAGCGTGATCTCGGGTACGAGAATGTAGGGCTTGGCCGCGACGACGGTGCGCCTGCCACGTGTGGCGGAGAGGGGAACGGGGTAGCGATAGTAACCGGCCAGAAAACAACGCTAAGGCGATGAGCGATACTGCGACCCGGCACGCCACCTCTACCTGAAGCCCCTTGAAGTTGGTTCTTGACCGGGGATCGGGGTGTGGTAAACTGGATGCATAAGGCAAATTATGAGTCGAGTTTATCCTCCATTCGAGGACCAGCCATGCGTACGGCGTCGCCGTTATCTTGGCGAAAACTGGACGCATAACCGTTCTGACCATGATCACCATGACCGCTGAGACCGCAGCTGCGCCCTTCCCGGAGCTCGACGCCTTTCTGACGGCGCTCCGTCAGCGCGAGGCGTCGCCGCACACCATCGCCGCCTACCGACGCGATCTCGCTGGCTTCGCCGCCTGGTTCCGCGATCACGTCGGCAGCACCTGCACGCTGGCAACGATTACCGCCACTGATGTGCGTGACTTCCGTGCCCAGCTACGGGAGAGACAGCACCGGACGCCGGCGACGATCAATCGCAAACTCGCTGCCCTGCGCTCTTGCTTCCAGTGGGCGATCACGGCGGGACTTCGCGCCGATAACCCGGTCGCCACCGTAAAGGATGTCCGCGAAGAGCCTCGCCGACCGCGCTGGTTCCTCAAGCGTGACCTGGATCGCCTGCTCCGCGAACTGGACGCAGCCGCCAAGCCCGCGACCAAGGTGCGTGACCGCGCCATCGTGCTGACCCTGCGCCATACCGGCATCCGGGTGGGCGAGTTGGTCACGCTGAAGCTGCGCGACGCCATGCTGTCCGACCGCAAGGGCAGCCTGCGCGTGCTCGGCAAGGGCGCGAAGGAACGCACCATCCCCTTGAACCAGACCGTGCGCAGCGCCCTCACCGCCTATCTGGCCGTGCGCCGGGACCGTCCGGACAGCAGCCGGTACAGCGAGCTGTTCCTGGGGCAGCGGGGACCGCTCAACAACCAGGCCGTGGAGAAGCTGATCGGCAAGTATGCGGAGCGGGCGGGCCTTGAGGCCTTCTCGCCCCACTCACTCCGCCACAGCTTCGCCAAGAGCCTGCTCGACGCCGGCGAGGACCTCGTCACCGTCCAGACCTTGCTCGGCCATGAGCGGCTCGACACGACCGCCCGCTACACACAGCCGGGTGCACGCGACCTGGAAGTGGCGGTCGGCCGGCTGGATGAGGAGCCCTGAGGTGGCAAAGACGTGCAGCGGCGATGCAAATCGGGCCGCCCGCTACAGCGCCCCGCAGACGATCCGCGCTCGGCAGCGCGCTCGCAGCAGGCGGCTGGCACTGTGCGCTGCCGGCGACCATGAATGGATCGATGCAGGCCTGCGTGAGCTGATCTGCTCCCACTGCAACGCCTGGCGTGAGCGTGAGCCCCCAGCGCTGCGCACAGTCGCATCGTGGCTCGAAATGCCGCACGCGTGGATCAAAGACGCACCATCCCCAGCGCGTTGGAAGAATGAGATCGAGTGACGGGAGCCCAGCGCCGTGGCGACGCGATTCCTGAGCGATGCTGAACGTCGCCGGCTGACTGGGTGGCCTGAGTCGGTGCTGGAAACCGAGCTCGTCGCCTATTACACGCTCGATGCGGCTGATCTCGACCACATCGATCAGCGGCGCGGGGATAGCAACCGGCTCGGCGTCGCGCTTCAGCTCTGTGCCCTCCGGCACCTTGGCTTCGTCCCCGACGATCTCCGGCGCGCCCCGCTCGCGGTACGTACAAGCCTGGCAGCTCAACTCCAAGTGCCAGTCGCAGCCATCGACGGCTACGCCGACCGGACGCAGACACGAACCGACCATCTGACCGCGGTTCTCCACCACCTCCGCTACCGTGTGCCTGGTGAGGAGGACCTCGCCGCGCTGACGGACTGGCTGGTCGAGCGGGCACTGGAGCATGAGCAGTCGACGCTCTTGCTCCACCTCACCACCCAGCGTCTCCGGACGCAGCGTCTCACGCGTCCAGGCATCTCCGTGCTGGAGCGGCTCGTGGGCACGGCCAGAGAGCGGGCCGAAGCCGCGATCTACCAGCTCGTCAGTCCCTTGCTCGTGCCGGCGCGCCGTGCCGCGCTGGACGCGCTCTTGGTGGTGGACCCGGCGATCCGCGGCACGCGGCTGGGCTGGCTGCGCGCCGGTGCCGTGGCGCCGACCCCGGTCGCGATCCTGGCGGAGATCGCCAAGCTCACGTACCTGCGTGGCTTGGAAGCCAACCGTTGGGATCTCGCCACGCTGAACCCCAATCGCCGCAAGTTGCTGGCGCAGCGTGCCCGCCACTCCAGCAACCAGGCCCTGCAGCGGTTGGCTCCTAACCGGCGCTATCCGGCGCTGCTCACTTTTTGCGCAGACAGCGTCGCGGAGCTTACCGACGAGATCGTGGACCTGTTTGACCGGGCGTTGGCCGGCACCGATGCGCGGGCACGCCGGGCACGGGACGAGCTGCGTCGTACGACCGCCCGCGCGACCAACGAGCAAGTGCGCCTCTTCATCGAGGTCGGCCGCATCCTCCTCGATCCCACGACGGACGCACAGGCGAAGCTGGCAGAGATTGAGACGCGGATTGGGTTGGAGCGGCTGCGGGCTGCGGTCGAGGCGGCAACGCGGCTGGCCCGGCCGGAAGATGACAGCTACTTCGACTTCCTGGCTTCGCGCTATTCCTACCTCCGCGAGTTCACTCCGGCCGTCCTCGCTGCACTTGAGTTCCGTGCGTCCGCTGCGGCCGCACCGTTGTTCGCGGCGGTCGCCGTGCTCCGCCGGCTCAACCAAGAGCATCGCCGGATCGTGCCCGCCGAGGCGTCCACGGACTTCGTACCGGCGCGCTGGCAGCCGTACGTGACGGAGACGCAGGGCAAGCAGCAGCGCCACTACTGGGAGCTCTGCCTACTGAGCGAACTGCGGGCAGCGCTCCGCGCCGGCGATGTCTGGGTCGTCGGCAGCCGCCGCTACGCGAACCCGGAAACCTACCTGATCCCGCCGGAACGCTGGCCCGCACTCCGCCCTGACGTCGTCGCGCTGGTCGGCGTTGCGTCCGTGGCCGAGGACCGGCTGGACGCCTGCCAGCAGGAGCTGACGGAGTGCCTCGGTCTCCTCGACCGGGTGCTGGGCCAGGAGAACGGGGTCCGTGTGGTCGACGGGGAACTCGTCGTCGGCCGGCTCAGCGCGGAGGATGTCGCCGACGACACGGTCCAACTGCGGCAACTGATCGCCGACCGCTTGCCGCGCGTGGATCTGGCGGATCTGCTCATCGAGGTCGATCACTGGACCGGCTTCAGCAAGCACTTCACGCACGCCGGCGGCAGCGCCACGCGCACGGCAGACCTTGCCGTCCACCTCTACGCTGCCATCTTGGCCCAGGCCTGTAACTTCGGCGTGACGACGATGGCGGAGATCGCGGAGCTGACCTACCGTCGGCTGGCCTGGGCGACCGAGTGGTACCTCCGCGAGGACACCCTCGGAGCGGCGATTACCGCCGTGGTAAACTACCAGCACCGACTGCCGCTCGCGCAGCTCTGGGGTGGCGGCACGCTCTCCTCCTCCGATGGGCAGCGGTTTCCAGTGGCCGTGAAGAGCCCGGTCGCCACCGCGCTGCCGCGCTACTTCGGCCTTGGGCGTGGGGTCACCGCCTACACCCATGTCTCCGATCAGCACACCACCTTCGCGACCACGGTGATCCCCGCCACGGTTCGCGACGCGACCTACGTGCTGGACGGCATCCTCCACAACGAGACCGAGCTGCCGATTGTGGAGCATACGACCGATACCGCCGGCTACACCGAGCTGGTCTTCGCCCTCTTTGACCTGCTCGGGCTGCAGTTCTCGCCGCGTATTCGGGATCTCGGCGACCAACGGCTGTACCGCCTCGGCCCCGCCGGGAGTGGTGCGGCGAGCGCCCTGCTCCGAGGGAGCATCAACCGGCAACTGATCCTGAGCCGCTGGGACGATCTCCTTCGCGTGGCTGGCTCCCTCAAACTGGGGTGGGTGTCCGCTTCCTTGCTCATCAGCCACCTGCAGGCCTCACCACGCCAGAACGCGCTCACCCGCGCCTTGCAGGAGTACGGCCGGCTGCAAAAGACGCTGTTTGTGCTGCGCTACCTGGAGAGTGAAGACTACCGCCGGCGGATTAACCGGCAGCTCAATAAAGGCGAGGCGCTGCACGCGCTGCGGCGCTTGCTGTTCTTCGCTGAGCACGGCACGATCCGCCGGCACCAGCAGGAGGATCAGGCCAACCAGGCGAGCTGTCTGACGCTCGTCACCAATGCGGTGGTGACCTGGAACACGGTCTACGTTGGCGCGGTCGTCGAGGAACTCCGCGCTGAAGGGCAGGTGATTACAGATGAGACACTCGGGCACCTGTCGCCGGCGCTCTCCGAACACGTCAACCCGTACGGCAAGTACCAGTTCGACCTCGACACGGCTGCCCGCCGCCAGGGGCTACGTCCCTTGCGCCGGCCCGAGGACGCACCCGTGTAGCGGAGGGGACTCAGCGCGGCGGTTGCCGGCGACCTCGCCGGTGGCGCAGTGGACGGAGGAGCGACATGGTCACCGAGTACCGGCCAGCGCAGATGGATACCGAAGGCAGCATGGTGCCGGTCAACCTCGCGAAGTGCCGTGCCAATGTGGTCTATGGCAGCGGGGACAATGGGCAGTGTCGGAAGAACGGCGTGGTCTTCGACGCGGAGGGGCGCGGCTGGTGCCACGAGCACAGTCCACGCCAGGCGGAGGAGCGCTACTTCACCTTGAGTGCGCGCCAACTCCAGTCGCTGCTGGAGCAAGCCGTGGAACTAGCTGTTGCCGGGGGCAGCGTGGTGGACATCGTCGCCACGCTGTTCGCCCACCTGAACGCTCAGCCCACGACAAGGACGAAGTCTGGCGCACACTGATGCGGGGTCGCCGTTGCCGGGAAGCACCGAGCTTAGCGTTGTTTTCTGGCCGGTTACTATCGCTACCCCGTGCAGGGTGACGCCAATCGCTACGCTCGTCTGCCCAGTGGACGAATGCTGGAGCAGCTCGGCTACCAGGCGGTGCTTATCGGCTTCCCGCTGCTCGGTCTCGGTGTCGCGCTCGGCGCTTACTGGGGCAATATTGCCTGGGGAAGGTACTGGGGTTGGGACCCCAAGGAAACTACTGCGCTCGTGACCTGGCTTATCGTCGCCGGTTGGCTCATGATCAGTTTTAACATCTTCGCCGTTAATTTCTGGATTGCTGGTCTCCACTCCTACGCCAAAGCCTAGCGCCCCAGTGCAACGCGTTCGCCGCGCGAACGCTATCTGGCTGACGTGGTCGTTCTGGTCGCACGCCGGTTGTGCGACCAGACCCAGCGGGCGGCCACATAACAGACAAACCCCACGACTGCGAGTATGAATGACTGACCGATGAGCCTGTTCCGCGCGTTCGAACGGAAG
>JBBSGA010000401.1:0-5504 GCA_038254585.1 Chloroflexales bacterium | reverse complement strand
CTGCGTGAGCAAGGACTGATCGAGCTCAAACGCGGCAAGGTCGTGGTCCTCGATTGTGCGGCCTTGCGCGGTGAACAGCCAGGATAACGACCTGCACGACCACGACCTGATTGAACAGACGACCGGCTACCTGGCGATGCAGTTCGGATGCACGTTAATTTCTGATGCGAATTGATACGCATCCGCATGGGTCGCCCAGGAAGCCGCTGGGCTCCGTCAAAGTCGAGAATCCGCCGACCGGAGCGACGGCAGAGTCGGGTTCTTGAACCCAAGACGAAGGTGCTTGCTGCGGCTCATCGTATCGAATGTAGCCATTCTGCGCCGTCGAATCGGGGTTTGCCAGAGCCCAAGATACATCGTAAGCAGCCTTGCATAGCTCGGTATCATAGATTAAGGCGGTTGCCAGTTTTACTCGTCAGCATGGTTGCGTTCCGACCAGGGGCACGAGATAGCTCCGTAATCGCGGTTGAGCCACTCTAGGAGGATGGATCGTGATCAAACTCTTCGCGTCGGTGTGCATCGACGCGCCCACCAACGTCGTCTGGGCACAGCTGGCGAAGCTCGAAGATATCCCGTTGTGGTCAGAAGCCGTGTTACACGCGCGATGTGACGGATCTGTAACGCAGGGGGTGGGCGCTGAACGCACCTGTGAAGTGGTGGGCAACCGGACGATACGCGAGCATTGGGTAGCCGGGGATGAGGGACGATCCTTCGCCTATGAGGGGTTTGGAATCCCGTTCATAAAACGCGCGACCAATCGCTGGTCCGTGCTCCCGCACGGCGACAAATCGCTGCTCACGAGCGAGGCAGAGCTGGAACTCAAAGGTGGCGTCCTGGGACGAATACTGGAGCCGCTCGTCGGCCCATTGATGCGACGCATGGCCCCGAACGCGCTGGCCGGGTTCAAGTATCTGGTCGAGCATGGACATCCATACGCTGGTAAGGCGGCCGAACTGCCTCGCCCGCCGGCGGCGTGTTAGTGGGCATCGGCATCCAACGTTCCGCATACGACGATCGCTGGATGCCTGACGGGGCTAACTGATGAAGTGTTCGGACTGCCGTCGCGTAGTTCTGTGTATGCTTGGCTATACACCGGTGCTTGCCTGATCATTGGGTCAGCGCGCAATGCGCGTCCGCGGCTTGAAAGCGGCCCACGCAAACCAGAAGTGATTGGCATGGACGACCGGCTCCAGCTGTGTGCCCGCGAGCGACCCAGCCACGGCGTGCCCAAGGATGTTCCAGCGGCTGCCCGTCTCGGCGTCAACGAAGGCCTCGCTCTCCGCTGTGAAGGTCAGATGGCGCCCATCCACGACGGGGACGTAGACGCCGGTCGCGCCGACATCTCGCCCCTCGGCAATGGCGGCGCGATCTAACGCCGACGTGGTCCCCCCCTGCCAGAAGACAACGATCGGCTGGCCGTTCAGCGTATCTGAGATAACCTTGCGCTCGCGGAGGAGCGTAAACGGGTAGGCGACATCCTCACTACCCCGGCTCACGGTCACCACCCGTTCCTTGGGCGGCAGTTGGCCATCGAGCGGGCCATCGTAGAGGAACGGCGGCTGATCAATGCGATCATAGCCGACGTAGGGGTTCGTCCCATAGTCGCGGGTGAAACCGGTTTCGCGCGAAAGCACTCGTCCTCGCGGCACGTCCCGGCGAAACTCCTCCCAGGCGACAATCGTCGCCGGGAGCATAGTGAGCTGCTTGTCGGTGAGTGTGCCCACGATCGCTTGGCCGGTAATCTGCTGCCACCACGACTCGGTCTGGCGATCCCACATCACCAGGTCCGACTTCCGAACGTTGCCGCTCGTGCCAAAGTCGAGCGTTCGCCCATCGAAGCGACGGTCGAAGGCGATCGCGGTATTACACAGGGGACAGAAGGTGATCATCACGGGAATGCCGCCAACGGTGTCGTTGACGATCTCATGCCAGACCAGGATCTGGAGCGGGTAGGCACGCGCATCGTCACCGATGGCAAAATGGATGACCGGCTCGCTCCCTTTGAGCCAGCCGTCGGCCTGGGCGACGGTCTCGAATCGGGGATGATCGATCGGCGGGATGCCATCACGTGGCGGGCCGCCGGCGACGATCTCGTCGAGCGGAACCCTGTGCTTGCTGAAGTCCGTCTTCCAGCCGCTCATGCCAAACGTGGGTGCGCGTTGCGACGGGGGAGCCACCTCCAGCGGTTCCCCGGCCGCGGCGACCGTCGATGGAGCCGGCGCCACCGCCGCACGGGCATGCGGCTCGGGAGCGCTTCCCGGCGCCGTGCTGCATGCAGCCAGGAGCCATGCTCCGGCAAGCAGCACACCGGCCAATCTCCGATGGCACACTTCTTCACCTCCGCAGCCTGTCGTGGACGGAGGCCACGATCGAAGGGCGCCGCCCCTCGCTCCGCTGCCCCTGCCACCGTCGGCGTATGCTGCTCGTTCGCCGGGGTCGTGGCCGCCCCGGCAGCGCTCTCGCACTCGAGTCGCGCCACGAGCGCCCGTGTCGAGGGCTCAAGCAGAACGTCGCCGTTCGGGAAGGCGATGGTCGGCACGACGAACCGCCCGCCGTTGCACTGAAACATCGCGGCTTCCGCCCCTGGCGTGGACTCCACGTCGATCCAGGTGTAGGGCGCACCATGCGCGTCGAGCACGCGCCGTGCGCGCCGGCAGTCGCCGCACCAGGCCGTGCTGTAGACGATAATGGGAGCAGCCATGGATCATCTCCTCCATCCTCTTAGCGTATCCGAATACATGTGCTCTTGGTCGCCGCGATCCTGTTCCCATTGCGTCGCTCACGCCAGCCTGGCCAGCAGACCACCCCACGTCAGCCAGTAGTAGACGCGATGTAGGCCCCGCGATCAGGAGCAGGACCGCGCTGGCGCTGAGGCTCCGATCCTACCATCGCGATACTCTTGTGCTCCAAGTGCCTACGCAGCCAGCACTATGGTGACGTTGCTAATGCTTCGACGAGCGTACGCAGACGCTCTTCCGGCAATGCTCCGGTCTGCTTGTGGACGACCTTGCCTTCCGCGCTTAGAAAGTAGGTCGTCGGCATGCCCTGCACCTGGTAGAGCCGGAGCGGTGAGGCGTCCATGGCGTAGGCCACCGGATAGCGAATCCCGAGGTGGCTCAAGAGCGCCCTGGCGTCATCGTGGCTGCCGAGACCAACGAACGGTCCCACATCGACGCCCACGAAAATGACTTTTCCGCTGTACTCATCGGCGACCTTTTGAAACGTCGGCATCTCTGCCCGGCACGGCGGACAGAGACCCGCCCAGAAATTCAGGACGATGGGCTGCCCTTGAGCGAAGACATGCGCAAAGCGACTTTCGTTTCCGCCGAGCAGGTCGGCGCCTTGATAGGCCACAACTGGAAAATCCGGTACAGTAACTGGCCTCGTATCAGACGCCACTGAATTCGCTCTTGGCGGTGTAGCCACGCCTATCGGCGCCACAACAGACACGCCCGGACTGGCTCCAGCAGGCTCGGTCGTCGCCCCTGCCTGTGGGGTGACCACCGGCGCGACGGTGGTTACGCTCCCCCGGCCACACGCTGCAAGCAGCACGGCCAGCAGAAGCGAAACTGCACGTAACGCCGCTCGCCTGAGGCTCGTCAATCTATGCCAGCTCTCAGGAATATCTATCACCATGTACTTCAGTATGGGAGTGGCTGACCTGTTGGTCTGTGAGATTGGTTACGTTCGTCGGCAGCGGTCAGCTCGACCGGCCAGCACGCACGATGTTCACTCATCGGTCATCGACCCCTGCCCTGACGAAGGTGAGGAAGTTAATATCTTCAAGCAGCGGATTGTTATCCGGGCAAAACCCGCCGCGGCGCCATCCACAGGAGAGTAAACGTATGACGCTTTAGCTATCTCAGACGCACGATGTCGTCGCGGGCAAAGAGAGGCCCGACGTCCAGTGCCCAGGACGACCCGGCATACAACGCCGGGGGCACGCTGATGTCAGCCAGATACAGCTCGCCGACGTGTCGCTCCACGCCCGGCGCCACGAGGCCCGCCTTCGGCAGCGCCAGCGTCAGCGTCGCGGTTGCCCGGATCGCCGGGGTGAAAACGGTACCAGTCGTCGTGTCCATGCCGGAAGGTACGTCGAGTGCCAGGATGGCCGCCGGCTGCGCGTTTGCCCAGTGGATCAGGTCGGCCGCCGTCCCCTGTGGAGCACCGGACAGACGGTAGCCGATCAGCCCATCCACGATCACATGCGGATGCTCAATCTGCGCGATCCCTTCAGCCTGGACGAGCGGCACTTGCATCCGGCGCAGGATGTCGAGTTGATGCGCCGGCACCCCTCTGAACTCCTCCGGTGCCCGCGTCAGCACGACCTGCACCCGCGCGCCCCAGTTGTGCAGGCGCCGAGCGCTCACCAGGGCGCCACCGCCGTTGCCACCGCTCCCAGCCAGGATCACGACCGCTTTGCCGGCCGGATCGCCGTCAAGGAACCGCGTCCGCGTGAGGTGAGCCAGGTTCCGCCCGGCGTTCTCCATCATCTGGACCAACTCGATGTGAAAATCTTCCATCATCGCCCGATCCACAGCGATCATTTGATCGGTCGTGAGCGAGGGAACCTCAACCAACATACTGCTCCTTCAGCTCCTTCTGCTCGCCACGCCGTCGCGCAACTCACGAATCGCGGCGACACTG
Organism: Chloroflexales bacterium; assembly: GCA_038254585.1. Lineage (GTDB taxonomy): Bacteria > Chloroflexota > Chloroflexia > Chloroflexales > Kallotenuaceae > JBBSGA01. The sequence continues at coordinate 857 of JBBSGA010000401.1, read as the reverse complement.
GAAGCGGTGGAGACCAGGTATGGGACGACCACCGTCAGGGCCATTTTCAGAACGCGACCAACGGTAAGGTCGCCGTGGAACAGCGCATCACCATGGTTGATCACGATCAAGACCGCGCCGACGATGAGTGCGGTGCGCAACGCGCGTCGAACGACTGCTGGCTCAGCAGCAACGCTCATCCATGCCCGCATGATGATATCCTCCGCCCGTGCTCTGCGACGCCTGTGCAGGCCGCGGTGCAATGCGGCCCACCCGGTTACGACGTGGCCCCGCCCCGTACCAGGAGCATACCCGATAGTGTCGTGAGCGGAATGCGCCCGCTGGCGTCTCCGCAAAGCCCCGATCTCCCAACTCTACACGTCGACATGCGCCTGGACTGTGATCATTGCTACACAGCCCTTCCCCACGCTAATTCCGGTGGCGCCGCGCCCTCGCCGCTCCACTGCGACCCCATCTTCTTTGGAGTCGCGTGGGGTGACCGCGTGGACTCCGCGCCAAACGCCGCGAGACCTGCTCGAGCGCACCAGCCCTGACACGTACCACACCACGAGTGTGTCGCACGTTCCGGTACGGATCTCCACAAGGGTGAACAAATGCACAGTATTCGCGGGAACAGGCCGGTACACTGATCGTCAGATGGCTCAATCATATGGAGACTCTTGGAATTGGTGGGAGCGCATGGGCCGGCGCGCGGCCTTGGACGCGTGCCGCTACGGAGCAATTGGCTGGAGGAGCAGAAGGAAATCGAATATGGTCGAGCGACGCATTCAGATGTACGGCACCGCCTGGTGCCAGGATGGTAAACGCGCCAAGACGTTCTTCGGCGAACACCGTCTTCCGTACGACTTCATCGACGT
>JBBSGA010000400.1:0-5546 GCA_038254585.1 Chloroflexales bacterium | reverse complement strand
GAGCGGCTCCAAGCTGAGTGTGCGCGTGATGGGTGGACGTTTGGTTCGGCGAGCCATGCCTTCCTCCTGACTCTGGCGAACTGCGTGGTTGGCTGCTATTTTAGTGTCCTTCTGCTTCTTCCGCAACGTTTGCCACTATAGATAAAATCTCTACGGATGTCCGGACGCGCCAGTTGACGATTCACAGAGCACTAGCTTACCACCCAATGACGCGCTCCGAGGCATTCGGGATCTCGTAACGCTCCCCGTAACGTTCGGAAGACGGGTGCCGGGTAAAGTAGCCCTACATTCAAGAACGAGACAGGAGGCTTTCCACATGGCAACGTCGGTCATCGAAACTCGTCAGCGCACTCGCACACCTGTAGCAGCACTTGGAAAACTGACGGCGGTTATGCTGGCCGGAGTCGCGCTGCTCCTTACCTACCTCCAGATGGCGATCATCGGGGAATTCGTGCCGCCGCTGGCCGTATTTGCGCTCGTCGCCCTGGTCGTCGCAGCCGCCATAACCGCCGGCTGGCGCTGGGTTCCGGCTCTCGGCACACTTGTCTGCGCCCTGCTCCTCGCGATGAATTCCGGGCCGATGCTTTTCCAGATCATGCACCCGGGCGACTTCCGCTCGTTTAGCTTCATGGCCGTTACGCTGCCGGTCGTCGTCCTCGGAATCCTTGGCGGTATCGCCGCGACGGTGCAGAACTACCGCCATGCAGCCGGCGAGCGGCGGATGCCGCGTCTGCTGCCGGCGGTCCTGATCGGCGTGACAGGCGTGGTCCTGGGCGCGATCCTCGTCGCAGCTATTCCGCAGCAGGGCATGAACGTCGGGATCACGCCCGAGGCGATTGCCGGACTGCCGACGCTCCGGACAAAAGACTTCATGTTCAGCCAGAAGGAGCTGCATGCCAAGGTCGGCGAGACCGCGCCGATCGCCTCGAGAACTCGGACGGTGAGACGCACTACTTCGAGATCGACCAGCTGAACGTCCACGCGCCGATCCCGGCCGGGAAGACAGGCCTGGCGATGTTCAAAGTGGACAAGCCCGGCACCTACACCTTCTACTGCGGCCCGCACTCGGACAAGGGCCGGATGGAAGGTATGGTCAGCAAGCTGATCATCGCTCCGTAACCGCGACCGAGCCCCTTCCTCAAAGCACGGACGAGCTATCACCGGCTCGCCCGTGCTGCCGTTTACCTCTGCCGGACAGGTCTCAACCATCCCGCCGAGCCACGACGAAGAGCCCGGTCGCCAGAAGCTCCTGGAGCGGCGGGCAGCCACGGAGGTGTGGTGGCAGCCGCCGCCCGCGGCTGCCGTAGGTCCCGAAGCGGGCGACCGGCTGCAGCCCTGCCTCGCCGAGCAGCTCCTCGATATCCGGGAAGGTGAAGTAGTGCAGGTGACCGCCGTCGTAGCCTTCGGCGTCGCTCGAGGTCCGCGGAAACCGGCCGCCGAGCGCGAGCCGCCGGAGATGCCGCCAATAGCGGACGTTAGGCGTCGACACGATGCAGTGGCCGCCCGGCCGGAGCACGCGGGCGATCTGACGGAGGAGGTGGCGCGGATCGAGCACGTGCTCGATCACGTCCAGGCAGGTGACGAGGTCGACGGAGCAATCCTGGTAGGGAAGCAGCGCGCGGTCGAGATCGGCGACGGCGACGATCATGCCCCGGCTCGCGGCGCGACGGGCTGCGCCAACCGAGAGCTCGACGCCGTAGACGGCGTCGAAGCCGCGTGCGACGAGCAGAGCCAGCGTTCCATCGCCACAGCCGACGTCGAGCAGCAGCCCGCCGCGGTAGCGCTCGACCGCCGCGGCTCCCACGGCCAGGCGGGTATTAGGCGGCGGCGGCCGTACAGGGTCCGCCAGCTTGCGCTCCCAGATCCGGTCATAGAGATCCCGCACGTTGCTCATTCCGGCCTTACTCCCGCGACCAGCTGCTCGAAAAGCGCGGCCGTCCGCGCGGCCATGCGCTCCGCCGAAAACCGCTCCTCGGCCCGCCGCCGCGCCGCGCGCCCGAGCCTGCCGGCACGCGCCCGGTCCGACAGGAGGCCGATCATCGCATCACGGAGCGCCGCCGGGTCCATCGGCGGCACCAGCGCGGCCGCCTCACCGCCGCCAACCATGTCGCGCACGGCGCCGAGGTCGGATGCGACGATCGGCAGACCGCAGGCCATGGCTTCGAGCACGCCGTTGGGCGAGCCCTCTTCGCGCCAGGTGGGGAAGACGAAGAGATCGGCCGCGTTCAGATACCGCGGCAGCAGCTCGTGACTCACCGTTGGGCGCTGCGACACCTCGGCGTCGAGCCCCAAGCGCGCGGCCTCGGCGCGCAGCTCGCCGACGGCGGGACCATCTCCGAGCAGCACGAGGTGCGGCCGCGGTCCGGTCCAGCCGGCCAGGGCCTCGACCGCGGTCGAAAAGCCTTTCTCGCGCACCATCCGTCCGGCTCCCACGATCAGCGGCGTCGCGGCATCCAACCCAAGCTCGGCCCGCAGCTCGGCCGGCTGTACCGCGGGGCTGAAGCGCTCCACGTCGACGCCGGTCGGGATCATGGCGCGCCGCAGGGGCAGCGGGTAGAGTCGGCGACCGCGGCGAAAATCGGTCGTGGAGGTATAGATCACAGCCTGAGCTCGCGGAAGGTAGCGTGCCGCAACTTGGAGGTAGGTCGACCAGAGATAGAGCGACGACTTGGCCTGCCCGAGCGGCCGGCCGCGCAGCGACCGCAGCGACGTCAGCCACTCGCCCCGGTGCGTCCCGTGCATCGTCACGACGAGCGGAGGCCGGCCCGGCCGTGATCGGCGAGCCCAGCCTTCCCCAGCGCTCGAATGAGCATGGACGACGTCGAACGGATCGCGGGCGTGGTAGCTGTCCCAGGCGCGGTTGAGCGCCTCCCAGCCGGCGGGGGTATGCCGGTCTGGTTGTGTGCCGGGCACGTAGACGACGCACACATCCTCGATCCACTCCTCCAAACGCCCGGGCGCCTCGGCTGTAAACAGCGTCACCCGGTGGCCGAGCCGGACCAGCCAGCGTGCCAGCAGCAGGGCATGCGTCTGCATCCCCCCGGCCGCGTGACCGGGCAGGAGGCGCACCAGCTCACAGACGTGCATACGTGTGTGCGCTCATGGGGAGCGTGGTCGCCTGCGGACCAGCGCCAGCTTGTGAACGACTCGTGACAGATTGCGCGCGAGGCACGCCAGGAGCGCAAGCCGCAGACGATCGACAGGAGGACCCGACGGCGGAGCGCTCGGCGTCCGAAATGCCAGATAGAGCCACATGAAATCGTAGAGCTCCGGGTTTTCGGTCGAAAGCCGCGCCCATGCCCATGCATGGCGGATCGTCTTACGCAGATAGGGCAGGATGCCGCCGGAGTAATCGTGATAGATAATCGCGTCCGGCGCATAGACCAGGCCCCAGGGATCATGAGTCATGCGCACGACACGCAGCGAGAGCGCGCTGCCCTCATGGCCGAAAAGATGCTCGTCGAATCCGCCGGCCGCCAGCAACACCGCCCGCTTCCAGGAAGAGTTCCCCTCGACGTCGATCGCGGCAGGGATCGCGCGCTCCCCTAGATCGTAGCCCTGTGCGAGCCGGTTGTAGATCGAATCCCGGGCCGGCACGACCTTCCCGCGGACGGCGACGACACCAGCTTGCGCCTGCGCCTCGACGTGTGCTTGGAGCCAGCGAGGGTCGGCGACGGCGTCGTCGTCCAGGAAGCAGACGATATCGGCGCGGGCATAGCCAAGGCCGACGTTGCGCGCATGCGACGGCCCGCGATTAGCAGCGAGCCTGACGAGCAGCAGCGGATAGGCCGCCAGGCGATCGAGTACTACCTCATTTCCACCGTTGTCGACGACGATCACCTCGAAGGGAGCAAAAGCCTGGGCAAAGAGCGAATCGAGACAGGCCAGCAGCGCCGTGCCCGTGCGGTAGGCGACCACGACCACCGAGGCAGCCGGGTGCTGCCCCGGGCGTCGATCGCACATTGAGACAACACCGGCCTGTGCCACAGAAGCTTCACCTATCAGCTTGCATCCCCTGTCTCCGCTGCCCGACCCGGCCGCGCGATTGTAACCTCCCGCCCTGACCCCTGCAAGGGCCAAAGGGCCCTCGCCCTGCACACTCGTGGGCTCTTGCGTTGTGCTCCAACATGCAAAAGGAGCCATGGACGGCCCAGGGAGTGCTACTTGCTACGGTGTGAGGTTTAGCTGTGGGATACGGTCGATCGCATAGCAACGGCGATGCTATCTTCTGCTACGCTGCTACGCTGTCGGCAGCAAAAGAAGAGAACGCAAAAGCCTTATCGCGCACTTGTTGCAGTTTGACAGCTCTCTCTCGCCTGTGTATAATTTCGCGCGTCACGATCCCCGATAGCTCAATGGTAGAGCACCTGACTGTTAATCAGGGTGTTCCAGGTTCGAGCCCTGGTCGGGGAGCCACTTGACAGTCCGTGGGCGTGCCTGACTCATCACCGCGGCACGCCCACGGTTCCCCAGAAAGGAAACTGCATTGTACCCGAAAACCCGCCGGCGGGCGGATTGCGATCCCGACGCAAGCGAGGGTGTGGTATGGCTTGTTGTGCTCGTTGGGCCAGCCGTCTACGCGAAATTCGCCGCGATCGACTGGCATTGGCGGGTCATGCTCGGGGTGTTCGTGGCTACAGCCGTTGTGCTCGGTATTCGAGCATTCCGGCGTGCCGCGGCTACCAGGCGACGCGAGCGGCTCATGGTCGATGATGCACGCCGGCTCACCTGGCGCGACTTTGAATCGTATGTGCAAGTGCTGCTCCAGGATCTCGGATGGGAGCACGTCCAACATACGGGAGGAGCGGGCGACGGCGGTGTCGATCTCCGCGGCCTTTCCAACGGCGAACAGTGGATTGTCCAGTGCAAGCACCGGAGCACTGACCGCAAGCCCCTCCAGCCGGGCATTGCTCGCGATCTCCTCGGGACACTCTCCGAGGAGGGGAAGCGCGGCCGGGCCAATCGGGCGTTGCTGGTGACTACCGGACGCTTCGGCCCCGATAGCCGCAAGCTCGAACGGGCAACCCGATCGAGCTCTGGGACGGTGCTGAGTTGGCCCGCCGGCGACTCGAGGCCGACGCTCTACGGCAGGGGACCGTACAGCGCGACCGCAGAGCTTCCCGCCGGGTGTGGGCCGGTTTCGCATTCGTCAACGGCCTGGTGGCCCTGTGGGCCGTTGCTTCGCAGCTCGTACAGATTCACGTCAGTTTCTAATAGCCATCGGGCTATTGAGCGGGCGCCGTTGCCCGCTCAAGAAATAACGCTTAACGGGTTTTTCACCCCGCCCGAAGGGGCAACCCGTTAAGATGCAAGCAGAAGTCAGTTGTTAAGGTGCTCTGAGGAGGACTGAGGCAACTGGCAATGTGGGGCGCTGACACTTTCCAGGGCGGCAGCGAACCACAGACTAACCCATTGTGCTAGATCACGGCGAGGGCCTTGAGATCCAGCAGCGAGCGTCCGGTCAGGAGGTTGAGATACACGCCCAGGGTGTGGGCGGCCAACTTTGCATGGAGGCGCGCGACGAGGCCGCTCATCCGCTTGGCCGT
>JBBSGA010000399.1:0-5556 GCA_038254585.1 Chloroflexales bacterium | reverse complement strand
GTCGGCGTGGGACGGCGGGTGCGACGTGCCATGTCACATCTCCTATCATCTATATAATGATTGTCATGGACAAGTCGGCCCGAGTATAGCACGCTTCAGTAGAGTTTGCCGACGTGGAGCTACCCTCAACCACGGGAAGAGGGGCGGGGCAAAGTCAGCAACAGGGAAGACGACCACGACGAGCGATCGAACCGCTCCCGGTACTTCCGGCAACGTAGGCTGCTCGACCGATCTTCTAGGCGGACCCGCGCCGCAGCGCGGCAAACCAGCCTAGGCCCAGCGCGGTGGCATCCTCCACGATGGCCCCGACATTGTCGGGCAGCCGCGCCAGGCGGAGGAGGGTCACGCGGAAACGATTTCCGGCCACCGACCCGGCGCCGGCCGCGACCGCCCCAACCGCGCCACCCGCCAGCGCCGATGCGCCCGCCTCGTGCGCGATCGCCGCGCCGGCCAGCAGAAAGAGCGGGAGCTGCGAGCGTAGGCCGGCCACGAACCCGAGCAGCCCCACGCGCGTGTAGAGATCGGTTGTCGACGGAGCGTTGCGAATATGCATGTGCGAAACCTTCCGGGCGATTACGGTCGTTCACTGCCATGATACCAGGGGTCGCGGCTCCCGTCTCTACGAGTCGAGCCGTCAGATGATACAATTACGCTGCCGATGCTGACACCGCCCGCGATTCCGACGAGACCATCATCGCCTGCCTGCGCAATAGCTATGGGCTGCGCGTCGCCCAGGTGACCTTTCTACCGCTCGGGGCGGATGTGAATACGGCTGTCTTCCGGGTCGGGACGGATCGCGGCACGCCGTACTTTCTCAAGCTTCGGCGGGGGAACTTCGACGAGGTTGCTGTCGCCGTGGTTGCCTTGCTGCATGCTCAAGGCATCCGGCGGGTCATGGCCCCCATCGCGACTACCACACACCGGTTGTGGGTGTATGCGTATGGCTTCGCCTGGATCCTGTACCCGTTTTTCGAGGGGCAGAACGGCTATGAGGTGGCCTTGTCGCATCAATCTACCGGCGGTCTAGCCCACCCGTTCCCATCCGCCCCCTGGACACGGCCGCGGAGCGGCACCACCAGGAAGCTGAGCAGCACACCGGCGAATTTGCGTATGTTATGATCAGGCTAACGACTCGTGGGAAAGGAACGGCCCTATGCCAGTGCTTAAACGACAGTTTATTTCCGATGCAGCGGGCAATCCCGTTGGTGTGATTTTGCCCCTGGAAGAGTACACGCTCGTCGCTGACACGCTCGATCAGCGGTTGACGGCACTGCTGGACGATAAGCTCCGTCAGATGGAGCAAGCATCGCACGATCCGCTCTTCAAGGCTGACCTCGAGGAAACGATGGCAGCATTTGAATATGCGGATGCGGAGTGGTGGGAACCGCGGGAATGACGTACCAATGGACCGTCTTTCTTGCCTCGCTCGATCCCAGCAGGGGCTCCGAGCAAGCCGGACGGCGGCCCGTGCTGGTGATTAGCCGCGAGCGGCTCAACGAAGTGTTACCGGTTGTGAATGTTCTGGCCCTGACCTCGCGAAAGTCTCCCCAACGCACCATCTACCCCAATGAGGTCCTGCTGCCGGCTGGTCAAGCGGGTTTAGCCGTGTCCTCCATTGTTTTGTGCTATCAGATCCGAACTTTGGACAAACGCCGTTTAGAGCACCGGATCGGCGTGCTCGATGATCTGGCATTGCGGACAGCGATCGCGGCAGCGGTGCGGTTTCAGCTAGAGCTATAGCCCGATCGTCACCCTGGCAACGCGTGCGGCCCGCTTCACGTTCTTAAGCGACACCTTAGCAGCGAGCGGTCGACCTGGTCGTGTGTCACGCGGACCTGCATGGCGGCAATGTCATGGTGGAGGCGCACGACGCGCTGGCGATCGTGGACTGGGACGAGCTCATCCTGGCGCGAAAAGAGCGGGACTTGATGTGCGTGGGCGGCGGTCTCTTCGGCGGCTGGAACCTGGCCCTGGAAGCAGCGTGGTTCTATGCCGGCTACGGCCCCACCGTGATCGATCCGGTGGCGCTCGCCTACTATCGCTACGAGCGGATCGTGGCGGATATTGCCGCGTACGCTGCACAGATTTTCGGCATGCAGGGGAGCGCGGCAGATCGCGCAGAAGGGCTGTGCCAGTTGATGGAACAGTTCCTGCCCGACCAGGTGGTGGAGATCGCGCACAGGACGTATCGGCAGCTACCCTTTCCGTTGGCCTGAGCGGGCAAGTGTCACTGCAAGGCCCTTGTGCTAGAATCGCCCCAGGCCGCCCACGCTTCTTCGGCGCGCTCGATGATCTGGTACGGCTTGTGGATTCGCCGGCGGCAGGCGCGCTGGTGCGTCCTGAAGAGGACGTGGCTGCGAACAACAAGCTCAGCGGAGAGGCGTCAGCTCTCGCCTATCCCCAGGCAAGACCATACACGTGTGCGAACGGGGGATCGCTTTGCGTCAGGCAGCGCAGATTGCTGCCATCGACATCCGTTTGGTATATCTGAAACCTCTCGTCGACAAACGAGCTATACACGAGCGCCCAACTGTCCGGAGACCAGACGGCGTTGGACGGTCGTATTTCGCCGCTGCCATCGCCCGGGTTCAGCCGAGCGATCTTCCGGCGCTGCGTCCCATCTGCCTGCGCCACGTACACCGCCGCCCCATAGTCGTCGTGGTCATCGCCAACATACACGATGTGCCGGCTATCAGGCGACCAGGCGAACGTGCTCTCTACCTCCACGTCGCTCCCAATATGCTGCATCGCAGATCCGTCGGCCTGCACGACATACAGCGCTGCACGGCTGTCGATCACTGCAATAAAGGCGATCTGTTGCCCATTCGGTGCCCAGGCCGGTTGGATTTTTGGGGACGTGTCGTTCGTCAGGCGCCTCATATACGTCCCATCGGCATCCACGAGATGCAACTGATTGTTCCCAAGAAAGGCGTGCGAAGCGCCATTCTCGGTGGTCACCGCCTGCTCATTCCGATCGGTCACCACGAACTTTTGCCGCGTGGGCGACCAGCTCGGGTCATACCCGTAGATGTTCAGGTCGAGCAGCGACCGAAGGCTGCCGCCGTCAACGGCGAGCGCAGAAAAGGATCGCTGTTGATCGCGCTCGACATATAACGCCAGCTGCCGATCGGAGAGCCAGGCGGCGGCGCGATTGTAGGCAACGTCATCTGTGAGCGCACGCACCGAATCCGTGTCCATATCTGCTACGTACACGGCAGCATGGCGGCCCAGCGAAGGCCGTTCCGCAGTGAAGGCGAGGCGACGACCATTTGGCGACCATACCGGCGCTACACACGCATGCGTCATCGGCCTGGAGATGCTGCGGAGGCCGCTCCCGTCGTTGTGCATGACGTAGATTTCAAATGAATCGAAAAAGAGGTCACGTACCGCACTAAACGCAAGCATTACCTGATTCCCCCCGTGGCGCCGTTCGCCCCGACTTGACCAGGCTGCCGAGCTGCTGCGCGGTGGTGAGCGGCCGGCCGTTGGCTTTGGCGCGGCTCTTCTTCGAGCTCGGCACGCCCTCGATCAATTCGAGCTGTTCCGCGGAAGCGTGGTTGGATGGATGGATGGATGGATAGATGTAGGTAATCCTGGTTTAATTTCTGGAGCTGGGCTGTCCGAGCCCCAACGGGGCTTTGTAGCTTCAGCCCGGCGCATTTATGCCCGGGCGGTCGATGGCGGTTGCCCGGTCGTTGCCGTGACCACTGCTGGCCAGCAGGTGTCGCGGTCCCAGGTCCGCGCGCCCATAAATGGAGCGCGCTCATGTTATAAAGCCTCTCCGAGGCTGAAACGTCCGTCTCCCTCTGGGCTTTGCACATTCAGCCCGGTGCATTGATTATGACGCGGGGAGCGCCTCTCGCCGCCGGCGCGTCCATCCCCCAGTTCTCATGTTACCCCCCGAGGTGTCCGGACCGCAGCTCTCGAGCGTCCGGTTGAGAGTGTTCTGAGTATGGTGTTGCTGCTGGCGACGAACATAATCTACGACGATCGGCAAATGCCTTTCGGAAACCGAGATTACCCCGTACTCCGCCTGCCACGCGAACGTCTCTCCGCCCGGAGCACCAGCTATTCGCGAAGCCGGGTGTGATGAGCTACCTTTCACCTGGCCGACAAACGTCGATACCGGTACACTGGGTGGGATCGTTGCTACGAGATGAACATGGTCAGGCATGCCGTTGAGAGCATGCACTATACCTCGAAGCTCACCGGATCTGGCAGCAATTGCCGCGTAGATTGAGTCCCGGTTCACCGACGTAATCAGCGGCAGGCGGTCCCTAGTGGACCAGACCACATGATAGAACAGCCGGTAATAGGGCATGTGGTTGCTCCTCCACCGTGACTATACGACGATTGAGCCGTCTGAGCCCCAGCGGGGCTTTGTAGCTTCAGCCCGGCGCATTTATGCCCGGGCGGTCTGCGAGCAGGTCATTTATCACACCCGCCGCGGCGATGGAGTGTTCTTTGTGGAGGTCTGGCCAGGGATTGCGCGGCGTTGCGGTCCGCATGGTGATCCCAGGGTGAGCCAGATGAATCGCCGGGTAAGTCTGGTCTCCGACGGTAACCTGTTGCAGATTGCCGCCAAGTAAGGCGTTGCGGGCCTTTTGGGACTTTACCCTTCGCAAGATCCCGGCGACCTCGGCGCCGAGGGTAATGATGGCTTTCGGCGCCGCAAACTCCAGCTCCATTTGGAGCCAATCGAGGTTTTTCTGAAAGCGGGCCAGCATTTCGAACTGGTGCCGCGTTACCGGAGGAAGGTTGGCGCAACCCAGGCGCTTATATTTCTCGACATGTCCGTCTTTGAACAGGAACGTGCGGACGAGATTGGTGATCCAGCACTGGTCACGCGACAGCCCGAGCCGCCACAAATAGTGATCGTCAAGCTCTTGGCCGGACTTGGTTGCAAGGTCAAAAGGTCGTGCAATGTTGGCAACCGGAACATCACACACGCCGTTTCGGGTCTCAAAAATCGCGCTTGGATAGGCGCCCAAAACGAAGACTCCACCCTGGGCGGTGTCGCGCGGCGCGACGGGTTCGACCGGGTTTCCGTCGATGAAGTAGTACGCATCGGGCAATCCGACATCGCGGTTGTAGCACTCGAACAGCTTCTGCCGAAACTCTTCCACGTTCATACCCGCTCTCCATAGGTTATGCCGCATAGAGCAACGATTGTAGCTGATCGATGATCTCGCGCACACGATCGCCGCTGCACAGCCAACAGCATCATTGCTGAGACCTCTTGCGTTTCTTCGCTGCTGACGCCAGTTCCAGATCGATCCTATGTCGGCTCTGCACGCCGTTGGCTCTCCATCCGTATCCGCGACGATCTGAAGCACTTCACGATATGCGTCATGCAAGATCTCCTAAGGTATATCGACCCCTTCAGGCCAGACGTTCAATAGTGGGATGATACAGGGCACGTCTATGAATCGCCTGCCTTGGAGCTTACGCCCCCGCCGGCCCTCCCGGCGACCCCGCCTGCTCCTGCGCATAGCGGTCGAGCTTGTCGAGCTCCTCTTCGTAGAGCTTGCCGAGTACGTGCGGCGCGAAGAGCCG
>JBBSGA010000398.1:0-5607 GCA_038254585.1 Chloroflexales bacterium | reverse complement strand
TAGGGACCGATGCTGGTCAGCCGCACCGCATACACCGTGGCAAAATCGGTGGAGCGCAGCGGCAGCGGCTCCAGCTCCGCGGCGATGGGGTAGCGCGCCAGCTCGTCGTCCACGGTGTCCCAATAGGTGTCGAGCTCGGCTTGCGCGATAAGGCTGGGCATCTCTAATCCTGACACTCCAACGCAGTCGATGAGGGCAGATTGTGCCCAACACTATCCCTGCGTCGCCTCGGCGGGTGGGCCACCGGCGGCAGGCCGCAGGTGCTGTGCCAGGAAGGCCTCAACCCTGGGCATTTCCCAGTAAATCCCGGCGTCGTGGGCACAGCGCGGGTAGACGTGCAGCTCCTTCGGGCAGGCGAGCGCGTCGTGCAGTGCATAGCCAGTTTCGGGCGGGCAGACGTCGTCGCCGAGGCCGAGGTAGATCAGCATGGGGCAGCGGATCGCGGGCGCAAAGTTGATGCCGTCGAAGTAGTCGAGCGTCGCACGCACAGCCGCGGTGCGCTCGGGGTACGTGCGCAGATAGTCGTTGATCTCCTCATACGGCCACGAGTGAGTCAGCGCCGCCGCGTCCATGAAGCCGCACAGGTAAGGTGCGCCGGCAGCGCCCACGGTAATCGCGTCGGCCCGCAGCGCTGCCGTGGTGATCGTCAGCGCGCCGCCCTGGCTGCTGCCGTGCACGCCGATGCGCGCATGATCGACCTCCGGGCGCGACAGCACGAAGTCGACGGCGCGGGCCGCGTCGACGTAGAAGCCGCGGTAGGCGTAGGTGTGGCGATCGACGATGTTGGAGGTCAGCAGGCCCGGGTAGCCGGGGTTGAAGCGGTGGTTCGAGCGCAGCTTGCCGCGCGGCGCGACGCCGACCGCGGCGTAGCCCTGCCTGGCCCACGACTTTGGCAGCGCCGGCTCGGAGATGTAGCCGGGGACCAGCAGCAGGGCGGGATAGGGCGGCGGCAGGCACGCCTCCGTGGGCCGGCAGTACCAACCGGCAATTCGCAGCCCTTCGAGACTATCGTAGTGGATCTCGTAGACATCCACCTCGGGGGTGGAGCGCAGCGGGACGTGCGTCAACGCGGGGTTGAGCGGGATAGTGCGCGCCTGATCCATGATCGCCGACCAGAAGGCGTCGAAGTCGCTCGGACGCCTGGCGGATGTGCCATACGTAGCTGCCGGTCCTCGTGGTGCTACCATAAGTCTGTCCAGTCCTAGCAGGCCACCGATTGAAATCGGCGTCTGGTACGCCAAACGCGCTGAAGCACGTTCAAAAACGCTTGCCCGATGAGAGGATTTCTCAATCCTCATCATAGCGTCTCTACGGCCCGACGCCATCCGCGGCGCTGCCACTCGATTGTAAGGCATGCTGGTAGAGTGCCGTGCCGTAGAACTCATAGGATGCCGCCTTGTCCGGGAAGTCGATCAGATGCACGGTGAACCGCGCCGGCAGCCCGTTATCCGGGCAGCGCTCCCGAAACAACGATGCATAGGCGCGCGCATACGCCTGGCGCAGCCGGTCTTGCTCGCGAACGTATCCCAGTGGATCGGCCAGCGGGTTGGGCGCTTTCGGCTGTGCCCCGAACGCGTGGATCTCGAGAAAGTCGACGTCGGCGATCGACGTACAAATGCCGGCGTCCTGCAGCCATTTTTCCCAGCAGGCGAAGACCAGCGGCACCTCCTTCTCGGGCTCCATCGACGTTACGCTGTCGAGGCCCAGGACCCCCGTAGCCGAGTGTCCGCCGGTCAGGCCGGAGAAGTAGATCTTCAGGTCGCCGTCCGGCAGGGTTTCGACGACCAGGTTGGAGAGCACCGGCGTATCGCCTTCGTAGTAGTAGACAACTTTGCCGCGCCGCTTCACCTTGAATGCCATGGATCGCCTCCGCGTTGATAGGCAGTACACTATGGGTATGGCTGAAACGCAACCTCGCCCGATCACCGTCGACGGTGTAACCCTTGAGCTCACGGTCGAGCGGAAGGATGTCAAGCACGTCAATGCGCGCCTGCGTGACACGACGCTCACAGTGAGTGCACCGCGCGAGATGCGCCAGGCAACGCTCGATCCCATCATAACCGATCTCGCGCGACGCCTGCTCCGCCGCGCGCGTGCCCACGAGGTCAACGCGGCCGAAGATGCGCTCGCGCTCGCCCGCCGGGTCGCGACCCGGTTTGCGGCACCACCGGAGGTCGCGGCCGTTCGATTCGTCACGACGCAGCAGGCCTGCTGGGGCAGCTACAGCCCCGCGACGCGTACGATCCGCCTCAACGCGACGCTGCGGCAGATGCCGCGCTGGGTCCTGGAGTACGTCGTCGCGCACGAGCTGGCACATGCCGTGCATCCCAACCACTCGCCCGCCTTTTGGGCGCTGCTGCGCCAGGTCGCGCCTAACACCGACCGGGCCAAAGCATTCCTGCATGGCGTCAGCTGGCTCGGCCAGCACTGGGAACAGCTGCCGCCGGTCGAGCGCGCCCTGCTTACTCGCGAGGCAGCGCACGATGCAGATATGGATCAGGATGACCGCATAGCTGAGACGGACCGCGACGGCGACGAGAGACGAGACCCGGCGAACCGTGAAGCATAGGAAATCAAGTGCGTGGAAGCGCTCAACGCCATGACGTGCGTTTGCGACGTAACAGGCGCCATTTCTACCGGCGGCGCGCCTGCATGATACGACGGCTCAGGTGCCGCGTCGCGCAGCCGTGTGGAGCAAGAGGTTCGGCTCGTCGTCGGCCTGGAAGATCGCCTGCTCCGTGCCAAGGCGGATCAGCGAGCCATGCTTGAGCGCGTTCACACCGGCGATCGGGCGCTCGGCCGCCGCGTCGCCGTTGTAGGCGACGGCAGTGCTGCCGGCCAGGGGCTCGATCACCCAGCGCCCCTCCCACCGGCTGATCGCCGCGTGCCGCGGCGCCAGACCCGGCAGCACGATATCGTTGCCCGGAGCGCTGCCGATCGTCGTGCGCTCGTCGTGCAGCGGGATCGCCAGCAGACGTAGGCGTCCGGAGCTCGAGCGGGGAGTTTGGCTCGGCTCCGGCGTGAGTGCCGGAGCAGGCGGCGGTGGAACGCCAGCACCGGCCGGCTTCCGTACTCCCACCAACAGCGAAGGGACTGCCAGCAGCACCAGCAGCCCGCCTCCCAGCAGGAGGAGCACGAGCGTATTGCGCTGGAGGACCAGCACGCCGCTCACGGCGTAGTCGTCGCTCGCGAGCAAGGTGCCGGCGGTACGCCTGGCGACCACGGCGACCGTGCGGCGCGTGCCGTCCAGCCGCGGCGTGGGCGAGGTGTAGGTGAAGCGATACTCATTCTGCAGCGCCTTGGCCAGCTCGCGATACAAGGCCTGGAGCGCTTCCGGGGTCGGGGCGAAGGCATACTGCCCGCCGGTGGCCTCGGCCAGACTTCGCAGCTGGGCCTCGTCCACGTCGCCGCCAAGGCCGATGGTGTAGACCGGGATCCCTGCTTCCTTGGCCACGGCGCTGCTCTGCTCGCTCGACATCTGGCGATCGTTGCTCCGGCCGTCTGTGAGCGCGACGATCACGCGCCTACCGCTGGTGCCGCGCATCTGCCGCGCCGCGTCCGCGACCGCGCTGTACAGGTAGGTATTGCCGTTGGGCGTCACGCCTGAGACGGCGGCATCGGCGGCGGCTTTGTCCGCGTCGCCGTGCAGCGCGCCGAGCGGAACCAGCGTCTGGAGGTCGTCGCTAAAAACCTCGATACCCAGCTGGTCGCGGCCGGGACGCAGCAGGTCGATAAACGTGCGCGCGGCGGCCTGCGCGCCCTCCATCTTGCCGTCGTCATGCATACTGCCGCTGCGGTCGATCACCAGGAAGACGCTCAGCGACTGCTGGCCTGCGCCGGCAAAGTCGAACTGGACCGGCACCCCGTCCTCGGTCAGGCTAAAGTCCGCGGCCTGCAGACTGTCGATCGGCTGCCCGGCGGCATCGCGCAGCAGCCCGTAGCTGCTGATCTTCGGAAAAGCCCGGTCGTCGACACGCGTCACGCGTGCGGTGGCGCCATCCGCTGCCCGCCCCGCCCCACCGCCGCCCACGGGCAGGCTCAAAAGGGCGACCCAGGCCAGCGCGGCGACCACGAGCAGCAGAAGCCGAGACCAGCGGCGGCGTTGGCGTGTCATAGGTCGGCCTCCTCATCTCCTTCCAGGCGGAAGAGCACGGGCGTGGATCCGAAGCGGAGGTGCTCGCCCCCCCGCAGCGCGATGCTCGCACCGGCAGCGAGGGGTTGGTGATCGACGGCGACCGGGGTCGCGCCCGGCGTCACGGTCAGGGTGTAGCCCCGTGGCGCACGCTGGAGTACGGCATGCTGCGAGGCAATCGCGCTGTCGCCGGGCAGGTAGACATCGCAGCCATCGCTGGCGCCGATCGTCATGCGCGCTTTGCCGACGAGCACCTCGCGCCCTTCCAGCCGGCCGCCGAGCATGCGCACCCACGCCGCGCGCAGCAGCACCACCGTCAAGGCGATCATGGCGCCCAGGCATGCGCCGAGGAGCACAAGCCCCACCGCGCCGCCGATGGTAAGGCTCAGGTCACGATTGTGCGTCAGAACGCGCAGGAGATCGCTGATGCGCTCATAGGTGCTGCCGCCGACGATACCGCCGAGCACGCCGCCGAGTGCGCCGTAGGTGCGCTTGTCGGCGGAACGCGTGGCGATGCCTTCACTCGCGCCCACCAGACCCCCGAACACCGCCCAGCCCGCGGTGCGTGGCCAGAGACCACCGCCGGCAGCGGAGAAGATCATCTCACTGGCCACGAGCCCGACCAGCCCACCGATGAGCCCCAGCGCGCCGCCATAGAAGAGACCACGCCCGGCCTGGCGCCAGTTGCGTGCCTGGAAGCCGTCCACGGCACCGAGTGCGCCGCCGATACAGATGCCGGCGACGGCGCCGAGCAGTGCGTCATGCGCGAGCAGTGCCGCGAAGCTGGTCGTGGTGGAGCCGAGCAGCAGCCCGCTGATGGCCCAGGCAAGCAGGCCGCCGAGCGCGCCGCAGACCGCGTTGTAGTAGATGCGCATCCGTAACGACACTGCCCCACCTCCTGCCATGGCCCATCGCGTTGGCTGAGGTGTACGACGGTCTTCGCCGCTACTTTGTTGCGGGGTATTGGTCACGGGTGGCTTATCGGATTGTCAACCATAAGTCCCTCTGCCTGGTGCGCAAGCACAAATTCCTCTACTATTTCGATTACGGCGACGGCAACGAGTTCGAGGTCGAGGTCCTCGACATTCGCCCGCGGGCCGAGCCGGGGACCTATCCGCGAGTGGTCGATAGCAAAGGCGATGCTCCGGCCCAATATTACTGGCCGGAAGAGGAGCGCTAGGATTACAGCCTGACGGTGTCTCCGATGAGCAACGCCTGCCCGGGAGCTTTGGCCATGATCAGGGCAGCAGATCGGCAACCGCCATCGACCAGCCGGGCACGGCCGGCTCGGCCTCGGCCGTGTCGCCGGCGTGGTACACCGTTGGATGCTCGGTATCGGTCGCGCGGTAGACGCGCACCACGTTGTCGCGCAGCACGTCCACATCCCACACGACCTCCGTACCGGCCGCGAAATAGTCGGCGCGCTTCGCCGCCATCGCACGCTCGGCCGCCGCGCCGTAATCGTTCTCGCTTCT
>JBBSGA010000397.1:0-5651 GCA_038254585.1 Chloroflexales bacterium | reverse complement strand
CTGTGTGGAACGGATCCTGACAGTCACGACGAGCTGTCGTCAACAGCAGCGGCAAGCACTGCCATTCATTGCAGATGTGGTGCGTGCTCATTGGGCGGGGTGCCCGGTTCCCACTCTCATGCCTACCTCCTGAACGGATACATCAGATTGGAGCTGTGAGATGAAGGATGATGGATCAGCCAAAAGAGTGTGCTGTACGGCGCTTCCCGACACCTTTTGCTCGTCAACAAGTCCCAGTTCTGGGATGCTTCAACCTTAATCACGGAAAGTGGCGTAGAGCCGACATCATATGGCGAGGTTTGCTCTGACTATGTATGCCACGAGTGGACCATCCTGCTCTGCGTACCGTGGCAGAAGTGGCTCCGCATGTGTTGCCCCAACTCTCGCCCGCTTACCACGAAAACACCGGTTTCCCGTCGATGATGGCACATACCGACAGGTGGCACACGAACACAGCGCGTGATCATGCCGGCAAAAGGGACCACGGATAGCTGCAGCCGAGCATCTGAACGTGGTCTAGGCTTTCCACTGCTAGTACCCACCCCCTGCTAATAGCACATTAGTTCTTACAGAACGATTACGAAATCCGCCCTGTCGCCGTTGATGTAATACAGCATCCCCATGCTGTAAACACTCGATTCTGCATCTCGGTTCATCCTCCAGGCACTCACGAAGACAGGTTCAGTTCGCCAATCGGACTTGCATCATCATGTATGCTAGCCAATGGATAGAACATATGTACTACATCGATGCGTTTACATGATTGTAATGCTACAGATCTGTGTAGTACGAACATAAGGAAGCCGAAAGGTCGAGCGTGTCATGGCCAACCACCTCGTTGCCTGCGTTCTCGTGCGCCACTTTCTCGCGCGGGTAGCGGCACAACAGCTCTCAGATCGACGCTCTGTCCCGCTGGTCGTAGCTACCGGCTCGTCCGATCGTGCGACGGTCATCGACGTCTGCCCGCATGCAGATACGCATGCTGTGCACGCCGGTATGCCGGTGTGGGAGGCACGACGGCTCTGCCCCTCTTTGCGTGTTACTGCTCACGATCCCGCAGTGGCCGAGGCGGCGGCAACATCCATCGAGCAGGTCCTCAGGCAGTACGCCGACGAGCTCCACTGTAAGGCTCCGGGGTGCTGGACGTTGCCCCTGTATGCGCTGGGTACGCAGTTCAGCCGGGCAGAAGCCGAAGCTGAACAGCTCCGGCAGGATGTAGGCGCCAGCACGGGTTATCCGTGCACCGTCGGGCTTGGGGCGCAGCCCATCGTCGCCCGGCTAGCTGCCCTTGACGCCGCGGAGCGCGGTGGCAAGGCCTGCATCGTCGCTCCGCCACGTGGCGTGCAGGAGTTCCTGGCGCCGCTGCCGGTACGCCTGCTGCCCGGTCTGGGACAGCGCAGCGAGGCAACCCTTCAGCGGCTGGGCGTCACTTCCATCGGGCAACTGGCGCAGATTCCAGTAGACGTGCTGGTGCAGGTGTGTGGGCCGCGCGGCCGCACCCTCGCGCGCCTCGCTCAGGGGCTGGAGGCGGAGGATGACAGCCGTTCCTCTCCAACGCTGAGCAGCACGTGGCACGCTGCGCAGGAGCCCTGCGCCGACGCGTGGCGCCTGCTTGCCGCCATTCAGCGGCTCTCCGAGCGCCTGGGGCAATGCCTCCGTACGGAGCAGCAGGCCGCCGGCCGGCTCACGGTGCAGATCACGTGGACGGACGGCACCACGCGGCAGCGCACCGTCCATTTCACGCCGCGGCGCGATCTCGACCGTGATCTGGCGACGGCGAGCCGGGAGGCGCTCCGCGGGCTCCTGGGGGAGCGGCGGCTGGCGGTGCTCCGGCTGGCGGTGGTCGCCGGCGACGTTGGACCCATCCAGCAGGGGTTGTTCGCGGCGGATGATAGCCGACGCCGGCGGCTCCAGCAGGCCGTGGATGCGGTCAGGCGCCGCTTCGGGGCGGGCGCGATCCAGGCCGGCGCGATTGTGGGTCTCGCCTAGCGAGCGCCGTTCATGAGTCTGTGCTACACGCTGGCGACCATCACCACCTGGTTCGATCTGCTCAACAGCACGATCGCGCCCCAGCAGCTGCTCGACACAGCGCAACGGCTGCGGATCGCGGCCATCGGTGTCGTCGACCACGGCACAACACTGGGCCATGTTCCGCTCGCCCGCGCGGCTCAAGACACGGGCGTTCACCTGGTGTACGGCACGACCGTGCTGCTCGACGATGGCTATCCACTACGTCTGCTCGCCCGTGACGAAACCGGCTACCGCAATCTCTGCCGGCTCATCGCCATACAAAACCGGCAGCCGCACCTCCCCTGGGAGAGTGTGCAGACGCATCATCACGGTCTGTACCTGCTCTGTGCTGGCCGGCGCGGCCGCCTCTGGCACGACGTCGCCGCCGAGGATGGTCGCGCCCTCTGGACGCTGGCGAAGCTGCAGGCGCTGGCTGAGCGGGAAGAGCACTTCATCGTCGAAGTTCAGCAGTACGACACCGACGGCAGGTCCGAGCACCGGGCGCTGCGGCGGCTTCTCGACCTGGTAGAGCACGGCGGCGCACGAGCGATCGCGACGCACGACGTGCATGTCCTGCAACCGGAGGAGGGCTCGAAGCACCGGCTGGTCAGCGCGATCGAGTACCAGTCCACCTTCTGGGCTGACGACGACCGGCTCCCGCCCTGGCGAGCACGCCAGCCGTCACGCTACCGGCTTCCGCTGCCCCAGGAGTGGTATCGCACCTGGGAAGGCCTCGATCACCTGGTCGCCGGAAGCGCTGCGGTTCTGCACGACTGCCACGTGGAGCTCCTCGGGCGCAGGCGCTTCCCCGGCGCGTCCCTGCCGGCAGCGCAGATCTATGACCAGCTCTGGAGCCGCGCCTTCACCGGACTCAAACAGCGCTATCCGCAGGTCAGCCCGCCGCTGATCCAGCGGTTGACCTATGAGGTCGATGAGGTCATGGCCCAGGAGGTCGGCGCATTCTTATTGTTTGCCGCCGAGCTCGTTGCGCGTGCCGGCGCGCACGGCATCAAGATGGTGCTCCAGGGCAGCGGCACCGGCAGTCTCCTATGCTATGCGCTCGCCATCTCGCCCGTCGATCCACTCACCAGCGAGGCCGAGGCGCTTGTGTTCGAGCGGTTCTGCGGCCGCCATCGAGGGCTCGACGATCTACCGGACCTCGATTTTGGCGTGCCCGCCGGGAAAGAGACGGCCGTCAGGGAGATCCTGATCGAGATGTTTGGCGCCGAGCGCGTCGCGCACCTCGCGGCCGTGACGACGCTCCGGGACCGGGGCGCCATCCGGACGGCTGCGACCGCGTTCGGCTGGGATAGGACCCGGATTCGCATGCTGCACCGGAAGCTCAAGGACAATGCGCCGCTGGACCGCTACGAGCAGATGGTCGTCGCAGCGGGTGAGCAGATTGCCGGGCAGCCGCATCACGTCATGCGCCATGCCAGCGGGGTTCTGGTTGCCGATGAACCCATGGCGGACCTGTATGGCGTGATGCAGACGGATGAGGGGCCGCTCCTGCTCGCCAATAAGGACGATGTGGAGGCCTTGCAGCTGCTTAAGTTCGATGTCCTCCCCTGGTACTTGTTGGCAATCTACGACCAGGCAGAGGCGACCATCCATGCCGCATACTACCCCAAGCCCGATCTGTGGCACGTCGGCGGCGAGGATGAGCTGACCGGCGATATGCTCGAGCAGGCGGACACGCGCGCGATCCCCTATCTCCAGTCGCCCGCAATGATGACCCTCCTGCGCGCGCTGCGGGTCCGATCGGAGGCTGGCATTGCCCTGGCGCTCGGCGCGCTGCGGCCAGGAGCGTCAACGACGCGTGACCGGCTGCTGGCGGCGATCCATGGGGGGAGTACCGCACTCCCTGGCTGGGAGCTGCTGACACCGGAGCATCAGCAGGCGCTGGACGAGGTCTTACGGCCGTCGCATGGCGCCTTCATTTTCGACGAGGACCTGTTGCGGGTCGCCCACCGGCTCGGGTTCAGTTTCGCGGACGCCGAACGGTTGCGCAAAGCGCTCACCAAAGGTGATACGTCCGGGCCGATGGTGAACACATTCCGTGCGGCTGGGCTTGCCAGTGGCTGGAGCGATCGCGAGATCGCCGTCGTGCTGCACTGGTTTTCGTTCATCCAACGCTACACGTTCACCCGCGGGCACGCGGTCGCCCTGGCACACGCTGCTTGGCGGGTGGCGAGGCTCTCCGCGCACTATCCTCCGCACTTCTATGCCGCGGTGCTCGACCATTTGGGGCTCGGCGTCGGAGGTGGGATGTACCCGGTGCTCGTCTACGTGATTGAGGCCCGGCGCCACGGCGTGCAGGTGGTCGGGCCAACGGTCAACGGACCGTGGCACAGCCAGCCTGACGGCCGGTCGGTGCGTGGTGGGCTGCTGCTCTTGCAGCGTGCCATCAATGTCTCGACGCTCGAGCGCCTTCATGCCGCGGCTCGTCAGCATCCATTCACAAGTATCGCTGACCTGTGTGCACGAGTCGAGCTGACGCACCAAGAGCGCGAGCGGCTGATCGCAGCCGGCGCGCTCGATACGCTTGTCCCGAGCCGGCGTCAGGCGCGCTGGGAGGTACAGATCTCTCACGTCTGCCCGCTTGATCAAGGCTCTCTACTTTCTGAGACAACGTGGCCCTCCCCGCCAGGCGTTGAGGCCGAGAGCATCCAGGAGCGGGCCATGGAAGAATATGAGACGCTCGGCTTCCCCGTCAGCGTCGACCATCCTTTGGACCTCCATCGGGCGGAACTGAAGCATGCGCCACTTGTGTGCTCAGAAGAGCTCCGCAGGCACGTTGGCGGCCAGGTGACGGTGGCAGGTGTGATCGTGGCCGGGCGCCGCATACGCACCACCAACGACCGGCTCATGGCCTTCGCATCCGTGTGCGACCGTAGCGGCGTGATCGAAGCCACGCTCTTCGAGGCTGCCGCGGAATGCTATGCGGAGTTGCTACAAAATGGCGGTGTTGTGGGGGCAACGGGGATCGTGACGCAGGATATGGAGCGAGGCATCGGGATCGAGGTAAAAACCATGTGGGCCTTGCACACACGGTGAAGGTCAGCTGCTCTGCAGTAGTGGCATGTCGCGGAATCCATAGATCCGTTCCTGCGACGAGTTAGCGACGAGCCGCGTTGACGATGAACTGCACCATGGGCTCAAAGTTGGCGACTTGTGCGCTGAGATAGTCGAAGCCGGTGTGGTATCGCGTCGGCACGTGCGGGTTCCTATTGATGCGCCGTGCTACACCGCATCTCGCGCGGCAGCAGATGGAAATGGAACAGCGCCTCAACGGGCGCATCGACAAGATGGGACACTGGGCGAATGCAGTGAACGCCCACCTTGTCGAGACAGACCAGCGGCTGAACGCCCTGGAAGTGCAGGTGAGTCCTCAGACCACGATCACCGAGCAGCAAGCGGCCGAAATCGCCCTCGCCGTAAAAAACGTCGGCCACGCACTCGCCGCCCAGGGCATCAAGCCTGGCTACAGCCAGGTGTATGGCGAGATGTACCGACGGTACGGCATTTCAAGCTACAAGAATCTCGCCCGCAGCAAGTTCGAGGAGGTCCTCACCTGGCTTCGCTCATGGTACGACGAACTGGTAGGGGAGCCTGCTGCAGGCGAAAGCTAGGTATTCGCT
>JBBSGA010000396.1:0-5661 GCA_038254585.1 Chloroflexales bacterium | reverse complement strand
GAGGGCAGGATGGACATCAAGCGACTTGTCGACGAGTATGCCGTCTGGCACGAGGTGTCAGGCCACAGCACCAAGGCCATCACTATCTATCGGTGGGTACTCGGGACATTCCGTAGCTGGCTGGTCAAGAACGATCTTTCCACAGCGATCGAGGCGATCACGATCGCCGACGTGCGCGCCTTTTTGCAGGCCGAGCAGCAACGCAGCGAACTCTACGTCGATCATCCGACCAGTATCAAACGGCCAGGCAAGCTCTCGGATCGGACGATCCATCTCTACGCACGCAGTCTGCGCGCTTTCTTTCGCTGGCTGCTCGATGAAGGGTACCTCACCAGGAACCCCCTTGAGCGACTCAAACCTCCGAAACTCGAAAAGCGTTACCAGGAGATCGTGAGCGTTCCGGAGATGGAGCGTCTCTTGTCCGAGCTCAATCCCCGTACCTTCCTGGGTAGTCGCATGTATGCGATGATGGCGCTTCTCTATGACTCGGGTCTGCGCGCCAGTGAGTTGACGGGGCTCGATGTCGGGGACGTCGAGTGGGGGAGTTACCAGGTGCGGGTCATTGGGAAGGGCAAGCAGGAGCGCCTGGTTCCCTTTTCTCCGACATCGTTACGCGCCCTGCGGAAGTACATCACGCTGCGGGAGAAGGTTGCCCTTGACGGAGTCGAAGCGCTCTTCATCACTGCCGCTGGTCATCGCCTCACCTCCGATGGCCTGAATCAGGCGGTGAAGCGTTTAGGGATCCGCGCCGGTATTCCGCGTCTTCACCCCCATCTGCTGCGCCACTCTGCAGCGGTGATGATGGTGATGAACGGTGGCGATCAATTCGCCTTGAAGCGCATCCTGGGACATAGCCAGCTGTCGACCACCGATGGATACATGGACTATGCTCAACAGCATCTTGCCGAACGCCACAAGCAGTTCTCACCAATGTCGAGAGTCAACGAGCGCCGAACATTCTCTTTGGGATCAGTGGCATCGAAAGCAAAGAGGCAGCGTGAGCGATAGACATGGCGCTGTCGCGATCACTATTGGAGTATAGATGATTCCTGTCGATGTTCAATGCAGTCCCTCTGCGATCTGTAACCTGGTGCCCTGTCTGTTGAGCCCAAAGGCTTACAGTACATGTTCAGATGTCGGCAGCTGAAACTGGATATCAACGGCGGCTACGCGACATGCTGCCGAGGATCGCATGCTGTTGCGCTCGATCTTCCAGGTGCACGACGGGCGCAAGATTGACACGCAGGGCGATAGCTTCTTCGTCGACTTTCCGCGTGCCGAGGCGCTGGAGCAGCTGCGTCGAGCCCGCGATGTCCGTGAAGAGGAGAGTGACTATGTCGGTCGGGAGATCAGCCATCGGGCACCTCTGCCAGTGCGTAGGCGATGGCCTGCTCGACCGTCATCGCCCGCAGTTCGATCTCGCGATCAGATGCCTGCATAAGTGCTTCACCCCACCAGGAGCGGCTCTGTAGTTTCTGAAACAGCCATCTACCTGGGAATCACGAGGCGGGATCAGAGCGGACAGGTTGGCGTGGTATCTGCGATCCCATACTGCGCTCGCTCCTCGTCGGAGAAGTCCCGCAACAGTCGGCGGCACAGGTAACGGACCGTGTCATGGTAGTCGACGTCCCAGAGTCGGGCCGTCATATCCGAACTGCCGGTGACAATGGAGTGTCCGTCAGGAGAGAAGGCAACACCGTTCACACCGGCAGCATGGCCCGTCAAGCGCCGCTCCTCTTCGCCGCTCTGTATATTCCGCAGGCGCGCAGTCGTGTCGGCGCTTGCCGTGAGCACAGTGCTCCTGTCCGACGAACAGGCGATGTCCCACACCGTGGCCGTATGCCCGGTGAACTGGCGGAGTTCTGCGCCACTCGCGATATCCCAGAGACGAACCATTCCACCCCAGTCACCGGTGATGACATGGCGGCCGTCAACGGTAAACGCGACACTGGACGCGCCGGTCGGAAACACGCGCATCCGGGAGCCGCTCCGAGCGTCCCACAGGCAGGTCGTGCCGTCGACACTGCCGGTCAGCACGCTCCCGCCGTCCGGGGAAAAGCGGGCGGTGAAGACCTGATCGGTATGGCCCGCGAACCGCCGCAGTTCGGCACCGGAGTCCGCATCCCACAGACGGGCCGTGCCATCGCCACTTGCCGTCAGGATCGAAGCGCCATCCGGGGAAAACGCTACCCCATACAGATGCGCAGTGTGGCCTCTGAACAGGCGCACCAGTGCTCCCGTCACAATATCCCAGAGATGGGCCATGCCATCCCAGTTGCCCGTCACAACGCGATGGCCATCGGGGGACACGGCGACATCAACCACCATGCCGGCCTGAGGATCAAAGCTGTGCAGCGGTGCGCCGGTCCGGGCATCCCACAGGCGGCCTGTGCCATCTTTGCTACCGGTCACCATTGTCCGCCCGTCGGGCGCGAAAGTCACGCGCATGATGCCATCGGTATGGCCGCGCAGCTGCCGGGAGGTCGCCTCCGTCCGCGTTTTCCAGAGTCGAGCTGTCCCATCTCCGGCAGCGGTGACGAGGCGCTGACCGCCGGCGCAAAGGCGACGCCGAAGACGAAGCTGGTATGGCCGAGGAAGCGATGCACTTCGGCTCCGGTGGTCACGTCCCACAGCCACGCAGAGCCATCGTCGCTGCCGGTCAGGACGGTGCTTCCATCGGGCGCGATATCCGCCCCTTTGATGAACTCGCTATGGCCGATCATGCGATGACGCTCAACACCCGTCGCGACATCCCAGAGGCGCGCGGTCTTGTCGTAGCCAGCACTCAAGATGAGCTTGCCATCTTGCGAGAAGACGACGCTCCACACCAGGGCGGTATGGCCGATGCAGCAGCGAACCTCAACGCCGGTGGCGAGTTCCCAGATCCGCATCGCTCCGTCGCTCCCGCCCGTCGCGACGTACTGGCCGTCCGGCGCGACGGCCACGCAGTAGACCGGCCTGCTCCCGCCCGCGAATCTCCTGAACTCGACGCCCGTCTGCACATCCCAAAGATGAGCTGCCGCATCGGCGTCGGCCGTCACGGCGATGCGACCATCCGGAGAAAACGCCATGCCCTGGCCCGGATCGCCCAATGGAGCGAGGCGAGCATGCTCCGCGCCGCTGCGCAGGTCCCAGATGCGCGCGATGCGATCGGTGCCGCCGGTCAGGACGTAATGTCCGAGGGGTGACACGGCGATGCGCCCAGCTGGACCGGGCTGTGCCATGATGCTCTGCAGCAGGCTCCCGGTCGCCGCATCCCAGATCCTCAGCGTCCCTTCGTCGGTCGTCAGCAGCATGCACCCATCCGAGCTCCACGCGACCCCCTGGACACCGCCTGGTTGGACAAACATCCGCAGCGGAAAGTCCAGCATCGCCGCTCCTGCCAGTGCAGCATCGCCTTGCGGCGTATACCTGGTCCGGATCGATCGAATAGCGAGCAAGGCGATCAGCTCGGCTTTGCCACCGGCCTGGAGCAGCACTGTCGCTTCAGCGGCTAACCGAAGCGCTTCGGATTGCCGCTGATTCGCGGCCAAGATTGCCTGGCGCGCGCGTTCCTCATCCACTAGCCGGTCGCGCTCGGCGATGCTGGCCGCGATGTACGTCGACTCTCGGAGGTTCAGTGCCAGATCCGTCTCGGTCGCCAGAAGCTCAAACTGTGCCAGGCGCGCGCCGCTCGCCAGGAAACTTGGATCGCGTCCGGCGCCGTCCCACTCAGCCGCAGCCATGGCCAGACGGCGTTGTGCCTGCCGGTCGACGCGGCTCTCCTGGAGCCAGCCGTGCAACCGCTCCCAGGCGCGGATCAACGCCTCATGCGCGATCTCAACCGTTGCTTCGCCGCTGAAGGGGTCACGGTCGAAGGTGAGGAGGCGGTAGCGCCCGAACGCGGTGAGTACCGCCTGGAGTACCTGGGCATCCGAAGCCCGCGCCGCCAGATCGCTGATATGAGCCCGTCGGCGTGTATCCTCTGCACTGTCGCTCAGCGTCACCAGTCGCAGGCACAGTTGTCGCACGATGGCCTGGCCCTGCTCGTCGAGCGCACGATACAACTCCTCGGCGCGGCGGCCCACCGCACCCACGACTCCACCGCTGGCGGCGTACGCAGCCAGCGTGAGCCGGTGGTCATCCTGCCGATCGACGAGCTCGGTCAGAGCATACTGCAACAGTGGCAAAGCACCGGGCTGCCCGTCGACATCATGCATGATCGCAGCAACCAGACCCGGCTCGAACTGTAGACCGGCGCGTTCGGCAGGCCCGACGATACTTCGTTCGAGCTCGTCGGGTGCCAGTGGCAGCACGACCTCCGTCCGTGAGCGCATAAGTTCCCCGAGCGGCAAGTAGCGCAGTGGCCGATCGTAGAAGTCGGCGCGCAGCGTCACGATCACGCGCAACCGTGGGCGTGGGCAGGTCAGAGCGGCAACCAGACTCGCCAGCAGGTGCGCGCGTGCTGGCTCATCATGTATCAGGGTAAAGACTTCCTCGAACTGGTCGATCAGGAGCACCAGATCGACGCCGGCATCACTGGGCAGGACACGATTGACGGCCCGGAGGAGCCCACGCTCATCCGCCTGGAGTTGTTCCAGCAAGCTCGGCGGTGGGTTGACGGCCACACGCAGCAGTGCTGCCTCCAGTTCTTCCAGTGGATGTGTGCCGGGAATGATATCGACAATGGACCAACGCTGTGAGCCAGGTACGGCGCCGTGACGAAGCGCTGGGAGCAGCCCGGCGCGGACAACCGAGGATTTGCCGCTGCCACTTGGCCCGACCACGGCAAGAAACCGAGCAATGGCACCTGGCTCTGCCAGACGCGCCACGAGTCGCCCGGTTAGTGCCTCACGCCCGAAGAAATCGAGGGTGTCGGCCTCTGAAGTGGCTACTATGCATATCCAATAGGTTCATTGAATCGGACGAGCCCCGGCGGCGAACACGTCCAGGCAAGAATACAAGGTATAAGAGCGTTTTCTGCTTTCCTGTTCGACATTCGCCCCGACCTCATGTGAATGAGGTATCGTGCAGGACGGTCGCACCTGTGGACCCACGCAGCCATGCGGATAGGCCAAGGATGTACAATGGATCCAGAACAAGGAGAAGCACGATGGGGACGATTGTCGAACTTGATGAGCGGGGTGCGATCCGACTGCCCGACGATGTCGTTGCGGCGCTCCTGCCTCGCACCCGCTTCGTGGTCGAGCGTCAGGGGATGACGCTGATCCTGCATCCGGTAGAGCAGTCGTTCGAGGCGAGCGCACCTCCTGCCGAACGTTCAGCAGCAGTGCGCGAATGGGCTGCCCTGGACCGTCCGGCCGCCCCTGCCCTCTCCAACGAGGCGCTGAGCCGCGAGCACATGTACGACTGATGCCAACCTACCTGCTTGACACGAATGTCTGGCTCCGAGCAGTTCAGCGTGAGGCACCTCAGCATGCGCTCGCGGTTGATGCTTTGGCCGTCCTCCTGGGCCAGGGCGACGAGATCTTCGTGACGGCACAAAACCTGACTCGACTGTTGTGTTTTAGTGGATGGACGACATGGTGTCATGTGCCGACCGGCCCTTGCTTGGCAAACAACCGCGCAAAGACCGCTGTGACGTGCTGACCCCGTTGCAGGCAGTCGTGGGCATAGAGGATCAAGGTCTCGATGAGGGCTTGGGCTTGCTGACGACACGCT